>JBMTXX010000067.1:0-15620 GCA_049453935.1 Rubrivivax sp.
GGGGGGGGGGGGGGGGGGCCCCCCCCGGCCCAGCGCCTCGGCCACGATGGCCACCGCGCTGTCGAAACCGAAGGTGCGCTCGGTCAGCGCAATGTCGTTGTCGATGGTCTTGGGCACGCCGATCATCGGCAGCCCGCGCTCGTGCAACCGGCTGGCGATGTCCATCGTGCCGTCGCCGCCGATGGCCAGCACGCCGTCCAGCCCGGCCTCGCGCGCGCAGGCCAGCACCTCGGCCGAGACGTCGGCCCCGCCGCGCCCGAAGTCGTGGAAGGGGTCGGCCCGGTTGTGCGTGCCCAAGATGGTGCCGCCCTGGTCGAGGATGTCGTCCACGTCCTCGGCGCGCAGCGGCCGCAGGGCGCGCCGCATCAACCCGAGGAAGCCGCGCTCGATGCCGGTGACGCGTGCCCCGGCGTGCAGCAGTTCCAGCGTGGCCGCGCGGATCACGGCGTTCAGGCCCGGGCAGTCGCCGCCGCCGGTGAGGATGCCGATGTGCATCGGCCGATTGTGCGCCGGCCGCAAGGCCCCGGATTGAGGGCTGCCTTCGGCGCAGCACGTGTGTTGCGGCGAGCGGCGTTGATGCATGCATCGCGTCCGGATCGTTTCGGCGTGGGTATCTGGTGCGGGCATCCGTCCGATCTGACACTTCCCAGCGTCAGCCCGGCTGGTCATAATCGCCCGATGTTCGCCCCGCTCCAAAACGACACCTTCCTGCGCGCCTGCCTGCGCGAGCCCACGTCCCACACGCCGGTCTGGCTGATGCGCCAGGCCGGGCGCTACCTGCCGGAATACTGCGCCACGCGCGCCAAGGCCGGCAGCTTCATGGGGCTGGCCACCAACGTCGACCACGCCACCGAGGTGACGCTGCAGCCGCTGGCGCGCTACCCGCTGGACGCGGCCATCCTGTTCAGCGACATCCTGACCGTGCCCGACGCGATGGGCCTGGGCCTGAGCTTCGCGCAGGGCGAGGGCCCGCGCTTCGCGCACCCGGTGCGCGACGAGGCCGCGGTGGCCGCGCTGGCCGTACCCGACCTCGAGCGCCTGCGCTACGTCTTCGACGCGGTGACGTCGATCCGCCGCGCGCTGAACGGCCGGGTGCCGCTGATCGGCTTCTCCGGCAGCCCCTGGACGCTGGCCTGCTACATGGTCGAAGGTGCGGGCTCCGACGACTACCGCCTGGTCAAGAGCATGCTCTACGGCCGGCCCGACCTGATGCACCGCATCCTGGACATCAACGCGCAGGCGGTGGCCGCCTACCTGAACGCGCAGATCGATGCCGGCGCGCAGGCGGTGATGGTGTTCGACAGCTGGGGCGGCGTGCTGGCCGATGGCGCCTTCCAGCGCTTCAGCCTGCACTACACACGCCAGGTCGTCGGCGCGCTGCAGCGCGAGCGCGACGGGCAGCGCGTGCCGGTCATCGTCTTCACCAAGGGCGGCGGGCTGTGGCTGGAGGAGATCGCCGCCATCGGCGCCGACGTCGTCGGCCTGGACTGGACAGTCAACCTGGGCCGCGCCCGTGCCGCGGTGGCCGACCGCGTGGCGCTGCAGGGCAACCTCGACCCGAACGTGCTGTTCGCGCCGCCCGAGGCGGTGGCGCGCGAGGCCATGGCCGTGCTCGACAGCTTCGGCCGCCCCCAGCGCGCCGACGGCGGCTGGGACGGACATATCTTCAACCTCGGCCATGGCATCAGCCAGTACACGCCGCCTGAGCACGTGACGGCGCTGGTCGAGGCCGTCCACGCCCACTCGCGTCGCCTGCGCGTTGCGTGAGCCGCGGGCGGGTTCGAAGGCCCCATCGAGGGCCTTGCCGACCGGTGCATCCGGTCGAAAGACGTGCTTGACACACGTCTGGCATTCGAGTTATCCCCAATTTCGTGGTAGGCGGCCTGGATGAGTGGATTTCCTGTGCTCGGACGGGTTTGATGCTCCAGAATTGGTCCAAGTCCTTGATTCTTCGTCAGTCCCTGTGTTGCTGAGAAATGAGGCAACTTTGTCCAAGACATGATGGATCAAGGGTTTGGGGCATTCTCCAAGTGCTTGCCCACAAAGTTATCCACAGAAACGGTGGATAGCGTGAAAAACCATGAGATGACATGGACTTGAGGCCCATTCCTCCGATCGACGCGAGGACATTGATGCAAATGGGGCTGATCGGCGTGTGCCTGCCGCAGATCGACAAGGCGCCGGAAGGCGAACGCCGGGCATGGTGAGCGACCCGGCATCGGACGCCCAGCCGCCCCCCGCACACCGCCTGGCGGTGGCGGTGGAGATGCCGCGCCATGCGGGCCTGTCGGACACGCTGGACTACCTGGCCGCCCACCCGTGGCCCGCGGGCACGCTGGTGAGGGTGCCGCTGGGCCGGCGCACGGTCACGGCCATCGTCTGGGACCCAGCCGAAGCGCAGGCGGCGGATGACGCGGTGCAGGCGCCCGCCTTGCGCGAGGTGGCCGAGACGCTGGACGCCCTGCCGGCGCTGCCGCCCGCCTGGCGGGCCTTGGTGACCTTTGCCGCCGGCTACTACCAGCGCGGCGTGGGCGAGATGGCGCTGGCCGTGCTGCCGCCGGAGTTGCGCAAACTCACGGGGGTGCAGATCCAGCGACGTCTGGCGCGCCTGCTCGCCCGGCGTGCGGGAGTCCCGTCGACGGCCGAGCCCGAGCTGGCAGACGACGATGAGGTGGACGCGCCCGCGGCCGCCGACCCGACGAGCCCGGCGGACGAGGCCCTGCGGGCCGACGCGGCCGAACGCCCCACGCCCAGCGCCGAGCAGGCCCAGGTGCTCGCCGACCTGCGAGCCGACGACCCGCGCCCGGTGCTGCTGCACGGTGCCACCGGCAGCGGCAAGACCGAGGTCTACCTGCGCGCGGCGGAGCAGGCGCTGCAGGCGGGTCGCCAGGTGCTGGTGCTGGTGCCCGAGATCAACCTGACGCCGCAGCTCGAGGCACGCTTCGCGCAGCGCTTCCCCGACCGTCTGCTGGTCAGCCTGCACAGCGCCCTGACCCCGGCGCAGCGGTTGCGCCACTGGCTCCTGGCCCACCTCGGGCAGGCCGATCTGGTGCTGGGCACGCGGCTGGCGGTCTTCACCCCGTTGGCCCGACCGGGCCTCATCGTCGTCGACGAGGAGCACGACCCGTCGTTCAAGCAGCAGGAGGGCGCGCGTTACTCGGCACGTGATCTGGCCGTCTACCGCGCCCGGCTGGAGGGCGTGCCGGTGATCCTCGGGTCGGCCACGCCGGCGCTCGAGTCCTGGCAGCGCGCCCTCGAGGGGCGTTATCGGCGCCTGTCCATGCCGCAGCGCATCGGTGGGGGCGCGATGCCCCGGGTGCGCCTGCTCGACATGAACCTGCAGCCGCGCGAGCGCGGCGAACACGCCCCGGCGCTCGCGGCCCCGCTGCGTCAGGCGATCGAGGCGCGCATCGCGCGTGGCGAGCAGAGCCTGCTGCTGCTGAACCGGCGCGGCTACGCGCCGGTGCTGCACTGCGGCGCCTGCAGCTGGAAAAGCCAGTGTCCGCACTGCAGTGCCTGGCGCGTGTTCCACAAGGTCGACCGCACCCTGCGGTGCCACCACTGCGGCCTGACCGAGCGCGTGCCCCGTGCCTGCCCGGAATGCGGCAACCTCGACATCGCCCCCATCGGGCGCGGCACCGAGAAACTCGAGGAGCAGATGGCGGCGCTGCTGCCCGGCGCGCGTGTGGCGCGCATCGACGCCGACACCACGCGGCTCAAGGGCACGCTGGATGCCCAGCTTGCGGCCGTGCACGGTGGCGAGGTCGACGTGCTCGTGGGCACGCAGATGGTCACCAAGGGCCACGACTTCCGTCGCATCACGCTGGTGGCGGCGGTCAATCCCGATGGCGCGCTGTTCGCCAGCGATTTCCGCGCCGCCGAGCGCCTGTTCAGCCTGCTGCTGCAGGCCGCTGGCCGTGCCGGGCGGGACGCGCAGGCGGCGGCGCGCAGCGAGATGTGGCTGCAGACCTGGCATCCGCAGCACCCGCTGTACGCCGCGCTGCAGCGCCACGACTACGAGGCCTTTGCCGCGCAGCAGCTCGAGGAGCGGCGTCAGGCGGGGCTGCCGCCGTTCAGCCACCTGGCCTTGCTGCGCGCCGAGGCGCGCACGGCCGAGGCCGCGCTGGACTTCCTGACCGCGGCGTCCGACGCGGCAGCCGCCATGCCGCAGGCCGGCGCCGTCAGCCTGTACCCGCCGGTGCCGCCGCCCGTGGCGCGGGTGGCCGGCGTCGAGCGCATGCAGATGATGCTGGAGTCGCCGTCGCGCGTCGCGCTGCAACGCATGCTCGGCGCCTGGCTGCCCGGCCTGCAGGACCTGCGTTCGCACCACAAGGGGGTTCTGCGCTGGGCCATCGACGTCGACCCGCTGGGGATCTGACCGGCCCCATGCCGTCCGTGGCCCTGGCCACGCCTTGTCGATCGCCTGTGGCAGGCGCTGTCGCGAACCGGATCGCGAGGACCCACCGGGCCACCAGGGGTCACGCCGGCGGGTACAGGCCCCGCGTGCGCGCCATCAGCCGCGTCAGGCCCAGCAGGCTGTCCAGGTGGGGCGTGGGCACGGCCAGGTGCTGACCGACCTCACGCACCGCGCCCAGCAGCGCGTCGATTTCCAGCGGCCGGCCGGCTTCGACGTCCTGCAGCATCGAGGTGCGGAAGGCGCCGAGCTTGCGCGTCACGGCGTGGCGGTCTTCCGGCGCCTGGTCGATCGGGATGCCGAAGCGGTTCCCGATCTCCCGGGCCTCCCGCATGACCGCGCTGATGTGGGCGCGCACCAGCGGGTCGTCGAGGATGGCGTCGCTGGCCGCGCCGGTCAGCGCCGACACGGGGTTGACCGTCATGTTGCCCCAGAGCTTGAACCAGATGTCGCGCTGGATGCAGGCGCTGGTCTCGGTCTCGAAACCTGCGCGCTCCAGCAGGGCCGCCAGACGGGTGAGACGGTCGCCCTGCGCGGTCTGCGGCATCGCCTCACCCAGGATCACACGCCGTCCCTGCACCAACTGCACTCGGCCGGGTTCGGGTGTGGCGGCGCTGAAGTGCACGACGCAGCCGACCACTTGCGCCGTCGGAATGCGCGCCCGGATGCGATCGCCCGGGTCCACGCAGGCCAGACGCAGCCCGGTGCACGCGCCGGGCAGGCTGTCGAAGAACCACCAGGGCACGCCGTTCATCGCCACGAGCACGGTGGTGTCGGCGTGGCACAGCGCCTGCACAGCCTGCGCGACGTCGGCCAGCGCAGGGCCTTTGACGGCAACGACGACAAGGTCTTGCGGCCCCAGCGTCGCAGCGTCCGCGGCCGAGGCCAGCGGTACCCGGGTCGCAGGCGCTCCGGGCGTGTCCAGCCACAGGCCCTGTGTCTGCAGCGCGCGCAGCGTCGCGCCGCGTGCCAGCACCGACACCTGTGTCCCGGCAGCGGGTGCTGCCTGGGCCAGCCAGCCGGCAAACAGCCCGCCGACGGCGCCTGCGC
Source organism: Rubrivivax sp. (assembly GCA_049453935.1). Taxonomy (GTDB): domain Bacteria; phylum Pseudomonadota; class Gammaproteobacteria; order Burkholderiales; family Burkholderiaceae_C; genus Rubrivivax. Next base: position 5,465 of record JBMTXX010000067.1, read on the forward strand.
CGACGATGCAGATCCTCATGACGTCAACCCTCCCTCTGCCCACAGAAAAGCCTTGCGACGCCCGCAGGGCGCCTGGCGACAGCCTCACGGCCGCTTCCTGCCAAGGGCCGCCCGTGCAGTTCAGTAAAAGCGCGTCGGCGGTCCATGGTCGCCGCTGGCGGCCAGGTGGGACACCACGGCCCCCTCGCGCAGCGTGTGCACCGCGTACCCCGGCGGCTCATGGACGAAGCCCGGAATGCCGTCGGGGCGCAGGTCCAGGAAGATCTGGTGCGCTGTCGACGGCACTGTCATGGCCACCGTGCCGCCGAAGCGACGCACGATGGTGCGGTGCAGGTGCCCGCAGATCACGCGCTCGACCTGCGGATGCCGCCGCAGCACCTGCCCCAGACCCTCGCGGCCCTCGCGCAGGCCGATCGCGTCCATGTGCACGATGCCGGTGTCGAAGGGCGGGTGGTGCATGGCCACCAGCGTGGGCACCTCGGGGGCCGCTGCGAGCGTGGCGTCCAGCCACGCCAGACGCGCGGCGCACAGCGTGCCGTGCGACCGCCCGGCCACCACGGTGTCGAGCGCCACCAGCCGCAGGCCGCCAAGGTCGACCGCGTAGAGCACGTGCGGCGCCAGCGCAGGGTCGTCGCGCATCGGCTGCAGGTACGCATGATCGGGAAAGACCTCGCGCAGGACGGGCACCGCATCGTGGTTGCCCGGCATCAGGTAGACCGGGCAGCGCAGCGGCTCGAGCAGGCGACGCAGGTGCCGATACTCGGCATCGCTCCCTGCATCGACGAGGTCGCCGGACAGCAACACGGCGGTCGCCTCGGGCAGCAGCCGATCGACGCTGGCGACCGCACACCTCAGCAGTCCGGCGGTGTCCACGCCGCCGGACAGCAACTGACCCGGCAGGACGATGTGGGCATCGGACATCTGCACGAGTTGCGGCGGCGTTGTCATGGACTCGGTCTCCTGAGTGGCTGTTTTCTTCGGGGCGCCCGACGCTCGGATTGGAACCGATGTCGGTGCGCGTGACGAGCCCTGACAGCCCTCGACATGCCAGTTCCGGACGCTTGACGGGCTGGTCGGACGCCGGTGTGGTCACCGGTCCCACAGGCGCGTGCTCACCCCGTCCTCCCCGGCCCGGCTCCGAAGCGGCCTCGATTGGGTTTCAGATCGGATAGATGATCGAGTTCGGCACCATCTCGCTGTCGTAGATGCATTCGCGGCTGGCGAACTTCAGCCCCTCGGGCGTCCGCACGACCACGTCCAGGTAGCGGCCGACGTTGAACACCGTCGACAGCTCCGACAGCTTGGTGCGGAAGACCGCGTAGTTCGCCTCGCAGTGCCAGCGCCCGGGCGCCACCTGCTTGACCATCGGCACACCCACCACGTGGCGCTGGTAGTACGGGTCGTGGAACAGCGTCTCGCGGATGCCGTAGGCGCGGTCGCGCATCATGCCCTTGCCGGTGAAGGCGAGTGTGGCCAGCGGGAAGCCGCGCTCGTGGTTCTCGCGCGGCTGCAGCCGGTAGATGCCGTCGTCGGTGAAGAACTCGGGCCAGCGGTCCCACTGCCCGGCATCGACCGCGCTCGCATAGTCGGCGTAGAGCTGTGTGATCGCCAGGAAGTCGTCGAAGCTCAGCGCGGGGTTCATCAGCTCGCTCCCTGGACGGCTGCGGCCGGGCTGGTCCGGCCATCCCCGGCGGCGGCTGCGCGCGTGTCTGCCGGGCCGTCTTCCATCACCTCGCGCCAGTAGCGGTACATGCCGCGGATCAGCGTCTCGGTCACCATGTGTTCGGTGTCGGCCACGTCGCGCCCGCCGAGCTCGGCCACGGCGCGGTGGAAGGGCTTGCTGTCGAAGGCCTGCTGCGAGAACTCGATGACCTCGCCGTCATCGGCCGAGACGAAGCCCGCCGGACCGAACAGGTTGGCCTGCGTCAGCCGGCGCTGCGTCATCGTCGCGTCGTCGTCTTCGAAGCCGAAGTGCGTCCAGACGAAATCGAAGCTGCCGGGCCCGGTGGGCTGGATGTGGCGGGTGGACACGCTGTTGACCTGCTGCTGCAGGATCACGCTGGGAAACAGCGTGGTCATCACCGCCGTCGGGCCGCCCCACCAGGGTTCGGGCACGATGTCGATGAAGCTCGGGTCGTTCAGCTTCATCGAGGCCTTGAAGCTCGATACCGCGGCCACGTCGCCGGCGCGCCCGGCGTTGCCGCGCGTGGAGATCATCGCGGCGTGGCGATGGCGCGCGTCCATGCGCAACTGGCTGCGGTTGTCGGCGCGCCACAGCCCGAAGGTGACGAACCAGGTGTGCAGCAGGCCCGGGTGATAGGGGTCCTTGATGTTTTCCTGCATCAGCTTCCAGTTGCCCGGAATGCGCTGGCGGTTGTAGCCCAGGATCTTCAGCCTGCGGCCGTCGAACAGGCGGTCGTACCAGCGCAGGATCTCCGGGCCGAGGTAGTCCTCGAAGGGTTCCACCGAGTGATCGAAGCTGGCGAAGACCACGCCACCGCGTGCGGCCACCTTCAGCCGGGTCAGCCCGTGCTCGGCGGCCTGGAAGTCCGCCGGCATGCCGCCGTGGACCTGCCCGTCCTGCTTGACGCCGCGGCGCAGGGGCACGCCTTGCAGGTCGCCCTTGAGCGAGTAGTTCCACTGGTGGTAGGGACAGGTGAAGTCCCGGCGGTTGCCGTGACGCTCGCGGCAGAAGCGCATGCCGCGATGGGCGCAGACGTTCTCCAGCACGTTCAGCCCACCGTCGGCATCGCGCACCAGCAGCACCGAGCGCTCGCCGATGGCCGTGCGCTTGAAGTCACCCGGGTTCGGCACCTCGGCCTCCAGGCCGACATAGCACCAGTGCCCGCGGTAGAAGAAGCGCTCGAGCTCGCGCCGGTAGATCTCCGGGCTGGTGTATGCGAGGAAGGGAATGCGGTGGGTGCCGTCGCCTTCCCAGGCCGGGGTGGTGGGGAAGACGGTCGATTCCGGGTGCATCGCGGGTCTCCTTGTGCAGTCGCACCCTGGATTGTGGGGCGCAAGACCGGCGACGGCCTGGCAGGGCCGTGGAGTCCTGATGCCGCTACGATGCGGGGCGGTCAGGTTCCGCCGCCCGAGCCTGACGGCCCAACTGCGCCGCACCACCCCACGCCCCATGATCGACAAGATCGTCTCCACCCCCGCCCAGGCGCTGGCCGATGTGCAGGACGGCGCGACCGTCATGATCGGCGGCTTCGGTACCGCAGGCATCCCAGACGAACTGGTCGACGCGCTGATCGAGCGTGGGGTCGGCGACCTGACGATCATCAACAACAACGCCGGCAACGGCGACCATGGCATCGGCGCGTTGCTGGCGGCCGGCCGGGTGCGCAAGGTCGTGTGCAGCTTCCCGCGCCAGGCCGACTCCTGGCACTTCGACCGCTTGTATCGCGAGGGCCGGCTCGAGCTGGAACTCGTCCCGCAAGGCACGCTGGCCGAGCGCATCCGCGCCGCCGGGGCGGGCATCGGCGGCTTCTTCACCCCCACCGGCTACGGCACCGAACTCGCCCGCGGCAAGGAGACGAGGTTCCTGGACGGCCGCTGGCAGGTCTTCGAGACCGCCCTGCACGCCGATCTGGCGCTGATCAAGGCCGAACGCGGTGACCGCTGGGGCAACCTCACCTACCGCATGACGGCGCGCAACTTCGGCCCCCTCATGGCGATGGCGGCGCGCCTGACGGTGGCCAGCGTCCACGAAGTCGTCCCGCTCGGAGGTCTGGACCCTGAGGCCGTCGTCACCCCGGGCCTGTTCGTGCAGCGGGTGGTGCCGGTCGAGCGCCGCCGCACGCGAGCGGTCGGAATCCAGGCCTGACCCGATCGGCGAACCCGGAAAGGACTCCACCGTGACCTCAGACGCCACCGCCACGGCTGCCGCCTGGACCCGCTGGTCCCGCGATGACATGGCCCGCCGCGTGGCGCGCGACATCGTCGAGGGCATGGTGGTCAACCTCGGCATCGGCCTGCCCACCCGGGTGGCCAATCATCTGCCGGCCGATCGCGAGGTGCTGATGCACAGCGAGAACGGCGTCCTCGGCTTCGGCCCGGCGCCTGCGGCCGGCCAGGAGGACTACGACCTGATCAACGCCGGCAAGCAGCCGGTGACGCTGAAGCCCGGTGGCGTTTTTTTCCACCATGCCGACAGCTTCGGCATGATGCGCGGTGGGCACATCGACGTGTGCGTCCTCGGTGCCTTCCAGGTCGCGGCCAGCGGCGACCTGGCCAACTGGCACACCGGGGCGCCAGATGCCATTCCAGCGGTGGGTGGCGCGATGGACCTGGCGGTGGGCGCGCGCCAGACCTGGGTCATGATGGAGCACACCACCAAGTCCGGCGAGCCCAAGGTCGTCGAGCGCTGCGCCTACCCGCTCACCGGTGTGGGCTGCGTGCGGCGCATCTACACCGACCTGGCCGTCATCGACGTGACGCCCGAGGGCCTGTGCGTGGTCGATCGCTGCCCGGGCCTGTCCATGGCCGCGTTGCAGTCGCTCACCGGGGCGGTGCTGCGGGGCGGCTAGCCGCGCGCAGCGCGGTGGCCACGCCGACCACCAGCAGCGCCGCACCGAGGAGCGTGGCGGTGTCGGGCCACTGTCCGCGCAGCGCCCAGGCGTAGGTCAGCGCGGCCAACGTCTCGAAGACGATCAACTGGCCGGCCAGGGTCGTGGGCAGACGCTGACTGGCGGCGTTCCAGCACAGGGTCCCCAGCCAGGAGCCGAACAACCCGATGGTGAACATCAGCCCGATGAACAAGGCCGGGTCTGGACCCCAGGGCATCGGGAACGTCGTCGCGCCGAGCGGCACCTGCGCCGCCCAGAAGGCGCCGAAGCCCGCGGCCGACAGCGGCAGTGTGGCCAGCCCCTGGGCGGTGGCCCAGGCCCGCGAGGTGTGCTGTCGGTGGGATTGCAGCCAGCGCGCGTTGCGGATCGGATACCAGGTCCAGCAGGCCACCGCGCCCAGCGCCAGGAGCGCGCCCAGCGCGTAGCGCGCGGCGTCGAAGGCGGGCTCCTCGTGCAGCCGCGTGAGCTCGGCCTGGTTCACCAGGCCGATGCCCAGCACCAACAGGACCAGCGAGGGCAGCAGGCGGATCCAGGGCAAGGGCGGCGCATGGTCGGGCGCACTTCGCCGCTCCAGCAGCTTGGACGTGACGGCGATCACCACCGGCAGCGTGCCGATGATCATCGTCGGCAGCGGCCCGCCGGCGCGCTGGATGGCGGCCGCCAGGAAGAGGTAGTACAGCAGATTGCCCACGAGCGACAACTTCAGCGCCTCGATCCAGTCGGCGCGACCGAGTGTGGCGAGCTCGTGGCGATCCCACCAGGCCAGCGGCAGGGCGATCAGCCCGAAGGCCAGGTAGCGTGACACCGACAGCAGCACCGCCGGGTACTCCGGCAGCAGCAGCGGCGCGATGAACACCAGACCCCACAGCAGCCCGGCCGCCAACGCGAACAGCGTGCCGCTGGCCAGTGCGGCCAGCGGGGAGGGCGGGGCGTTCAAGCGCGAGCGGCTTCAGGCCGCCCCACGCGCTCGATCCAGTGGCGTGTCAGCGGTGTGGCGGGTTTGGCCAGCTGGCGTTCGTTGAGCAGCGCACGGCCCAGGGATCGCCGGCTGCCGCGCGCGCTGGCGGCGATCAGCGTCTGGTCGATCAGGTCGCGCTGTGCGTGGCTGCCGCCGAAGCGGTGCGCCAGGGCACGCACCGGGTGTATCAGGTCCACAGCGCCGTCGGCATCGCCGCGCGCGTAGGCCAGCAGCCCGCGCATCAGCGGCAGGCCGATCTCGCGCGCCATCTGGTGGTTCACGCGCCGGGCATCGTCGGCGGCCATGGCGCGCTGGGCGCAGCGCGCCAGCCACGACTCGGCCCGGCCGGGTTCTCCGGCCACGAGCAGCGCGGCCATCGCGTGCAGGTCGTTGAAGGCGTAGAAGCCGGCACTCGACTCGTCCAGGGGCCAGTGGGCGACGAGCGCCCGCGCGTGCGCCTGCACGTCCTTGTCGAGCAGGTGCAGCCGCCACAGCAGTGAAGCGGCATCCAGCCGGTGCAGCGTGATCTCGACCGTCGCCCCGCTGAGCTGGGTGTCGACCAGCCGCAACACGCCAGGGTGATCCAGCACTTCCAGGCGAAACAGCGCCTTGTGCCACCACAGGTGGCGCGCAAAGCCGTTGCCTTCCGCCCAGGCCGCCTGCTGCTGGCGCAGCCAGGCCGCGCCTTCGTCGAAGCGTCCCTGCATCTCCATCACGTGCGCGACCGCATGCACAGCCCAGGGCACTTGGGGGTTGATCTGCAGCGCGCGCCGACCGGTGTCCTCGGCTTGCGGGTAGAGGTTGCACTCTTCCAGCCCGAAAGCGTGCAGTGCCAGCACGTAGCCGTACAGCGGATCGGACGGGTCCCATTCGGGTAAGGCGCGTGCGGGGCGCTGCCGCAGCGCGACGGCGTCGCCACGGTAGAAATCCCACAGATGGGCCCACTGCAGGGCCAGCGCGTCGCGCGGGTGCTCGATCAGCAGGGCGTCCCAGCTGCGGCAGGCGGCGGCCCAGCGGCCTTCGAGCACCTGGCTGAGGGCGTCGAGGTGAGCCCGTTCACGCGGCGTGCAGCTGCGCTCGCGTTCGCGTGCGGCATCCAGCAGCGCAGCCGCCCTGGAAAGCTCGCCGGGCTCGGTCAGGCTCAGCAGGAACCCGGCCTTCATGATGTGGGGCATGGCCCAGCCCGGGTCGGTTTCGCAGGCGGCGTCCAGGTCGGACAGCGGGTCGCCGTAGAAGGACATCATGCGCCACAAGGCGCGCTCGGCGTGGTCGCGCGCGGCGTTCGAGGCGGTGCCCGTGGGGTTGCCGCGCAGATCCGGTGTGTTCATCGGGGGACGGCGTCGACGACGCAGACGTCGGTATCCAGCGGTGGCTCGGGCCACGCGCGTGGCGCTGGACGCATCTGTTCCCAGGCGTGCGCCAGCCGCAGCACGCCGAGGTCGTCGTGGCGATGACCGGCGATCTGCAGACCGATGGGCAACCCGGCGGCCGTGTGGCCGCAATCGATGCTGGCGGCCGGCTGCTCGCTCATGTTGTAGGGCAACGTGAAGGCGATGTGCTCGAACGGACGCATCGGGTCGTCGATGGGGCTGGCCGACTCGGCCGGGTAGCCGGCCACCGGGGCCACCGGCGACAGCACGAAGTCGAAGGGCTGGCAGGCCCGGACCGCTGCCTCGCGCAACGCGCCCATCTGGCTGTAGCCGTGGAAGACATCTGCCGCAGACAACGAGGCTGCGGTCGAGACCCATTGCCGGATGTAGGGCAGGACCCTGTCCTGGCGGTGCGGCGGCAGCGCCGAGATGTCGAGCCAGGAGCGCATGCGCCAGAAGCGGTCCAAGCCGTCGATCATCTCGCGTGTGGAGAACGGCGCGATCTCCTCGACCGTCGCCCCGGCCGCCTCGAAAGCGCTGGCTGCGGCCGTGCGGGCCGCAGCCACCGCCGGCTCGGCCGGCAGGCCCCAGCCGGCGTCCATCAGCAAGCCCAGGCGCAGCCCGCGCACCTCGATGTCGAGCGCGCCCCAGGCGATGTCCTGCCAGGGCAGGCTCATGGTGTCGCGCCAGTCGGGCCGGGACAACGGCCGCATCAGCATCGCGGCGTCCGTGACCGTGCGCGTCATCGGGCCTGCCGCTCGCCCCGCGTAGGGGGGCTTGATCGGGATGCGCCCCAGGCTGGGCTTCAGGCCGAAGACGCCGCACATGCTGGCCGGCAGACGGATCGAGCCACCGATGTCGGTGCCCAGGTGCAGCGGCGCGTAGCCGGCGGCGGCCGCCGCCGCCGCACCCGCGCTGCTGCCGCCCGGGTTCATGCGCAGGTCCCAGGGGTTGCGCGCGAGGCGGTGGAAGCTCGAAAGCCCCGAGGTCAGCATGCCGTAGTCCGGCATTGTCGTCTTGGCCAGGAGGATGCAGCCGGCCTCGCGCAGGCGGGCCGCCGGTGGCGCGTCCTCGGGGGCAGGGTGCAACTCGCTGGCGGCCGTGCCGGCGGGCATGGGCACACCCCGCGTGGCGATGTTCTCCTTGACCGTGGCCGGGACGCCGTCCAGGGCCGACAGCGGCGTGCCAGCGCGCCAGCGCTTTTCGCTTTCCTGCGCCGCAGCCAGCGCGGCTTCGGGGTCGTAGGCGTACAGCGCGCACAACCGCGGCTCCCAGCGCGCGATGTGCGCGATGCAGGCCGTCACGGCCTCGACGGGCGAGGCGTCACCCGTCGCGTAGGCGCGCGACAGCGCCTGCGCGTCCAGTTCGTGCAGTGCCGCCATGCTTCTTCGTACGTCGTGGGCCGTGCGCCGCTCAGCCCCAGCGCACCGCCGCCAGATCGTTGGCGAAGATCGGCGAGCTGCTCCACAGGCCTTTGAGGCCACGCCGGGCCACCGCCACCTGCGCCGGGTTCCAGATCCAGGCGTTCACCGCGTCCTCGGCGAGCTGGCGCTGGATCTGCTGCCACAGGCGGGCGCGCTCGCGTGCGTTGCCGGTCTCGGCCAGGCTCGCGACCAGGCCGCGGAACTTCGCGCTGTCGTAGCCGAAGTAGTAGGCCGGGTTGGCGTAAGCGGTGGCGTAGTCCAGCGGCTCCACATGGTTGATGATGGTCAGGTCGAAATTGCCCTTGAAGGGCCCCGACAGCCACTGCGCCCACTCGACGTTCTCGATCTTCGCGTTGATGCCCACCTTGGCCAACTGCGCCGCGATGATCTCGCCACCGACGCGTGCATAGGCTGGCGGGGGCAGCGTCAGCGTCAGGTTCAGCGGCGTGCTCACCCCGGCCTCCTTCAGCAGCGCGCGCGCCTTGTCAGGGTCGTGCGAATACAGACCTGTCAGGTCGAGGTAGCCGTCGTCCGTGGGGGCGAAGTGGCTGCCGATCGGGCGTCCCAAGCCCTGCTGCGCGCCGTCGATGAAGGCTTTGCGGTCGATGGCGTGGCTGATGGCGCGGCGCACCCGCACGTCGTCCAGCGGCTTGCGGCGGTTGTTGATGGCCACCAGACCCTTGCCGGCCGTGCTGCCGATCTCCACCGTGAAGCGCTTGTCCGACTGGAACTGCGCCAGCGCCTGCAGCGCGCCGAAGCGCGGCATGCCGTCGACGTCCCCGGCCAACAGCGCGGCGACCTGGGCCGCAGGGTCGTTGATGAAGCGAAAGCTTGCGCGCTTGAGCGGGACTTTGGCCGCGTTGCGGTGGCCGTCCCACTTCGCCAGGTTGACGGCGCTGCCCTTGGCCCAGCTGTCGACGGTGTAGGGCCCGGTGCCCACTGGCCGTGTGGCCGCCTGGGCCACGCTGTCGGGGTGCAGGATGACGGCGGTGTTCTCGCCCAGACGGAACGGCAGGGTCGAGTCGGCCTTGTCCAGCACCAAGATCACCGTGTGGTCGTCGTGCGCGACGACGCTGGCGATGTTGTCGAACACCGCCTTCTTCGCCTTGTTGGTGCTGCCCGGCGCGCGGGCCCGATCGAAGCTGAACTTCACCGCCTGCGCCGTCAGCGTCGCGCCGTCGGAGAACTTCACGCCCTTGCGCAGGCGGAAAGTGTAGGCCTTGCCATCCGGGGTCAGGCTCCAGCTCTCGGCGAGCAGCGGGGTGACCGAGCCGTCGACGTTGATCTTGGTGAGGCCCTCGAGCACGTTGTAATGGACGATTTCACCGATGGCAGCGGCCGGCGCGGTCGTCGGGTCCAACCCCGGCGGCTCCAGCACCATCGCCAGCGTGACTCGGTCCTTGCGTGTCTGTGCCAGCGCGTCGGGCAGTGTGCCTGCCAGCGGCAGGCCGGCGAGCAACGCGTTCAGGTGGCGGCGTGACAGGTCCATCGGGGACTCCTTTCCGGGTTGACGGACTTGATTCTGCGCCATGCGACAGGCGATCCCGGGCGCCGGGCGCAAGGGTTTACCCGCGCGTCGCGGGTGGTCTCAAGCGCTCAGCCGGGAGGCTCGAGTGCCGGCACCGCCGCCAGCAGCCGCTGCGTGTAGGGGTGGGACGGTTGCCGGAACACGGTGTCGGGCGTTCCCTGCTCGACGATGCGACCGCCTTGCAGGACGATGACCTCGTCGCACACCAGGTCGACCACGCTCAGGTCGTGGCTGATGAACAGATAGCTCAGGCCGAAGCTGTCCTGCAGGTCGCGCATCAGGTTCAGCACCTGGGCCTGGACGGA
>JBMTXX010000068.1:0-15301 GCA_049453935.1 Rubrivivax sp.
TCAGGCGGCCTGCTGGGCCTGGCGGCGAGCGCCCGGCCACTGGTCCAGCGTCAGGTGCGGCCGGATCTCGGCGCACACGTCGGCGATGCGATCGATCTCGGCGCGATCGTGGTCGGCGCCGAGTGTGAAGCGCACCAGTGAGCGGTTGCGCGGCGTGGCCGGGTCGCAGAAGACCGAACCGAAGATGCCACGCGCCTCGAGCGCGTCGCGCAACTGGATCGTCAGGTGCTCAGGGCCGGCCACCAGCGCGATGATCTGCGTCTCGTCGGCGCCGACGTCGTAGCCGATGGCGCGCAGCCGCGCGCGCAGGTGCCGGCCGTGGGCCAGCACACGCTCGCGACGCGCCGAATCCCGCTGGATGACGCCCAGCGTCGCCTCCAGCCCCGCGATCTCGTGCGGCAGCAGGCTCGAGCTGAAGATCGCCGGCAGCGACTGGTAACGCAGATACTCGGCCAGGCGGTCCGAGCACAGCACCAGGCCGCCACGCGCGGCGAAGGCCTTGGACAGGCTGGCGGTGCGGAAGTGCACGCGGTCCTGCAGGCCCTGCGCCACCACCATGCCGGCGCCGCGTGGCCCGTACACGCCGAGCGAGTGCGACTCGTCCACGACGATCACCGATCCGCTGGCCTCGGTGGCCTCGACCATCTCCAACAGCGGACACACGACACCGGTGGTGCTGTAAAGCGCGTCGACCACGACAACGCCTGGGCCGTGACGGTCCATCAGCTTGCGCAGCGCCTCGGGGTTGTTGTGGCGGAACGGCCGCGCCGTGGCGCCCGCGCTGCGCACCCCTTCCCACAGCGACATATGGGCGAACATGTCGACATACACCGGCGTCGACTCGTCGGCGATCGACTGCAGCAGCCCGGTGTTGGCGCACCAGCCCGACTGCGCCACGAGCGCCGACTCGGACGCAAAGGCCTGCGCGAAGTGCGTCTCGAGCACCCGAATCGGTGCCTCGCCGAAGTCGAACACGCCCGAGCGCGGCTCGCCGTGGCCGATGGCGCGCAGCGTCTGGACCTGCGCGGCGACGATCTCGGGGTGGCGCGCCAGCGACAGGTAGTCGTTGCTGGTGACCATCACCGCGCCGGGGCCGGGCACCCGGCCCTTGAGGATGTGGGTGCCGGTCACCGGGTTGACGGCGCGCTCGCGGAAGTAGGTGTCGACCCGTGAGGACACGAACGAGGGCACGGCGCCAGCATGCGGCGCGGGCCTCAACGGCGCGACGGGCTGGACGGGACGGGTCTGGCGGCTGGACAGAAGTTCGAGCATGACAGTTTCCTTTCGATGCAGTGGCAGTGGGATCAGGGTAAACACGTCGAAACGGCGTCCGCGGCGGATACCTCCGCGGCATGCCCCCTCGGGGCTGTGCGAATGGTGCGAGACCCACCCCAGCCCGACAAGCCGGAAACCCCGCAGGACAGCCCGCCGACCATGAAAAAAATCATGGTTTGGCGCAGCATCGGCACCTGACAACCCTCAAGTTCCCATCGCATCGGCCGAGGACTGTCGCGCCGAAACGACGCGTCGACGGTCCCTTCGAATCGCACGCCCCTGCGCTCTGTCGAACTCCGCGGACGCCGCCTGACGTCAGGGGTTCATGGGCAACACCCTCACCACCGATGCGCGGCCAGACCCTGTGGACACGGCCTGCTGTGAGAGCAAACCGTTGGACGCGCGGGCCGCCCTCAGCCGCCCTGGACCGCCGGCCGCGACTGCAGCAGCACGCTGCCATCGGGACGCGTGACGATGGCGCCGCTGTCCTCGAGGTCGCGCATCACCCGGCTGACCATCTCGCGCGAGGCACCGACGATCTTGGCGACGTCCTGACGGTTGACACGGCGCGTGATCACGAGGTCCCCGCCAGACTCCTCTGCCATGTCACGCAGCGTCTGCTCGACACGGCCGTGCACGCTCAGCAGCGCCATCATCTCGATGCGACGGTCGGCCAGCCTCAGCCGGCGCACCAGGCCGCGCATGATGGTGTAGGACAGGCTGTCCGCACCCGGCAGGCTGCGTTCGAACTCCGCGCGGTCCAGCAGCAGCGTGTCGGTCTGCAACTCCGCGCGCACCGTCGCCGAGGCGGGCTGCCGGTCGATCAGGCTCATCTCGCCGACGAAGGCCCCGGCCTTCAGCACCGCCAGAATGACCTCCTTGCCGCGCTCGTCGGTGGTCAGCACGCGCACCCGCCCGTTCAGCAGGATGAACAATCCCTCCGCCGGCTGCCCCTGGGAGACGACCACCTCGCCCTGGCGGAACCGGCGCTTGGTCACCCGGGACGCGACCGCCTCGGCCAGTTCCGGACTGAGCTGCGCGAACAGCGGCACCCGACGAATCAGGTCGAGGATGGGGATCATCGACATGGGCGAGGCTCCGAGGTGGTCCGACATGTCGCCCAACGCCTGCGCCTGCGACGGCGCCGACACGACAGCCTAGGGCGACGACGGCGGATTCTCGCGGATGCCCAGGCGCCCCCAGCGCAAGCGCGAAACCCCCCATGGGCACGATCGGATTTTCAGCAGGACCGCGCCACATCCATGAGCAGCCCCTCGTAGCGCCTGGCCATCGCCCCGACGTCGAACGAGGCCACGACGCGCTCGCGCGCACGCTCGCCCATGCGACGGCGCAGGCGCGGGTCGGCCAGACGGCGGATATGGGTGGCCAGGGCCTCGACGTCGCCGGGGGCGTGCAGCAGGCCGTGGTCACCAGGCTCGACCTGCTCGCGCGCGCCGCCGATGTCGGACATCAGCATGGGCTTGCCCAAGGCCATGGCCTCCAGCGCGGCGATCGAGAAGGTCTCGACCGCGCGCGAGGGGATCACCATGGCGTCGCAGGCGGCGATCGCCGGCCGCACGTCGGCCAGGGTGCCGGTGATGCGCACCTGCGCGCGCAGGCCCAGCGCGTCCACCTGCGCCTCGATGCGAGGGCGCTCGGGGCCGTCGCCGATCAGCAGCGCGTGCACGCGCAGGCCGCCGGCAGCCAGTTGTGCGAGTGCTGTCAGCAGGTCACCGTGCGCCTTCTCCGGGCGCATCACGGCGCACAGGCCCAGCACGTAGTCCGACGCGCCGATGCCGTGGCGCTGGCGCAGCGCGGCTTTCTGCGGCAGCGTCCAGGTGTCGGTGAAATGCGCCGTGTCGATGCCGTTGTGGATCACGGCCTCGCGCCGCGCGCGCAGCCCGGCGCGGCGCCAGTGCGTGGCCTGGGCCTGGCAGACATAGACCAGCAGGTCGGTGCGCGCCAGCAGCGGGCGCGCCAGACGCATCTGCAGCGCCTCCTTGCGCGAGCCCGGCAGCGTGGTGTGGAAGACCTCGACCAGCTTCATCGCCGCCCCGCGCCGGCTGAGCGCGCGCGCGATCGCGCCCCAGGCCAGCGCGTACATGTTGGTGCATACCAGCAGGTCCGGCGCCAGGGTGTCGATCTGCCGCGCCAGCCGCGACAGCGCCGGCCATTCCAGCCCCTTGCGCACGCGCAGGGCATCGGTGCCCAGCGTGCAGCGCGCCGGGTCGAGCTGCGTGCGCAGCGCGTCGTCGTGCTTGATCTGCAGCAGCGACACCGCCAGCCGCGAGGGCTCGAGCCGGTTGACCAGCGAGACGACCTGCTTCTCCGCTCCGCCCACGCCGAGGGAGTTGACGAGGAAGAGCGCGCGCGCGGCCGCGCGGTCGGGCGGTGCGCCGGGGGGGCTCTCCGCCGGGGTCATGGCGACACCCCTCGGGCGGCGGCCGATGCGCCTGAGGGCACCCCCTTCCAGTAAGCGAAGGCCATGCCCAGACCCATCCACAGAAAGGTCTGCGCCGCGTTGGGCATGTAGTAGGCGGTGGTGGCCGCCATGGCCAGCGCGCCCCAGGCCGCCCAGCGCGCGCCGAGGAAGAAGGCCCGCAACTCGGGCGTGAACGCGGGCTCGGCGGCCAGCTGCCGCAGCCGCCGCAGGAAGTGCCACCAGGCCCAGGCCATCGCCGCCAGCCCCAGCAGGCCCAGGTCCATCAGCACCTCGAGGTAGATGTTGTGCGGATGGTTGGCGCGGTACAGGCCGGCAGCCACTGCCGCCGACCACTGCGTCGAGCCCAGGCCGCGGCCGATCCAGGGGCTCTCCAGCACCTCGGGCGCGAGCAGCGTCCAGCCGTGCACCCGGCCGGCGGTGAGTTCGTCGTGTTCGGCGCGGCTGGTGTCGCTGAGGGCGCCGGCACGCAAGCCGGCGCCGAAGCGCTCCTGCAGCGCATCGGGCGCAGCCACCAGCGCCACCAGCGCCAGTGCCGCCGTGGCCAGCAGGGTCTTCAGCCGCCGGTGGTGCCAGAGAAAGCCCGCCAGCATCACCAGGCAGGCCAGCAGCGCCCCGCGCGAGAAGGTCAGCACCAGCGCGCCGAACACCAGCGCCAGCACGCCAGCCAGGCCCCAGCGCCAGGCCCGGCGGGTGGCCGCGGTGGCCACGAACAGCACCGGCCCGCAGGCCAGGGCCAGCAACAGGCCGAACTCGTTGGCGTGCATGCCCCGCGGGGCCATGAACTCGCGGTCGCCGATCAGTTCGCCCAGCGGGCCAGGGTAGCGCGCCACCGTGTACAGCACCGCCAGCGACGGCAGCACGGCCGCGGCGGCCAGCAGCCAGACGAAGCGCTGCGGCTGCACGCTGGCGCGCACGGCGTTGGCCAGCAGGAAGGCATAGGCCAGGTGATGGAACAGCGGCTTGGCCCAGCGCGCCATGGCATAGGCCGGGGGGTCGTAGATCGCGGTGGCGGCCGCCAGCGTCGGGTAGTTGCGCACGCCCTCGGGGATGTGCGGCCAGGCCACCGCCAGGCCCACCGTGGCCGGCAGCACCAGACCCCACCACAACGGCGCCGGCAGCCCCACCACCGGCACGCGGGAAAAGGCCGCACGCAGCGTGAAGGCGGTCAGCGTGGCCAGTGTCAGGACGTTGAGCAGGTTGAGCCCGCGCACCGAGGGCAGCATCGGCGCCAGCGGCAGCGCCAGCGTCAGCAGCACCACGCCGAGCCGGAAATCGCGCAGGATGAAAGGCAGCGGCGCCAGCGCCACCCCGGCCAGCAGCACCGGCCGCGGCCCGAGCAGCGCCAGGGCCGCGCCGACGACGGCCGCCAGGACGAGCGCCGCCGCGCCGAGCAGGCGCGGGTCCGGCCCGGGTTCGGGCACGGCGGCACGAGGGGCGGCCAGAGATGTCATGGACGCACCAGCCGGTCCCGCAGCGCCCAGGCGGCCAGTGCCGTCTGCAGCACGCCGGCGGCCAGGTAGGCCCACAGCGCACCCTCGATGCCCAGCACCGGCACCAGCACCCGCGTCCCGCCGACGAAGACCAGCGCCCACAGCAGCACCACGGCGACGAAGGCGCGCGTGCGCAGCGCGCCCACCAGCGCCATGCCCAGGATCCAGCCGGCGACCCGGAAGACGTCACCCACCAGTTGCAGCGGCATCAGCTCGACCACGGGCGCAAAGCTCGCGCTCAACACCAGATGCACGATGGGCTCGCGCAGCGCCCCGATCGCCAACGCCAGCGCGGCGGTGGCGGCACTGGCCAGGCCGAGCGTGCGCAGCACCTGGCGGCGCCAGGCCAGCGGCTGCGCGGCGCGCTCGCCGAGCGCCGGCATGAAGAACAGCGTCACCGACGAGAAGATGACCATCTGGTAGGCCTCCGACAACCGCCAGGTGGCCTGCCACAGGCCCGCGGCCTCGAGCCCGAGCGTGCCGCTCAGGGCGTCGCGCACCAGGATCAGGGCCAGCGGCGGCAGCGCGCCGTTGACCATCATCATCGGGTAGAAGCCCGCCAGGCGCCGCGCGATCGAGGCATCGAAGGGGCCGAAGAACTCGCGCAGGCGGACGCCCTTCGCACGGCGCAGCACCAGCACCGTGCTCAGCGCCGAGGCGACGCCGTACACCGCCAGCGAGGCCCACAGCGCGCCGTCCAGCCCCCAGCGCCAGGCGCTCGGCGCGAACACCGCCAGCCCCAGCAGCGCCGCGCCGATCTGCGCGCGGCCGATCAGGCCCACCTCCTTGGAGACCCCGAGCGCGCCGTGCAGCAGGTCGGCCCAGACCGCCGCAGCCACCGCCAGCCCCGCCAGCGCGACGACGCCGGCGTGGGCGGCGTCGGCCAGCAGCCAGCGCGCCAAGGGCGTGGCCATCACCAAGAGCACAAGCGCGCCGGCACCGACGACGGCCAGCGCCAGCCACAGCGCCGTGGCACGCACCCGGGCACGCATCGCGGCGTCCTCGCCATGCTCGGCCGCCACGCGCACCGAACCGGTGACCAACGCCTGCCCGAGCATGCTCTGCAGCAGCATCACGAGGTTGCCCAGCTGCGCCACCAACGCCAGGCCGGCGGGGCCGAGCACCACGGCCGTGACCTTGATGCTCAGGAAGCTGCAGGCCAGCCGCACCAGCGAGATGCCGCTGCCCCAGCCGAAGGCGCGCGCCGCCAGCGAGCGTCGGGCCGGTGGCGCCGACGGCCTGGGCGCACCGGGGGGTGGCTGCGGCGTCGTGACCGCCTGTCCTGCCAGCACCCCGCTCATCGCCGCAGCACCTCGTCGAAGACCTCGAGGTAGCGCTGCACGGCCGCCTGCACCGTGTGATGGGCCTCGAAGTGGCGCCGGCAGGCCAGGCTGGCGGCGGTCCATGCAGTCGGGTTGGCGCACAGCGTCTCCACCCGCGCCGCCATGTCGTCCAGGCCGTCGCAGGCGATGGTGCCGCTGCAGCCGGGGGCCGATTCCGGGCGCACGAAGGACAGCGTCGGGATGCCGCGCAGCCAGGCCTGCATGAAGGTGTTGGGCAGGCCCTCGTAGACCGAGGTGTTGAGCACCAGCGCCGCCCCGTCGAAGTGCGTGCCGACCTCGGCGTAGGGCACGTGGCCGGTCAGGCGCAGGTTGGGCAGGCCGCCGGCCAGCCGGGCGACACGGTCGAAGGTCCCCGGCCCGTCGGCCGTCGCGCCCGGCCCGCCCACCATCAGGAAACGGCGCTGCGGCAGCCGCCGCGCCAGCTCGACAAAGAGCTCCGGTCGCTTCAGCGGCTTGACCGTGGCCGCCCACAGCACCGGTCCGTCGGGCCGGCCGGGCCGGGCGCCCGGCTCCTCGTAGCCGTTCTGGATCAGGACGCCGTGGCGCTGGAAGTGCCGGCGCAGCAGCGTCTGCTGGGCCACGTTCTGCACGATCACCGCATCGGCCATGCGCAGGCCCCAGCGGTAGGCCGCGGCATGGCGCGCCGGCATGCCCGGCAGCGGGCCGAGGACGAAGTCCATGTCGCTCGCGCCGGCGAAGACGAAGGGACGTCGCGCCAGCCGCGCCCAGACCGCGGCCGAGGCCACCTCCTCGCTGGCGGTCTGGACGAAGACCAGGTCGGCATCGATGCGCCGCAGCAGGCCGACGATGTCCGACATGCGTGGATGCACGAAGCGCAGTCCAGGCCAACCCCGGCGGCCTGACTCAGGAATGCGGTGCACGGCGATCCCGTCGCAGTCCACCTGGGCGGGCTGCCCGTGGTCGCGCACCAGCACCGACACGCGGCAGCCGGCGCGGCGCAGCGCGCGCATCTGGACCGTCTGCTGCACCTCCGCACCGCCGACGAAGGCGATGTCGCGCGCGCCCGACAGCACCGGCCAGACGTGGCGGGCGACGAAGGCCACGTGCGGGCGCCTGATGCCGTCGAGCGCAGTCGGCGCGGGGCTGGCGCCGGGGCCCGGCCCGTCGCGCGGCGTGGCGGGGGGCGTGTCCGCGCCTCGTCCGGCCCCGCCCGTGGACGTCTCGGCCGGCGCCTTCATGCCGAACCCGCCCGACGGGCCAGATTCCCCAGCGTCATGCCCTGGAAACCCGCCTGCGCCACCTGCGCGAACAAGACGCGCAGGTCTCGGTACAGGGCCTCGATCGCCGCCTCGTCGCGGCCGTTGGGACTGCCTGCGGGCATCAGTTCGGACGAGTGCAGCACCATCTCCAGCACCGGCCGGCCCGCCGCGCGGGCCTCGTCGACGACCTCGCGCATCGAGGCGAGGTTGCGCCCGTCGGGGTACAGCCACTGCCGGTCGGGGCGGTGACGCCAGGCCCGACCGCGCAGGCCGGGCACCCGGTAGGCCCAGGGGGCCCAGCGGTGCAGGCGCGAGCGCAGCACCGACACCGGCACCTGCAGCAGGCCGCCGCGGCCCGGGCGGTCGATGCGCTGCGCGTCCATGCGGTAGGGGTCGCGCGGGAAGCCGCGGTAGTCGATCCCGCCCCGGCCCTGGGGCGCCCCGCGCGCGGCGCGCCAGTCCACGCCCGGCGTGACCGAGCAGTCGACCTCGAAGCCGTGGCGGTGCAGCAGCCGCGCGTAGCGCGCGTCGAAGGCCCAGCGGCCGGCGCGGTGGCTGGTCACCGGGCTGTCGAAACGCGAACGCAGCAGGCCCGCCAGGTGGTCGATCTTGGCCTCCATCAGATCCTCCGGGTACTCGATCAGGTAGGGCTGGTGGTGGAAGTCGTCGTCGGTCAGCGGGACGACGGGCGGGCTGTTCCAGGCGTGCAGGTGCATGCCGATCTCACCGGTGCCGCGCCGCAGCACCTGCTGTCCGAAGCGCTGGAACACCGGGCAGCAGGCCATCTCGTGGTTGACCAGCCAGGTCGGCGCAAAGCCGAAGTCCTCGCACAGTGCCTGGAAGCGCGGCAGGAAGGCGGCGTTGCGGGTGGTGATGTCGCGTGGGCGCGACCACAGGTCGTCGCCTTCGGTGTCCACGGTGACGACGAAGGCACGCAGCGGTGGCGGCTGGACGGCCGCCGGACGCTCAGCGGCCGCGCCCGTCGTCGTGGTGGCCATGCAGGGCCTCCAGATAGGGTGGCAGCACCCGGTCGTCGCCATAGTGCCCGTCCATGAAGTCCAGGCAGCGCCGGTGCGCGGCCGCCCACGGCTCGCGCTGCGTCGCCAGGCGCGCCACCTCGGCCGCCATCGCGTCGTCGTCCGGCACCGCCGCGCCCAGCCCGTGGCGGGCGATGACGGCGTCGGGGTCGAAGAAGGCCACGCTGGGCGTGCCGCGGCGCCAGGCCTGCAGGTAGGAATTGGGGAAGCCCTCGGAATCCGAGGTGTTGACGAAGACCCGCGCGCGCTCGTAGTGCCCGTTGACCTCGTGGTACGGCACGGGGCCGAGGAAGCGCAGGTTGGGCAGGGTCTGCGCCTCGGCCTGGATCTGCGTGTACATCGCCTCGTGCCCGGATTGCGTCCCGCCGATCATCTCGAACCGCAGGTGCGGCAAGGCACGCGCCAGGGTCAGCAGCCGGTCCGGCCGCTTGAAGGGCCGCAGGTTGTTCACCCACAGCACGTCGACCTCGCGCGCCTCGAACGAAGGCACCTGCCCGGGCGGGTCCACCAGCATGGCCGCCAGTTGGCTGTCCAGCCCGTAGTTGGCCTTCAGCCGCACCGCCTGCTGCTGGCTCTGCGCCAGCACCACGTCGGCGCGGCGCAGGCCCCAGCCGTACATCCAGCGGTCGTGCCGGTGCGGGACGAGCAGCGCATCGGGCTCGCAGTCACGGTCGTGCGCGATCCGAAAGACCAGGCGGCGTCGGTGCAGCCGGGCGAAAGCCGCGGCGATGGCGATCTGCTGGCCGGCACAGCTCAGGTAGTAGACATCGGCGTCGGCGCGTCGCAGGGCCGACCACAGCCCCGTCAGCCGGGGATGGAAGAAGCGCAGCACCGGCACGCCACCGCGCAGCCGATGCGCCTTGTGCAGCGTGATGCCGTCCACGCGCGCGGCGTCGGCCTGCCCGTAGTCGCCCACGACCATCGACACCTCGTGCCCGCGTCTGGCCAGCGCGCGCGCCAGCAGCGTGTGCTGCACCTGCTCGCCGCCCACACCGTGGCGGCTGTAGGCACGCGACAACACCGGCAGGTTCTCCAGCCCGACGAAGCACACCCGCAACGAGCGTGCCGACGCCCGACGGCGCACGTCCAGGCGCGGCACGGGCTCGAACGGCGCGGCACGCCAGGGCAGCAGGGGCAGCACGGACATGGGCAGCGTCGACAGCATGGGCATCGATGGGAAGGGGGGCAGCAGTTGCGCGGACTGGACGGCGGGTCAGGCTCAGAACTCGTTGACCACCAGGCCGGCCACGCGCACCGGGCCCTCGGCCAGCGTGCCCGCCAGCGCCTGCACGGCCGCCAGGGCGCTGGCGTGGCGCCGCGCCAGCAGCAGCGCCGCGCCGCAGCAGTCGGCGATGGCCAGCGCGTCGGCGCCGTAGCGCGCGGCCGGCGTGTCGACGATCACATGGTCGAAGCGCGCCTTCAGCAGCGCGATCAGGCGCGCGAAATCCGGCCGCTCGACAAGTTCCAACGGGTTCGGCGGCACCTGCCCGGCCGGCAGCACGAACAGCCCGCCGACGCCGTGCACGGCGCGGATGGCCTGCGGGTCGGCCCGCCCGCTGAGCATCCCGGCCAGCCCGGTGCCCGGCTCGAGATCGAAGACCTGGTGCTGACGCGGGCCGCGCAGGTCGGCATCGACCAGCACCGTGCGGCCGCCGCGCTGCGCCAGTGCCACGGCCAGGTTGGCGGCCAGGAAGGTCTTGCCGTCGCCCCGGTCGGCGCTGACGACGGCCAGCGCGCGCAAGGCCTCGCCGCCCAGCGCGTGGTCGCGCCCGAGCCGGTTGCGCAGCGCGCGCACCGCCTCGGCCTGACGTGAGAAGGGGCGCGACAGCATCGCCAGTTCGCGCCGGAAGCCATGCCCGTCACGTGGGGCCATCGGGTAGCGGAACTGCTCGGCCAGCGCCGAGAGCACGTCGGCCTCGCTGGCCCGCCCCAGCGCCACGGCAGCGTCGCCGTAGCGCACGTGGCGCTGGCTGGCCACTTGCGCGATCTCGTCGAGCTGCCCCGGCGACAGGCCGATGCGCTCGCCCAGGATCTCCCCCAGACGCCGCTGCGGGCCGAGGTCCTCGGCACCGTGAACGGCGGCAGATGCGCCGGTGCCGACACTCGCCGCTGCGGCCGAGGTGCCGGGGGCTGGATCCGTCCCCGTGTCGGGTCCCGCGGGTGTGCCGACGGGCCCGCCGGCGTGGAGGTCCTCCGGGAAGCCGCGCCAGGCCTGCCGCGCGACCGTCGGCCGCGGCTCCAGGCCGACCCCGCCGATCGCCGCCCCCGGCTCGGGCGCCTCGAGCACGACGCTGCCGCCACTGCCGGTGCCGCCGTCGGGCTCCAGGCCTGAGCGTGCCAGCCCGGCAAAGGACGATGTGTCGACTTGGGTCGACCACGGGGGGTCTGCCAAGGTGTCGATCACGGCGTAGGACGCCCCCAGCGGCGCGGGCTCGATGCGAGCGATGTCACGATGGCGTGCCATGGCGTCAACGCCCCGCGGTGGAAGGCCGGGACGGCGGCGCGAGCCGCCGCATCGACGGCGCCCCCACCAGCGGCACCTTGCGTGCCGCGTGGCGCGCGCCGCGGTCAGGGCGGGGCAGCACACCGACCAGCGGCAGGCCCACCAGCCTGGCCGCCGCGCCTGCACTGCGCAGCCGCGGATCGCCCCATTCCAGCAGCAGCACCGCGCCCAGCGCCAGCAGGACGCCCGCGGCCAGGCCGAGCGCAGCGTGCACGCGCAAGCCGGGCGAGACCGGCTGCAGCGGCGGCACCGCCTCGGCCAGCACGTGCGCGCGCGCGAAGCCGGCGCGGCTTTCCAGCCCGGCCTGGTTCAGCCGGGTGAGCAGGCCGTCGTAGGCGCGCTGCGCGCTCTCCACTTCGCGCAGCAGCACCTGGCCCTGATCGCGCGCGCCGCGGATCTGCGCCACGCGCTCGCGCTGCGCGTCCAGCGCCCGGCGCAGCTCGGCCTCGCGCTGGCGGTTGATGGTGTTGGACACCCCGGCGCCGGCGGCCACGCGCTGCGTCTCGGCGCCCAGCCGGCGGCTCAGCAGGTCGACCTGCGCCTGGGCTTCCAGCACCTGCGGATGGCGCTCGCCCAGGCGCGCGCCCAGTTCCTGCAGCCGCGATTCGGCTCGCGTCAGGTCGGTGCGCAGCGTGCCCAGCAGCGGGCTGGCCAGCACCTCCTGCAGCCGGTCGGCCGAAGCGCCCTGCGCCATCTGCTGGCGGCTGGACGACTCGGCCACCGCGGCCTGCAGCGCGGTCAGCTGCGAGGACAGCTCGTTCAGCCGCGCGGCCTCGATGTCGAGCCGGTCGTCGCCGACGAAGACGCCTCGCGCCTGCTGGAAGGCCGACAGCCGCGCCTGCGCCCGCTCGAGCTGTTCACGCGCCTGGCGCGCCTGGGTCTCGAAGAAGGCCGAGGTCTGGCGTGCCGGATCGGCGCGCAGCGCGACGCTGGTGTCGAGGTAGGCGGCCGCGGTGGCGTTGGCGATGCGCGCGGCGAGTTCGGGGTCGGCAGCGGTGACCGTGACCGCGATGATGTCGGAGTCGCGCGCCGGCTCGACGTCGAGCATCTTCACCACCGTCTGCGCCAGCCATGGCTCGATCCGTCCCTGGCGCTGCGTGCCGCGTTCCCAGGCCTCGACGAAGGCCGGCTCACGGTCCAGCGCCAGGCGCTGCACCACGTCCTGCGCCACGCGCTCGCTGCGGATCACGTCGGCCTGGGTGGCCAGCAGCGTCGGCGAGCGCCCCATCCAGGCACCGGTGACCGGGTCGGCAGCGCCGGTGTCGATCATCAGCGTGGTGCTGGCGCGGTAGCGCTCGGGCAACTGCGCGCCCACGGCCACGGCAGCCGCCACGGTGACGAGCACCACGAGCAGGGCCAGACCGGCTCGTGCACGCAGGACGGACAGGAAATGGGTCAGGGTCATGGGTTCACCTCTGCACGACTCACCGGGCAAGGAAGGCGCGCTGCGCGTCGCGCGACTCGCGGCTGCGGGCTGCAGGCCGCAAGCTCAGAACAGGCTCTCGCGGACGAAGACGACGTCGCCGTCGCGCACCGGCTCGTCCATGCGCGGCTGCAGCACGCGCACCCGGCCGTCCTCGCCCCTGCGATGCACGAGGATGCCCTTGTCGGTGCCGCGCGGGTTCGGGCCACCGCCGGCCGCCAGCGCCTGCATCAGCGTCATGCCCCGCTCCAGCCGCAGCACGCCCGGTCGCTGGACCTCGCCGTAGATGTAGACCAGCGGCTGGCGGTCGATCCAGACCGTGTCACCGTCGCGCATCAGCAGGTCGTAGCGCGCGCCGTCGGGCGCGAACAGTTGCGGCAGAGCGACCTCGAAGCGGAAGGCCTTGCCCTCGCGCGCGCCGGTGACGACGACGACATCGCTGCTGCCGGGCACGGTGCCGCCGGCCATGGCCAGCAGGTCGCTCAGCCGCAGGTCGGTGGCCTCGATGGGATAGCGGCCAGGCCGGTTGACCCCTCCGAGCACGCTGGCCTGGTGCGCCCGCACCTGCTGCACCGACAGCGTCACCTGCGGCTGGCGCACGAAGCTGCCGCGCTGCAGCGCCTCGGCGATCAGCCGCTCGGCCGACGCGATGTCCAGACCGCCAAGGCGGATCGGGCCCAGCAGCGGGTAGCGGATCATCCCGGCCTCGGTCAGACGCGCCTCCAGGGTCAGGTCCGGGTTCTGGTAGACGACGATGCGCACCAGATCGCCGGCGCCGAGGCGGTAGCCCGCAGCGGTCGGGTCGGTCGGGCCGGCGGACGGCGTCCCCGCTGCCGCCCACCCCGCCTGATCGGCGGCGGCGGGGGAGGCCACCAACGCAGTGGCGGCCTGAGCGGGGAAGACCACTGCCGGTCGCGGCACGGACCCCTGCGCCATCGCCCAATGGCCGGCCATCAGCCACAGCGCCAGCATGCCTGCGGTCCTGACACGCCAAGGGTCGGAAATCATCGTCGCTACGGGATGTTGCACGCCTGAAGCCTGTTCATCAAAACCGAAGATCTGTATTGCGCCATGCAACGCGCGGACAGCGTCTGCGCTTGCTCACGTCGGCGGCTCAACGCCCTCCGGCTCGGCCGGCGGTGACGCAGGCCCGGGCGTGGCACGGACCCGCTCGGCGCGGACACCGTGCGCGGCCAGAGAACTCGACCACCGGTACCACGCGCGGGTACCCGTCCCCAGCGTCAGGACGCGACCGATGTCCACGTAGCCGCTGCGCGCCTGCCCGCGGCGCGAGGCGTGGTTGGTCGTCTTCACCCAGCCCAGCAGCGTGTCGGCAGACGCCCAGCGCGGGTGCTCGAGCACTGCGCGATGACGCAGGCCCTGCAGACCCAGGCCACGAAAGCCTGGATGGGTGTAGCCGGCGAAGTTGTAGAGCATCCCTGGCGGCAGCCGCAGGCGCAGCCCGGGCAGGATCTGCGGACACCCCCGCTCGTGCACCCAGGTGTAGCCCGCGGGCTGGCCGTCGACCAGGCTGAGCAGGCACAGGTCGCCCTCGCGCCAGTGCGCGAGCTTGATCTCGTCGATCGCCCAGTCGCCGCGCCGGCGCAGCTCGGCCAGCGTGGCCTCGTCGGCCAGCGCGGTGGTGATCTGCGTCCGGTGTCCGGGGCGGCCGGTTGGGGGATGGCTGGCGTGAAAGAGTCCGTGTTTGTTTGCGTGTGCGTCCGTGTCTGCGTTCTTGCGCACGCGGCCAGGATCGGTCACGCTCACACAGGTCAGAGCCGATGCGTCGGCCACCGCACCGCCAGCCCCACGACCACTCCCGTGATCGGTCCCGGTCCGGGTCCCGCTTCCGCCCGTTCCCCCACGAAGTCCGTTCGGCCCCGACAAGCTCGCGCGGTGCAGCACGATGACCTGCATCACTTCCAACGGCACGACGAGGTTGACGCCGGCATGTGCCAGCGTCGCCAGCGCCGGCGTGGCGCCGTGGCGCCGCCACACCCCGACCAGGTCCCTCAGAAAGGCGCGTGGATGCACAACTCCCCTTCGGCGCTGGCCACCAGACGCCCGTCGGTGTCCTCCAGGCGGGATTGCAGGCGCAGCCACACGTCGCTGTCTCCCGGTGGCCGAGACAGGCGCTCGGTGACCGCGCCGCGGCAGTGCAAGGCCTGCCCGGGAAAGGCGCTGGCATGCACCTGCCAGGCCAAGCGACGCACCGACCCGGCCGCGCCCATCCAGCGCTGCGCATGGCGCGCGAAGAAGTTGCCGATCAACCCGCGCTGCACGACGATGTCGGGCAGGCCCTCGCGCTGGGCGGCGTCGCGGCTGTAATGGATGCGGTGGCGGTTCCAGGTGATGGCGCTGAACATGAAGACCTGCTGGGCGTCAGGCACCACCGTCAGCTCCGGCAGCACCAGCGGCAGCGGCGCATCGAAGCCCTCGTCTTCGGGCGCCCGATCGCCGGCCTCCCGATCCGCGTCCAAACCGGCCACCGCCGTCACCACCGCAGCCTCAGGCGCGCGCATCGGCCGCCCCCTCGCGCTTGACGAAAGTGGCCCGCTCCTCGGCCA
>JBMTXX010000069.1:0-15220 GCA_049453935.1 Rubrivivax sp.
CGCGCCTCACCCCCCGAACAGCACCCGCGCCTCGGCCGCCACCGCTTCGGCCAGCAGCCGCCCCGCCGGGCCGAGCGAGCCGACGCGTCGCCGGGTCAGGCCGACGATGCGGGTCCAGTCGGTGCCGGCGACGTCCAGGGCGGTGAGTTGGCCGGCCTGCACCTCCCACCAGATCAGCTCGCGCGGGATGAAGGTCAGCGCGTCGCCCAGCATCACGCACGACTTCATCAGCACGGTGGAGGTGGTCTCGGTCGTGGCTTGCGGCGGCGTCAGGCCGTGGCGGCGGAAGAAGTCGTCGAAGGCCAGGCGCTCGAGCTCGCGCTGGCGCGGCAGGACCCAGGGGTAGTCCGCCAGCCGCTGCGGGGTGATCTGCACCTGTCGCGCCAGCGGATGGCCGGCGCGCGCGGCCACCACCGCCGTCTCGGTGAACAGCGGCTCGTGGCGCAGGTCCGGGTCCTGCGACCGCGCCGGCACGGACGACAGCGCGAAATCGATCTCGCCGTGCTTGACCCAGGGCATCAGCGCCTCGTTCAGGCCGTAGAGCACGGTCACACGCACGCCCGGCTCACGCTCGGCCAGACGCTGCAGCGCGCGTGGCAGCAGGCGGTTGGCCTCGGTGGGGCCGCAGCCCACGCGCACATGGCCTAGGCGCGCGCCCTTGAGCGCCTCGATCTCGTCGAGCGCGTGGCGCATCTCGGCCTCCAGCACCTGCCCATGCTGCAGCAACGCCTGGCCGTACAGCGTCGGGCTGACGCCGAAGCGGCCACGCTCGAGCAGCCGCACGCCCAGCGAGCGCTCCAGTGCCTTGAGGCTCTTGGACAGCGCCGGCTGCGAAAGGCCCAGCTCGGCCGCGGCCTCGGTCAGGTTGCCGTGGCGCACGGCGGCCAGGAACAGCTGCACCTTGCGGTAATCCATGACCGATGGTAATGGAAGTGGCATGCAAGGTTCTTGGTCTGTCGTGCCGCCTTTGATAAGGTGCGCGCCGGTCCTCACGGAGACAACCCCCATGCCCTTGCCCACGCTCGATCAGCTGGTGCAGCCCGACCGGGTGCACCGCAGCGTCTACACCGACCCCGCCTTGTTCGACCTCGAGATGACGCACATCTTCGAGAAGATCTGGGTCTACTGCGGCCACGAGTCGCAGGTGCCCGAGGCGGGCGACTACTTCACCGTGCAGATCGGCCGACAGCCGATGGTGATGGTGCGCGCCAAGGACCGCGCCATCCACGTGCTCTACAACCGCTGCCCGCACCGCGGGGTGCAGTTGTGCGGCAACCAAAGCGGCAACACCGGCACCGGGTTCGTGTGCTCGTACCACGCCTGGAGCTTCCATCTCGACGGGCGCGTGCGCGCCATCCCGCTGAAGCAGGCCTACGACGGCACCCGGCTGCACATGGACGACCCGGACTGCAGCATGAAGCCGGCCGCGCGCGTGGCCAGCTACCGCGGCTTCGTCTTCGCCAGCCTGTCGGCCGAAGGGCCGAGCCTGGAGGAGTTCCTGGGCGAGGCCAAGGTCGCGTTCGATGACATGTGCGACCGCTCGCCTGTGGGCGAGGTCGAGGCGGTACGCGTGTGCCACCGCGTGATGCAGCACTCGAACTGGAAGTTCTTCATGGAGAACCAGCTCGACGCGCTGCACCCCTCGGTGACGCACCAGTCCACCGGCGTGCCGGCGCGCCGCGTGGAGCAGCGCGTCAAGGGCGAGAAGGGCTCGGCGCCGCTGTTCTTCCACTACCTGTCCACCTTCGCTTCCAGCTTCGACCAGTGGGACCAGGTGCAGACCGTGAACTTCCCCCACGGCCACGGCATCCTCAAGGCCTACATGGGCCTGCGCCCGACCGACCCCGACACGGTCGAGTACGAGACCCTGCTGAAGCAGGCCTACGGGGAGGCCAAGGCCGAGGAGTACCTGTCGCGCAGCATCCACCACGTGCTGGTCTACCCCTACCTGTCGGTGCAGTCGCCGCTGCAGCAGCTGCGCTGCCTGCGCCCGGTGGCCCCGGACAAGACGATTTCGGAGATCTGGCACTTCCGCCTCAAGGGCGCGCCCGAGGCCATCTACCGGCGATCGCTGTGGTACTACAACCTGGTGAACTCGCCGGCGACGATGATCAACGCCGACGACCTGGAGAACTGGACCAAGGCCCAGCGCGGGCTGGAGTCCACGGGCGGCGACTGGGTCAGCCTGCACCGTCACCACGGCACCGACACCGAGCGCGACGGCATCCTCTACTCGAACAAGGGCACGTCCGAGGTGGTGATGCGCAACCAGTTCCGTGCCTGGTCGCAGTACATCGGGCCGGCGCTGCCCGCCGCCGCGCAAGGCGCGACGCCTGCTGCCGCGTCCTCACCCGTGACCTCCACCCCCGCAGGAGCCTGAACCATGCGCCCACAAGATGTCAGCCAGGCCCTGGGCACCGGGGTCGTGATCGAAGCCATCCAGTCGATGACGGGCGCCGAGTCCATCGCGCCTGACCACATGGGCCGCGGCCGCATGCCTGCACGCGGCTACGTGCCGCAGCCGGCGGCCACCGTCGACCCCGCGCTGCAGCGGGAGGTCGAGACGCTGCTGCACCGCCAGGCGGCCATGCTGGACGCCCGGGCCTGGGGCGACTGGATCGCGCTGTTCGACGACGACGGCGTCTACTGGATGCCGTCCACGCCCGACCAGACCGACTGGATGGCCGAACCCTCGATCTTTGCCGAGGACCGGCTGCTGATGGAAGTGCGCATGGGTCGCCTGACCCACCCCAACGCCTGGTCGCAGGCCGCGGCCTGGGGCACCAACCACATGGTCGGCGGCATCCTGATCGAATCCGCCACGGCAGAACGCGTGGAGGTCTATGCCCGCTTCCAGATGATGGAGTTGCGCCGCGACGTGGTGCGCCACTTCGGCGGCAGCTACCGGCACACGCTGGTGCGCCGCGGGGACGCATGGAAGATCGCGCTGCAGCGCGTGGACATGACCAACGCGCAGGCGTTGTACGACTACGTGATACAGGCTTGGGTGTGAGGCCCTCTTCAAGCTCGCACAGGCGCCGGCCTGGCTCGAGCCCTCCTCACAAGCGCTGCAAGAACTCGGCGAGCAGTTCGCGCCCGCCGAAGGCGCCCGACTTGGACAGCACCTGACAGCCTGCCCATGTGCCATCGTCCATCCGGGAAAAGACGATGCCGGGTGCCCACTCGGCCTGCACGTGCAAGCGCGAGCATCCGACAGCATCGCAGACCTTGGCCAGCGTCTGCCCGCCCGTCGCCACCAGCGTGGCCGGCCTTTCGACTTCACGCACCAGCCCGGCGATCACCTCCGCGATCATCTGCTCGGCTGATGCTGTGGACGTGCCCGCTGGGAAATCGAAGCACAGCGCCGCCGCACGGCCAGGCCCGTGCAGTCGCTTCCGCACGCCGAGCGCTGTGGATGCCAGCGCATCTTCCGGTCGGTGCCTGACGACATGCTCGCCCGCCACGTCCTGCAGCCGGGCGACTTGCGCGACCGTCCGGGGATGCGCCGAGCCGATCACGAACAGCACAGGCGCCACCATCATGCTCTGCAGGGGCACTGGCACTCCTACCAGCGCGCGCGCCAGACCGGCGGATCCCACCCACAGCGTACGGCCGGGCCAGCCGAGTCCGGCACGCGCGAGCGTCGACAGCGCTTGCGCTGACCCGACGTCGAACACCGCCACGCCGTCGAACGGCGCTGCCGCAGCGCTGACCGTTCTGCGCTCCGGGCAGGCGATACCGACGCGCTGCAGCGCCTCGACGATGGACAAGCCCTCGGCCTTCGCCCATGCCCCTACAGGGTCGCGAACGAAGAGGCAACCCTCAGCAGTGATGCGGCCTTGCTGAGGGAAGGCGGGTGCGACCACGCAGCGATCGAAGCGTCCCCTCGCCCAGAGAAAGGCGAGTTCCGCGGCCCAGTGCCCTCGCAGCAGGCTGTCCACCTTCTTGAAGGACAGGTCGGCATCGTCGAAGAGCCCGGCAGTGGCGGCCAGGACAGGCCCGAGAGCGCAGGCTGGCAGGTCCCGCGTACCGATGTCGATGGCAGCGCAATCGACGTCCCGGGCCGCCGCTGCCGACCGACAGACTTGAACGGGACCGACACCCGCGACAAACCCGACAGCGGCGTCGAGTGCACCGGTGAGGTCGTCGGCCACGATGCGCAGGCGCTTCGAGGAACGGTCGATCATGTGACCCCCGCCCACTTCGTCCTCGCGGCCGGTTCGGGGGCGTGCGGCCGGCGGCGTTGCTGAAACGGGCCGCTGTCAGGCGCGCGGCGCAGGCAACCCGCAGTGGCCGGCGCCAGCCAGCATGGGCACTGCGGGTGGAGCCTCCTGCCGCGCCTGCGCGAAGGCGCTGGCCAGTGCCTGCCGCAGGATCACGACTTCATGGCCGATGCACACGCATTGGAATCCCGCCGCAAGCGCCGCCCGGGCCTGCACCGCGTCGCCCGCGACCCAACCGATCGGTTTGCCAGCCGCATGTGCCGCATCCCGCAGTCGAGCGGCTGCCGCCAGATATCCGGCGTCGTCGAACAGACCCGGCACGCCGAGACTGTCGGAAAGGTCGAAGTGCCCGAGCCAGAGCATGTCGAGCCCGGGCACCGCTGCGATGTCCTCGCACTGCTCGACACCACGGGCACTCTCGATCAGCGCAATCGTCAGCACCGCCTCGTTGGCGGCCTGCATCTTCTGCAGCGCAGGCCCCCCGGTGTACCGGTCGTGCGCCACGGAGAAGCCCAGGCCGCGCCGGCCCAGCGGCCGGTATCGACAAGCTGCCACCAGCGCGCGTGCCTGCTCCGCGCTTTCGACCAACGGCATCATGATGCCCAGCGCACCGGCGTCGAGCACCGGGGGCACGAGGTGCGACTGTGCAGACGGGATACGCACCAGTGGCACGATGCCAGCGCCGTGCGCATGCGCACACTGGGCCTTGACGCCCTCGATGCCCAGCCCGCTGTGTTCGCAGTCGAGCAGGACGAATTCCGCACCGGCGGCAGCCAGTGTGGGGGCCAGGCCAGGCGTGAAGAACTCGAAGGCCATCACGCCGAAACTTGCCTCACCTCTGCGCAATCTGGCGCGTACGGGGTTCATGGTCATCGGAAGTCACCTGTGCTGGTCAGGACGTCGTCAAGAGAAGCGGACCACCGCACCCAAGCCGCCCAGGAGGGGGGCTAGTCGGGCATGCCTGGGTACCTGCGAACAGGAGGCAGGACTTTCACCCATGGGACACCTGCGGGGCGGTGCCAGGATGGGCCATCCTGACCCCGAAGTCGATGGCCTCGAGCAGGCTTTCGCAACGGGCCACGCCGCGTCCTGCGATGTCGAAGGCCGTGCCGTGGTCCACCGACGTGCGCACGATGGGCAGGCCGAGCGTCACGTTGACACCGCTGAGCGCACTCCACTGCCCGGTGGTCGGATCGATGTGAAAGCCAAGGAGTTTGACCGGGATGTGGCCCTGGTCGTGGTACATCGCGACCACGGCGTCGTACTGCCCAGCGCGCAGCTTCACGAAAACCGTATCTCCCGGCACCGGCCCGTGGCAATCGTGGCCTTCGGCGCACAGCGCGGCCAGGGTCGGCGCCGTGACGTCCTGATCCTCGGTACCGAAAAGGCCACCTTCACCCGCGTGCGGATTCAGTGCGGCCACCGCGATGCGCGGACGCTCGATGCCCAGGCGCTGCAGCGCCTGTGACGTCAGTTCGACCACACGCCTCAAACGCAGGGGCGTCAGCTTCGAAGGCACCTGCCGCAGCGCGCTGTGGGTGGAAACATGGCTGACACGCATGTTTCCGTGCACCAGCATCATCACCGAGTCGCGCGCACCCGTCAGGTCGGCGAGCAGTTCGGTGTGGCCTCCGTATGCGTGGCCGGCGAGGTTGAGCGCTTCTTTGTTCAGCGGCGCGGTGCACATGGCGTCAATCCCACCGCTGACCGCCAGATCGACCGCCTCGCGGATGGCGTCGTACGCGGCCTGTCCGGCTTCTGGGCAGACCTGGGCCGGTGGGACGGGGTGTCCTGCGCCGACGTCGATGAAGGACAAGGCTGTTCGACGCCCACCCTCACCGGCGACCCTGAAATCCTCGATCGGCTGCGCCAGATCCAGGGCGACGGCGGTTGAGCGATAGGTGGCGGCACAACCGATCACCACCAGTTCGAGAGAACCCGCGTCGAGTCGGCCTTGCAGTTGCAGCACGGCCTTGAGGATGATCTCCGGCCCGATGCCGGCAGGATCACCCATCGTCAATGCAATCCGCGGTTTCCACATGGTCCGTTCTTCTTCCCGTTGAGACAGGGGTTTCGCCTACTTGAACAGCCCGGGCAACCAAAGCGCCACGCCGGGATAGAACAGGACGATGCTCAGTCCGATGACCTGCAGACCGATGAACGGCAGCATCGCCTTGAAGATCAGGTCCAGGGATATCTCGGGCGGTGCCACGGACTTCAGGTAGAACGGGGCCTGACCGAAGGGCGGGGTGAGATAGCCGACCTGCATGGTCATGTTGAACAGGACACCGAACCAGATCAGGTCGTAGCCCAGCGCCGTCACGGTCGGGGCGAATATCGGCATCGTCAGCAACATGATGGAGAACCAGTCCATGAAGCAGCCGAGCACCAGCAGGATGGCCATCATCACGAGGATCACGCCGATCGGATCCAGGGGCAACCCGGTCATCACACTCTTCATGTAGGCGATGCCACCGAGCAGGTTGTAGACGCCGACCATCGCGTTGGCCCCGATGGTCAGCCAGATCAGCATGCCGCAGGTGGACATCGTGGTGAACATCGAGTCGCGCAGCATCTTCAGGTTGAGCGTGCCTCGCAACGCCGCGGCGACGACAACGCCGGCGACGCCGAGTGCCGCAGCCTCGGAAACCGAGGCGACACCGCCGTAGATGCTGCCGAGCACCGACAGGATGACGAGCAGGGGCAGCAATACCTTCTTCATCGCCGCGAGCTTCTGGCGCAGCGGGATGTCCCGGATCTCCGGCGGCGCGGGCGGGCCGAGCGAGGGGTTCAGCGCGCATCGGATCAGCGTGTAGACGATGTAGATGCTGGCAAGCATCAGTCCGGGGACGGTCGATGCGAGGAACAGATCGCCGATCGACGTGGACGTCGTCAACCCGTACATGACCAGCACCAGGCTCGGCGGGATCATCACGCCCAGAGATCCCCCGGCGCAGACGACGCCGATGGCGAGTTTGGGGTCGTAACCGAGGCGCAGCATCTGCGGCAACGCCACCAGTCCGAGCAGGATGATCTCGCCGCCGATGATGCCGGTCATCGCCGCCATGATGGACGCGGCGATCAACGTCATCACCGCGATACCCCCAGGCAGACCCCCCGCCCAGATCTTGAGCGCGTCGTACAGGTCGTGCGCCACGCCTGACTTGTCGAGGATGGCCGCCATCAGCAGGAACATCGGCACCGACAGCAGCACGTAGGAGTTGATGAAGCCGTAGGTGCGGAAGGTGATGATGGCCAGCGAGTCGACGTCGCGAAAGACCACGCAGAAGATCACCGCCACCAGGCCGGTGGCGAAGGCGATCGGCATGCCCAGCACGATGATCGACAACACGAAGCAAGCCAGCATCAGCAGCGAGATCGTCTCGATGCTGGCAGAGAACTCCCCACCGGCCAACAGGTCCAGCGGGCGCAAGGGCATCCAGGCGCCGTCACTGGCCAACGACAGCGCCAGCCAGACGGCAAAGAGCGCCGCCACCGCGAAGACGGCCTTGACCTGCAGGGGCGCAGGCCCGAGATCCGCCAGGACTTTGCGAAGGTTGATGCCACCCTGGACGATCATCAGCAACGTGCCGAGGAACATCGACACCTTGACGACCACGGGCGTCGGTTGTGCCCATGCCGAGCCGCCGACCTCCCACGTCATGACGGACTCGCTGGCCAGCCGCCAGGAGAACCACATCACGACGAAGAGGTAGACCAGCGAGCCGGCGTAGCCAATGGCGTCGCAGATGCGTCTGGCGCGTTCGGGATAGCGGTCGAAAAGCGCCGTGATGCGAATGTGCTCACGCCGCTGCAGCGCCCAGGAGCCGCCGATGACGAAAGACACCGCGATGGCGGTGGTGACGACGTCGTAGACCCACACCGTCGGTGTGGCGAGCTTGTCCATCACGATGTCGTAGATCGTCACCGCGATGGACAGCACATAGCCCAGGCTCAGGAGCTTGCCTATGTTGGCGATCATGCGCTCCATCGCATTCGTCGGCGTCACGTCTGCCGACGTCGGAACCAGGGGCGACTGCTCGGTCTGGGCCATGGAGGGTACCTCGGGTGGCTGCGCAGAGGGGATCGATGGGACCGTCAGGCCGGCCGCGACCCGTCGGGAGGGCAGCGATGCACACCCGACGGATCGGCCCGCGAGCGGGCCTCAGGTCACAGCTTGCCCATCAGCTTCAGGAACTGAACCTGGCTGTCGTAAACCTCCTTGGCCAGCGGACTCTTCTTGGACCACTCCTCCCAGATGCCCTGGGCCACTCTGCGCAGCTCCAGCTTCTCCTTCTCACCCCAGGTCACCAGCGTCGACGGATCACGCCTGGCTGCAGCCTTGCGGTCTTCGAGTTCCTGGTTCATCATGGTTCTGATGTTCCACTCCTCCAGCGCGGTCTGCACCGCAGCCTTCTGATCGGCCGACAGCGCGTTCCACTTCGACCTGCGCACGACGAAGTCGGTCGAGTTCAGTGAGTGGATGCCGGGGTAGACAGCATACGGCGCGATGCGGTTGTAGCCGGCCTCGTCGTTCACCGACAGCGTGCCCCAGTCGGTCGCGTCGATCTTGCCGGTGTCC
This sequence comes from Rubrivivax sp., assembly GCA_049453935.1. Classification (GTDB taxonomy): domain Bacteria; phylum Pseudomonadota; class Gammaproteobacteria; order Burkholderiales; family Burkholderiaceae_C; genus Rubrivivax. The sequence goes on from JBMTXX010000069.1 coordinate 8,806, forward strand.
AGCGCCGTGTACACCTCGGTGCCGGGCAGCACCGACACCGCCGCCCCCAGCTTTGTGAACAGGGCGGCGGGGATGCCGTCAGGCGCACGCATCTTCAAGCCCTTGAAGTCGGCGATCGAACGCAGTGGCTTCTTCGAAGGGATGGACTCCAGCCCCAGGATCACCGGACCGATGAACACCCCGTCCCAGCGAGAAGCGAGTTTGTTCATCAATTCGGCGCCGCCACCGACCTTGTGCCACATCAGCAGGTGCATGGGGTTGTCGTAGCCGGCAGCCAGATCCCAGAAAGCTGCTGCCGGCTCCTTGCCCCCCTGGTAGGCCATGGTGCCCGCCGCCGCATCCAGCAGCCCCGCCTTGACTGCGTCCAGCGCCTCGGCCTGCGGCACGATCGTGGCCACCGGCAGGGTCTCGATCGCAACGGCGCCCTTGGTCGTCTCCTTGACACGCTCGGCAAAGCGCTGGAAATCCTTGAAGACCACCGTGTTCGGGCCGTAGAGGATCTGCGCCTTCCACTTGTGCTGCGCCTGCGCCTGCGCGGGCCCGGCCAGCAACAACGGGGCTGCGACGGCCGCAGCGGCATGGGTTGCCGCTGAGCGGCGGGTCATCCCGGTCGCCTTGATCGCACGACCGGAGGGCTTGAAGAATCTCGTGATGCTCATCGCTGTCTCCTTTGAGGGGAGTCTCGGCTCCCGAATGACCAAAGATGTCGAAACATGGGTTGGAGCGGGATCGCGCTGGGTCTTCTTCCTCCGTACGGCCCGATGTCACCTCTCGATCCCCGGGCGGGCCCTTCCCGGAGCACGGCTGCCGGTGCTGCGGCAGATCGGATCAATGCCAAGCGGCATGCAACTCCTTGGGCACGGGCACACCCAGGCGCCGTGCCGTCTCGCCCAGTTGCCCAAGGGTCTGTGCATCCATGGGTATCCCTCTGGCCAGACGATCGACCATCGTTCGCGCCTCGATCTCGCCCGGCAGCAACACTTCACCACCCGGCTCGATCGGCGGCGAGGCCTTTGTCCACTCGGTCAGCCGGGTCACGTCGGCATCGAACTGATCGGTGGGGAACGCAGCCGGGTCGAAGGCCATCGTCAACATGTTGTTGACCAGTCGAGAGGCCGTGGGGTTGTCCGGATGACTGCTCGCACCGCCGGTCAGGGATCCGGCCAGCACTTCGCACATGAACGACAGGCCCGAGCCTTTGTGCCCACCGAACGGGAAGATCGCGCCTGGGGGGGAGGCATAGAACCGCTCAGGGTCGGTCGTCGGCTGTCCCATGCCGTCGATCACCATGCCGGTGGCAAGTTGTTCGCCGCGATTGCGGGCGACCTGGATCTTGCCTTCGGCAATGCTCGAGGTGGCGACATCCAGGATCAGGGGCGCCTTGCCCTTCAGTGGCACACCGGCGGCCATGGGGTTGGCCGACAGCCGACGATCGCTGCCGCCGTGAGGCGCCACCAGAATGCCGAAGCCGGAGGTGTTGACGAAGTGGAAGGACACCAGGTTTGCTTCGGCGAGTTGCTCTGCCCATGCACCGACCCGCCCCAGGTGGCCGGTGTTGCGGATGCCGAGCGCGCAGAAGCCGAAACTGCGCGCGCGCTCGATGGCCAACTGCATGGACTGACGGCCGATGACCTGCCCGTAACCGAATCCACCGTCGACGACCATGAGTGCCCCCCGATCGCTGACCACGTCGGCGTGGCGGTTGGGCAGCAGCTGCCCGGCCTCGACCCAGCCGATGTATTTCGCCGCGCGTATCGACCCGTGAGAGTCGTGGCCCCTCAGGTTGGCGTCGACCAGATGGTCGGCGACGATGCCCGCTTCGTCAGGCAATGACCCTGACGCCTCGAACAATCCGCGCACGTAACGTCGCAAGACCTCGTGGTCGATCCTGCGGACGGAGGCACTGTCAGTCATCGAAAGCTGCTCCTCGTTGGGCGCCCCGTATCCGGGCACCTGGACGCATGATCCAGCGTCTGGCGGATTTCATGACCCGCCCATCGAACGCATCAGCACCGCCATCCGCTGGGCGCGAAGGCGACGCTGTGTCTCCAGCCCTTCGGGTGTGAAGTCGGCACTCGGACGCGGTTCAGCCTGGAAGTGCCCATGACGGTCGACGCCGCGCACGACGGTGGCGGTGTCGGTCGGGCCGATCACCTGGCGCACATGGGCCGGGATGTAGCGGATCGCCAGGCCGATGCGACGGTCGTCGGCCGAGTTCGGGTCCGAGCCGTGGGCGATCATCACGTGATGCAGGGACATCTCACCCGGTTGCAGTTCGATGTCCAGCACACGGGACTCGTCGACATCGACCTGCATCTCCTGACCGCGCGACAGCATGTTGTCCGCAGCAAAGGTGTCCTTGTGCGGCGCCACCTCTCCGAGGTGCGACCCTGGCAACACCCGCATGCAGCCACTGCGTCGGGTGCTGGGACTCAGGGCGACCCAGGCGGTCAGGACGTCGTAGGGCTCGAGCCCCCAGTAGGCCACGTCCTGATGCCAGGAGACGAAGGCCGCATCCCCTGGTTCCTTGATGAAGAGCACCGTCTCCCAGCACAGGATGTCCGGTCCGAGCAGGCTCTCGACACGGTCGACGATCTCCGGCTTGCGGATGAGGGTGTCGATCGTGCTCGAGTAGAGATGGGGCTTGTGCCGGAGTTCCTTGGGCAGCGGCCCGCCCAAGCTGCCTTCGAAAGCTTCGATGCACCGTCGCGCTTCAGCGACCTCCTGCGTGGTCAGCACCGGAAGCGGAAAGAGGCATCCGTCCCGTGCATATGCCGCGCACTCGGCGGCCTCCAGGTGAAATCCCATGCTGTCGCCCCGTCAAATTCACCCCGTCAACGTCACAAACGCACCGCTTGCGGCGTCCCACCCACATGGCGCACCGGGTCAGCCACCGGCCACCCCGGCCTTTTCAGCCTTGATCTTCCAGAACGCGGTGACCACCTCGTTCAGATGCAGCTCGATCGCGCGCTCGGCCGCGTCCGGATCACGCGCGGCCATCGCATCGAAGATGGCCTTGTGATGCCGGTAAGCGCGATGGTCCATCTCCGCGCTGCGCAGCGCCACGCTGCGCTGCTCCGTCAGCCAGCCGACGAGCGCCTCATGCATGCCGACGAACAGCGGATTGCCGACGATGCGGGCGATCTCGTAGTGAAACTCGACGTCTGTGCGCTCGAAGGCGGAGGTGTCTCCGATGGCCCGCTCGTTGCGCACCAGTGCGGCATGCAGGGCATCGATCTGCGCCGGCGTGGCGCGCCGGGCCGCCTGACGCGCCAATGCAGCCTCGAAAAGAATGCGCGCCGACTGGAAGTTGCGCATGCCCTCGTCGGTGGCCATCGCCACCCGGACGGAAGCCGACAGCCCGTCGAGGACGATGGCGGTCGTCGGCCGGCTGACGATGGCCCGCGTGCCGTTGGACACCCGCAGGAGTCCGCCGCGCTCCAGCGCCAGCAAGGCCTCCCGCACCGCCGGCCGACCCACCGAGAACTGCGCCATCAGGGTGCGCTCGGCTGGGAGCGCATCGCCTTCCCGCAAGACCCCGGACGTGATGAGTTCCTCCAACTGCGCCGCGATGTCCTCGTGGACCTTGCGGCGCTTGACAGGACTCAGGGCAATTGCGGCGACCATTGGTATGACAGGCTAACAGCATGACAGTGGAGAGGCACTGGTACTTTCCCTTGGCTCGACCGGATCCGGCAAGGACACGCCTCCTCAATACCCCAGCCGCTTCTCCACCACGTTGAGCAGGTCGTCGCCGCGCGTGAAGCGTTCGAGGTTGGCAACGAAGAATCGCATCGCGTCGTCGATCCAGGTCGCCGTGTGGTCGGCCGTGTGCGGCGACATCAGCACCTGCTCCATCGCCCAGAAGGGGTGGCCGGCGGGCAGCGGCTCCTGGGTGAAGACGTCCAGCGCAGCGCCGCGGATGGCGCGGCGTTGCAGCGCGTCGACCAGCGCCGGCTCGTCGATGATGGCGCCGCGGCCCACGTTGACCAGCACGCCCGTGGGCTTCATCGCCGCGATGGCGGCGGCGTCGACCAGTCCGCGCGTGTCGGGCGTCAGCGGTGCGGCCACGACGACGTAGTCCGAACGCGCCATCAACTCGTGCAGGCGGTCGTTGCCCAGGGCCTCGTCGACCAGCGGATCGCCGTGGGACATCTCGGGCCGGCGGCGCAGCGCCAGCACGCGCATGCCCAGCGCCTGCGCCAGGCGCGCGCAGGCGCGGCCGATGTCGCCGTAGCCGACGATGCCCATGGTGGCGCCGTGCGTCTCGTCGACGTCGAAGGTCTCCCAGCGCTGGGCGGCCTGGTTGCGCCGCATGCGCGGGAAATCCTTGGCGAAGTACAGCACCGCCGCGGCGACGAATTCGCCCAACGATCGGCTGTAAACGCCGCTGCTGTTGGTCAGCGGCACGGGGCTGTCGATCAACTCCGGGAACAGCAGCGTGTCGAGCCCGGCAGCACGCGAGTGCACCCAGCGCAGCTTCGGCGCGCGGGTGAACACGTCACGCACCAGATCGCGACCGGCGCTCCAGACCAGCAGGGCCTCGGCCTGCGGCAGGGCATCGGCCACGGCCGCCAGGGTCGGGCCGATGACGATGCGCACGCGCTCGCGCAGCGGCTCGAGCATCCGCATCTGCGGCTCGGCGGGATCGGACAACACGATCAGGGTCGGGGGCACGGAGGTCACGGTCGCGTCCTTTGGATAGCTGTGTCTGGGGGCCTGAGCGCCTAAGGGATCAGGTCGAAGGCCCGTGCCTGGGCGGCAGCCGAGAACGGGCGGGGCGTCGAGTGTGCCCCAGCGTGCGGCCGGCGTACTCGACCGCCTGCGCCCGCGGGCATGCGACGAAACGTCGTGGCCAGTGGCACCCAGGCACGCGAGGCACAGGCCCTCGCCGCCCGGGTGTATCGTGCGAGCGGTCGCCCGACGTACGCGCGTGCGCGCCGCGACCCGGTCAGACCAGGCCGTCCGATGGCACACGAGCCATCCCGCCCGCACCACCCGTCTGGCCATACGCAGCCCTAAAACTTCCACGCCATGACGCCTCTGCCTGCCAGTTCCCTGCGTGCGCATCGCGCCTTCATGCGCCTGTGGTACGCCCGCCTGGCGGGCACCGGGTCCAGCCAGATGGTGGTCGTGGCACTTGGCTGGCAGATGTACGAGCTGACGGGCTCGGCCTGGGATCTCGGCCTGATCGGACTGCTGCAGTTCGCGCCGGCGCTGGCGCTGGCGCTGCCCGCCGGGCATGTCGTGGACCGCGTCGACCGCGCGCGCCTGCTCGCGCTGTGCCTGGGCGTGCAGGCGAGCGTCGCGGGGGCGCTGGCGGCGGCCACCCTGGGGGGCTGGATGGGCCGTGAACTGTTGCTCGGCCTGGCCGTCGTGCTGGGTGCGCTGCGGGCCTTCCAGATGCCGACGCAGCAAGCGCTGACGCCCTCGCTGGTGCCGGCCGCCGTGCTGCCGCGTGCGCTGGCCTTCAGCTCCGGCGGCCTGCAGGCGGCCATGATCACCGGCCCGGCGATCGGCGGCTTCGTCTACGCGGCGGGCGCGCCCATCCTGTACGGGGTGTGCGTGGCACTGTTCTCGCTGGCCACGGCGCTGGCGCTGTCGATCCGCCCGCCGCGTGTGCACCGCCTGACGCCCGCGACGATGGAAGCGCTGTTGGCGGGCGTACGCTTCGTCTGGCAGCGCCCGGTGGTGCTGGGGGCCCTGTCACTGGACCTGTTCGCCGTGCTGCTGGGCGGGGTCACAGCGCTGCTGCCGATCTTTGCCAAGGACGTGCTGCAGGTCGGCCCCTGGGGGCTGGGCCTGCTGCGCTCGGCACCGGCGGTGGGATCGCTGGTGATGTCGCTGGTGCTCACCCGCTGGGCGATCCACGGGCGCACGGGGCCGAAGCTGTTCGCCGCCGTGGGCGTCTACGGGCTGGCCACCCTCGCCTTCGGTCTGTCCACCGAGCTGGCGCTGTCGCTGGTGGCGCTGGCGGTGACCGGGGCCGCCGACATGGTCAGCGTCGTGATCCGCCAGACCCTGGTGCAGCTCGAGACCCCGGACGAGATGCGCGGCCGCGTCAGCGCCGTCAACGCGCTGTTCATCGGCGCGTCCAACCAGCTCGGCGAGTTCCGGTCGGGCGCCACCGCCGCCTGGCTCGGCCCGCTCGGCGCGGTGCTGCTGGGCGGCCTGGGCACACTGGGCGTGGTGGTGGCCTGGTGGCGGCTGTTCCCGCCGCTGGCGCGACGGGATGCGCTGGTGGAGACGCCGCGTCAGTCCTGAAGGGGTCGGGTTGGGATGGGGCCGGCTTCTGTGGCGCGCTGGCTCGATGTCAGGTGGGAGGGCGATGCGCTGGGGCTTCGACAGGCTCAGCCGGAACGGGGAAGATGACCGCGAGGGTTATCGCGGGCTTCGACAGGCTCAGCCTGAACGG
>JBMTXX010000070.1:0-15205 GCA_049453935.1 Rubrivivax sp.
CGGATGTTCACCGCCCAACCATTGGCGTCGAGCAGCGGCCCGAGGTTGCGGCGTCTCAGCTTGAACCAAGCAAGCAGCATCGAAGGCCCCGAGACGATCAGCATCAAGCCGACCAGCACGAACGGCATCTTCCACAGCGGCAGCGAGAGAAAACCGCCGATCACGGCGGCCAGCGCCGAGCCGATCGCGCCGAGCGCCAGGCCGATGGCTGCAAAGATGCCGGCAAAACGCGCGATGTCGAAGCCCTGGGAGACGGCACTCTGGCCGCTGGTGGCCTGCTGCCCGGCCTGGGTGATGCCGGCAGAGGCCTTGGCGTCCAGCGCCTTCTCCTGCGCCGCGGCAAACTTCTGCACCTGCTCGGCCGCCATGCGCGCCGCGCGGCGATACGGGCTCCAGAAGGCCTGACGCACGCTGATCGGGTTCGGGACGATCTTCACGACACTGGCATGCCAGTCCCGTCCGGCACGGTCATAAAAGATGCCGTTGCGACCAGGGACCATCATGTCGTCGACGTCCCCGTCCGTCATGGCCGCGACAATGTGAAACGGCTTCTCACCGTTGCGCGTGCACAGGCAGTAGACGAGGAACGTCCCTGACAGGGGTGCCATCGCGGCGTGCCGGGCCATGTCCGGCACGCGCAGGCACAACTGGCAACTGCGCTGATCCAGGTACAGCGTGCCGGCCTGGAAGACCGCGTGGCGATCCGGCGTGTAGAAGTCCACCAGATTGACGAAGTTGTGCAGCAGCGTGCCGAGGTCCCGGCGCAGCCGCACGAGACGCTCCAGCGCATCGACCAAAGCGGCGCTGGTGTCGGCAGCGGCGTCGCGGTCGATGAGTTCGGCCAGCCGTGCCCCCAGGTCTCCATCCAGCCAGGCCCGCAGGACCGCAGGATCCAACGCAGACACCGGGGAATCCGGCCGCAACGCTTGCCAGGCCCGCCAACCTTCGAGCTGCTGCGCGAGTTGTCGCCACTGCACCTGCGAGATCGATGTCTGTTCGCCCAGCAGCGGGACCACGACCTGGTCCCGAAAACGCGTGATCGCCGACAGCCACGCCGGGTTCAGACCGTCGCGCAGCGGCAGATCGAGGCCGGGCGCGGCCTGGCACAGCGGCAGGGCCTGCATCCCGGCATGGTCGGGTGAGAGCAGCAGCGACGCCAGATCACCGTAGCGCGAGGCCTCCGGGTTGAGCGCGGAAGCGGACTGGGCGTCGAAGGCGATCAGCGCGCAGCGCGCGAAATGGTCTTCGACCTTGTCCCGCACGGCATCGAACGCCGCCACGGCACCTGCCGTGTCCTGGCCCAGCGCCATGATGGCGGCGGCGGCGTCGCGCGCCTGTGCGTGCCAGTCGACGACCGCACGGGCCTGCGTGGTGAATGCCTCGAGCAGGGCACGGTCCACGCCCAGTTCACCGCTGCGGTCCTTCGCGCCTCCCAGTGCACCGACGATCATGGCAATGGCCTCGACCAGTTCGGGTGTGTCCGCCAAAGCTGCCGGGACGATGCCGTCGCCGTTGAGGTGACCGGGTGCGAAGAGCCGGGCGGGATCGGCAAAGTCGCCGACCTCGAGCGCCCCGTCGTCCGTCTTGCCCAGGCGTTCGAGCAACTGCCTCGCGGCAGAGGCCAGACGCTGTCCTTCGACATCACCCTGTGAGATGGCCGAGACCGGAAGATCTGCGCCACCGTCGAAGACGATGCCAGGATCGGACAACCGCTCGCAAACCCACTTCACCGCGGCGAGTACTTCCGACACGCGCAGGCGGCCTTCATCCGACGCATCGATCAGCGCAAGCGTACGGCTGTCGATCTCCAGACCCGAGCAGGGACAGGCCAGCACGGCCCAGAGCTTCTGGTCGAGCTCGTGCAGGTGCCGCAGATCATCGGCGGTCTCGATGCGGACCTGGTCGAAGCCACCAATGCGAAAAAAGCGCCACCGATGGGGCTCGGCGGTCGGGTTGGAATCGACCATGATGAAAATGCCCGTCTGAAGGTGCCGTCTCAGCGGTACACGAGATCCCTCAACCAGAGGCTGAGATCCGGTACGAAAGTGATGACCGCCAGACAGCTGGTGATGACCAGCACGTAGGGTATGACGGCCGGCACGATCTGATCGTAGGAGATCCGGGCCACCGTGCAGGCCGCAAACAGGTTCACACCGAAGGGCGGCGTGATCATCCCCAGGGCCAGGTTGACGACCATGATGATGCCGAAGTGCACCGGGTCGACGCCGAACTGCATGGCCACCGGGACGAGGATGGGTGCCAGCACGACGATGGCTGCACCCGTCTCGATGAACATGCCGACCACGAACAGGAAGAGATTCACCCCGATCAGGAACAAGATCGGACCGTCCAGCGTGGCGGCGACCCAGTTGCCAAAGGCCGCAGGCACGCCGGCGCGCGTAATGAGGAACGCGAACAGGCCGGCCGCGGCGATGATGACCATGATCACGGTGGTCGACACGACGGTGCGTTGCAGCGCGCGCCAGAGGTCCGGTAGCCGGATGCGGCGGTAGACGAACATGCCGACGATCAAGGCGTAGAACACGGCGACGACCGAAGCCTCGGTGGGCGTGAAGATCCCGCCGTAGATGCCACCCAGCACGATCACCGGCATCAACAGAGCCAGACTGGCCTGGCGCAACGCCACGGCAATCTCGAGCCGCCCCTCTCCATCGCGCTTGCCATGCCCGGTGAGCTTGCACCAGACGAAGACGAACAGGATGAGCGCGCCGCCGATGAGCAGACCTGGGCCGAAGCCGGCGATGAACATCTCGCCAATGGAGACCTCGGCCGCCACGCCGTACAGGATCATCGGGATGGACGGGGGGATCACCACGCCGAGTTCGGCAGAGGTGGCCTGGAGCGCTGCCGCGCGCTGCACCGGATAGCCCAGCTTGACCATGGCCGGGATCAGGATGGCGCCGATGGCGAACGTGGTGGCCACACTGGAACCGGAGACGGCAGCGAAGATCATGCAGGTGATCACGCAGCTCATCGCCAGGCCGCCTTGGACACCACCCACCAGCGCACGGGCGAAGTTGACCAGGCGTTCGGAGATGCCGCCCGCCTCCATCAGGTTGCCCGACAGGATGAAGAAGGGAATGGCCACCAGCGGGAACTTGTCGATCGTGACGAACAGCTGCTGCGCCGTCACGAGCATCGGCATGTTGGAGAAGAAGGCCACGCCTGCCATGGACGCCAGCCCGATCGCCACGGCCACGGGCACGCTCAGCGCCAGCAGCGCAAGAAAGACAGTGAAGACGGCGGTGGTCATGGCTGGGGCCTTGGGCGGGCAGCGTGGTGACAGGTCAGGCCGGTCATTGCTGGGCTTCCAGTTCGCCGCGCCTTGGGTCGAGGAAGTTGGCGATGACGCCCAGGATGCCGAAGGTCGCGCCGATCGGCACGGCGGCATAGGCCCACGAGATCGAGATCTCGAGCCCGGCCAGGTTCTGGAAACGCACGCGGTAGACGACATCCCAGCCGAACCACACGACGACGGCCAGGAAAAGCAGCGTGCACCCGGTGATCAGCACACGCAGCAGCTTCAGGTAGGGCGTACGCGAAGCGATGCGGTAGAGCAGGTCCACCGACAGCAGCGCACCGCCTCGCAACGCCCCTGCCAAGCCGAGGTACACGCTCCAGATGATCATGGTCCGGGTGAGCACCTCGGTCCAGTCCGAAGGCTGTTCGAGCACGAAGCGCGTGATGATCTGGAAGAGACCCGACAGCGCGGCCACGGCCAATGTCAGGCAGGCCGCCACCATGACGACGCGACCGATGACTCGATCGGCTGCGAGGACGAGTTCGCGCAAGGCCGGGCTCCTTCAGGAAGTAGCGGTCCGCAGGCCGCAGACCGCACAAGTTCAGGCACTGGCCCAGCGGCTTGACAGCCGTCGGGCCTGCGCCGCAGGTCACTTCGCGTTGCGGATGGCGTCGATGTTCGCCTGACCGAAGCGCTTGCCGAACTCGGCGTAGGCGGGCTTCAGCGCATCCTGGAAGGCCGTCTTCTCGGCGGTGTTCAGCGTGCGGATCTGCATGCCCGAGGTGCGCAGTTGCTCGATGCCCACACGCTCCTGTTCCTGGACGCGGGCGCGGGTCACCTGTGCGCCCTCACGCGCGATCTGGACGATCATCTTGCGGTCGGCTTCGGACATCTTGTTGTAGGCCGCGGGCGACATCAGCACCATTGCAGGCGAGTACAGGTGGCCGGTCAGCGTCAGGTGCTTCTGGACCTGATTGAGCTTGGCCGCGACGATGACGCCGATCGGGTTCTCCTGGCCGTCGACGGTGCCTTGCTGCAGGGCGCCGAAGACCTCGGGGAAGGCCATCGGCGTGGGCAGCACGCCGATGGTGCGGAACGCTTGCATGTGGACCTGGTTTTCCATCGTGCGGACCTTCAGGCCCTTGGCGTCCGCCGGCGAGGCCACTTCGCGCCGGTTGTTGGTCATGTGGCGGAAGCCGTTCTCCGACCAGGCCAGGCAGATCAGCCCCTTGGCCGGGCACTTGTCCAGGATACCCTGGCCGATGGGGCCGTCGAGCACGCCGCGCGCATGGGTGTAGTCACGGAAGAGGAAGGGGATGTCGGTGATCAGCGTGTCGGGCACGAAGTTGCCGACGGGGCCGGTAGAGGTGATCACCAGGTCGATCGTGCCGAGCTGCGCGCCTTCGGTCATTTCGCGCTCGCCCCCCAGCTGGAAGTTGGGGAAGAGCTCGATCTTGTAGCGCCCGCCCATGCGCTCGGCCACGAGCTTTTGCATGTGAACAGCGCCAACACCGTAGTGCGCGTCAAGTTGCAGGCCGAAGCCCATCTTGAGTACGGTCTGTGCCTGCGCGACGGTGGCAGTGGCGGCCATCGCGGCGGCGAGCAGCACGGGCTTGAGGAGACGCGACATCTTCAGGGCCATGGGGACCTCCGTGGGTTTCAGCGATACAAGGGCAACAGGGTGCGCCGGTTGGGCCGGACACCCCTGGGAGCCCGGACTGTAGTCGCTACGACGCTGCAGAGGCATCCGAGAAAACCCAAGGATCTGTGCGGTCGGCATCCCGGCCGCCACGCAAGGGTCAGGCGCTGTCGCGGATCACGATCTCGAAGCCCAGGTCGACCACGCGCGGCACGGCTTCGACCCGTTGTGGGTCGTTGGACAGCAGCTCGCCGATCATGTGCGCCGCCGTGCGTCCGATCTGCTCGCCCGGGATACGCACCGTCGTCAGCGGCGGGTATGAGGCGCCGGCGAGTTCGAAGTCTCCCAGGCCGGCCAGTGCCAGCTGCGCGGGCACCGCGATACCCAGGCGCTGACAGGCTTGAGACGCGCCGAAGGCCAGGACGTCGGTGACGAAGATCGCGGCATCCGGCAAGGGGTCGAGCGCGATCAGCCGCTCCAGCGCCAGTGCGCCGCTGGCGATGTCGAGCACCAACCCCGGAAGCTCCACGGTGCAGGGCGCCCGGCCGAGGTCGGCCATCGCCTGCAGATAACCCTTCAGCCGCTGTGTGGCGCGTGGTTCCGCTCCGGCGGCGGAGCCGGCGAAGGCGATGCGCTGATACCCACGAGCGGCCAGGGCCAGGGTCATCTGCCGCATGGCCTCGAAATTCGAGAAGCCGACGACGCGATCGATGGGACGCTCGGTCAGGTCCCAGGTCTCGATCACGGGCATGCGGCGCTGCGCGAGCAGTTTCCGCACCGCCCGGGTGTGTCCGGTCCCGGTCAGCACCACGGCGGCGGGCTGCTGGCCCATGAGGTGGCGCAGGATCTCCTCCTCTGCCGCGGGCGAGTACCCGGAACTGGCCAGCATCAGCTGATAACCCTGCGCTCGAAGCCCCTCGGCCAGGGCATCGGTGGTCTGCGCGAAGATCGCATTGCGCAGCGTCGGGACGATGGCTGCCACGATGGCCGACCGGTGCGACTTCAAGGTGCTGGCCGCCAGGTTGGGCACGTAGCCGGTGGCCTGCACCGCGTCGAGCACGCGCTGACGCACGGCGGGTGAGACCAGATGCGGCGTCTTCAGGGCGCGGGACACCGTGATCGTGCCCACGCCGGCACGCAGTGCAACGTCGCTCATGCGAGGCCGCCGGGCAGCGGGCCCGTTCATCGGACGAGAAGGCAGGGTCGGGACATGGGCCCGATCCTAAGCGAGCGCTCCTGGCGCTCGCGACGGGCAGCTAGTCCTGGCGATCGATCAGCAGCATGCCCGATTCCACGCGCACGGGATAGACGCGCAAGGGTTCGCAGGCGGGCGGGCCGTCAGGCTTGCCGGTGGGGATGTGGAAGCGCCCGTTGTGCAGCGGGCATTCGATGACGTCGTCGATCACGAAGCCCTCGGCCAGCCGCGCCACCGCGTGGGTGCAGATGCCGTCGGTGACGTGGTGCTGCCCCGACAGGCGGTAGGCACAGTACACGTGCCCGTCGACCTCGACCTCGAGCACGTCCTCGTCAGGGACGTTGGCCACGGGGCAAAGCGGTTTCCACATCGTCAGGTCTCCAGCGGGTCGGTCGGTCGTGTTCAGGAGAAGGTGGCCGGGGCGGGGCGCGTATCAGGACGCTCTGCGCAGCGGACCGCTAGCCTCTTCAAGCGCCGGCGCTGGCCGGGACATCGTCCGGCAGGCGCCGCGCCGCCACCGCCGTCGGGTCGCGGCGCTGCGCCCCGATCGTGCGCAGGATCTCGGCGTGCGCGCCGAACAGCCCGTCGCATGGCGTCGGGAGTTGATCGCGAATGGCCGCGTTCAGGGCCGGCAGGGCATGGAAGGGCACCGAGGGGTAGATGTGGTGCTCGATGTGGTAGTTCATGTTCCAGTACAGCGTGCGGGCGAGCCAGCCGTTGTGCATCGAGCGCGTGCACAGCCGATGGTCGTTGACATCCTGCGCCATGCCCATGTGCTGCGTCGTGATGAAGGCGTACACCCCGAAGGCACCGGCAAAACGCGGGATGAAGAAGTACAGCAGTGGCACCCAGGTCTGGCCCAGCGCCGCCCAGGCCAGCAGGCCGAGGTAGCCTGCCATCAGGATCCGTGCTTCACGCACCATGACCGGCACCTGTGCGGGCGGCAGATAGACCATTTCACGCGGCAGCACGCGTCCGCTGGCGTGGCGCACCATGAGCTTGGCGCGCGGCCAGAACTCCAGCAGCCCGATCACATCACCCAGCCAGGTGCGCAGGCGCACCGGGTTGCTGTAGCCCATCTGGGCGTCGACCTTCCAGTGCCAGGTGTGGGTGTGATGGTGCGAGTGGGCATAACGCCGGTGGGTGGGCGACTCGCCCCAGATGAAGGAGGTCAGCCACATCACCGCCTCGTTGAGCCAGCGGGTGCGAAAGGCTGTGCCGTGGGCGCACTCATGCGACGGCGCGTAGGCGAACCCGAGCACCAGACCATAAACCACCACTGCCGGGACGACCCACCAGGACCCGACGCTCAGGTGGACGCCCAGGCCGGCGACGGCGAGCAGCGTCGCCCACACCCCCAGGAACCACAGACCCGGCGCATCGGCACGCTGCATCAGGGCCTTCAGCTTCGCGCGCTCGATGCGCGGTTGCCACCATACGTCCTTGACCGTCTGCATCGATGCCCCCTGTCCGTACGCGCTGCACATGCACCTGTGCCGACCCGCTGGATGCACAGGCGCGGCGGCGAAGATGGTATCGATACCATCGGCCTGCGTCAACAGGTCAAACGCGGGTTGACGCGGTGGGCGCGGCGGAGGAAAGTGCGTCTGTCGTTTCACCTGCGGTCCCGTCCGCGCGCCACGATGAGCCTGAATCCATCACAAGTCGATTTCTACCGGGAGCACGGCTATCTGGTGTTGCCTGGGCTGGTGCCCGCCGCCACGCTGGAGCGCCTGCGCGAGGCCATCGACAGTCTCCTGGCCGGGGCGGCGCAGGTCACCGCCAACACGGATCTGTACGACCTCGAGGACAGCCACACGCCACAGCAGCCGCGCGTGCGCCGGCTCAAGGCGCCGCACCGGCACCACCCGGCTTTCGGTGAACTGATACGAGACGAGTTGCTGCTCGCACCGCTGCGCGCGCTGCTCGGGCCGTCGGTACGCCTGCAGGGCGTCAAGCTGAATCTGAAATCTGCCGGTTATGGCGCCGCCGTGGAGTGGCACCAGGACTGGGCTTTCTACCCCTACACCAACGACGACGTGCTGGCCGTGGGGGTGATGCTCGACGCTTTCGTGCCCGACAACGGGCCGATGATGGTCATCCCGGGCAGCCACCGCGGCCCGATCCACGACCACACCGGCAACGGGGTGTTCTGCGGCGCCATCGACCTGACGCGCCAGGCGCTGCCGATGGAGCGTGCCGTGCCTTTGCTGGGGCCGGCGGGATCGGTGTCGCTGCATCACGCGCGGCTGATCCACGGGTCGGCGCTGAACACGTCGGGCCGGCCGCGCAACTTCCTGCTGTACGAGCTGGCCGCGGGCGATGCCTGGCCGTTGGCCGGTGGCTTTGCCCCCTATGCCGACCATGCCGAATTCGAGAGCCGCCGCCTGTGCGGCGACGCCTGCCTGCAGCCACGCATGACCGCCGTGCCTGTGCGGATGCCCTTGCCGCGCCCGTCGGACCCGTCGTCGCTGTACCAGGCGCAGAAAAACCTGGCCAACCGATTCTTCGAGGTCGCCCGATGAAGGTGACCCGCTTCCCTCGCCCCGCGCCTTGACGGGGCACATCCCACCTCAGACCTGACAGGAGACATGACGATGAAGATGTGGCTCAGTGCGATTTCCCTGGCCGTGGGGCTGCTGGCCCCGGGGCTGTCACAGGCGCAACAGACCTTGACCTTCGGCGGCTCGGACGCCGTCGGCACGGTGATCGACCGCACCAATGCGATGTTCGCCAAGCTCGTCAACGAGCGCGCCGCCGGCAAGGTGAAGATCAACTTCATCCAGGGCGAGCAGCTCGGCAGCGACGTCCAGGTGATCGAGCAGATGATGAAGGGCTCGGTGGCGATGTACGGCGACGTGCTCGACTGGTACGCCAACTGGGTCAAGGACTTCGCCGTGCTGGCCTGGGGCTTCACCTTCCGAGACAACGATCACTTCCAGAAGTTCATCGAGTCCCCCACCTTCGCGCGCATGGCAGAAGACTTGCGTGCCAAGCAGGGCTTGCGCATCCTGGCGGCGGCGCCGACCCAGCCGCGCATCCTGTTCGCGAAGAAGGCAGTGAATTCCCCGGCCGATCTTGACGGCGTGAAGATGCGCGTGCCGGAAATCAAGACCTACCTCAACCTGTGGCAGACCCTCGGGACCAAGCCCGCGCGCGTGGCTTGGGCGGAAGTCTTCCTCGGTCTCAAGACCGGCGTGATCGACGCCGCGGAAGGCCCGGTGGGCTCGGCCTATGCGCAGAAGTTCCACCAGGCGGCCAAGTACGTGATGCGCACCGACCACCTGATGTCGTCGCAGCACATCACGATCAACGACAAGGTCTACCAGTCCTTGCCCGAGGACGTGCGCAAGATCATGGTGGACGCCGCACGCGAGGCCATCGCCTGGGGCCGCAAGGCCGCCGAGGCCGAGACCGAGGACGTGGTGCGCAAGATGGCCGCCGAAGGGGCCACGGTGGTCACCGTCAACCGCGCGCCGTTCGCCGAGAAGGCGGTGTCGGCCGCCAACGGCATGGAGAAGGACGGCGCGTGGCCGATGGGCCTGTACCAGCAGATCCGCGCCATCCAGTGACGCGGCTGCGCCGCCCGGGCTGACCGTCGGCGCGCGAGCCGGGCCTGCGCAGGTCCGGTTCGCATGCATCCCCCAAGCCCTGTCGCGCGCAGCGGGACAGGGCAGGGCGGCGGACGCCGATAGGCGGCCCGGCGTCGCGCCGGAGGCGCGCCTGAACGATACGCAGGAGGCAGGATGGACCGCTTACTCGGTCGATGGTGGTGGCTGCTCGAACGCATCGGCCGCGTCGAGAGCGCCATCGGGGTGGGGCTGGTGGTGCTGATCGTGGTGTCGATCACGGTGCAGGTGTTCACGCGCTACGTCTTCGGTGAGCCCCTGGTCTGGGTCGAGGAACTGGCCGGTTACTGCTTCCTGTGGGCAGTGTTCATCGGCGCGGCCGCGGGCACCAAGCAGATGCGTCACCTGCGCATCGAGACCTTCGTCGGTCGACTGCGCCCGCGGGCCCGCGCGTTCTGGCGCTGCGTGGCGTGGGTGGTGGCCAGCGTCGTGATGCTGACCGTGGCCTGGCAGGCCTGGGACATCATGGAGGTGGAGTCGCGCAGCCGCACCATCTCGCTGCCGGTGGACCTGCCGCGCCACCTTTTCTACTCGGTGCCCCTGTTCACGAGTGCCTTGTCGATCGCCTTCACCACTGTCTATCTCGTGTTGGCCGAATGGGCGGCGATGACGCGGGACCGGCCCGTCGATGCAGAGACGGCACGCGTGGCGCGTGAAGCGCGAGACCGCGCCGAGGACGGCTGGGATGAGGCCCGACTGATGACCGCCCCGGCCGATCCGGTCACGCCTGGCGAGAGGAATTCCAGATGAGCGACGTCCTGCCTCTGTTCCTGCTGCTGTTCGGACTGATCGCCATCGAGGTGCCGGTGGCCTTCGCCCTGATCGCCGCCGCGCTCGGCTGGCTGCTGTTCTTTTCGCCGGTGCCGATGTCGCTGGTCGTGCAGCGCATGACCTCGGGCATCGACAGCTTCCCGCTGCTGGCGATCCCGTTGTTCGTGCTGGCCGGCAACCTGCTGAATTCCGGTGGCATCGCCAGCAGGATCTTCGAGTTCGCCATGGCCCTGGTCGGGCACATCCGGGGTGGGCTGGCGCAGGTGAACATCGCCGCCAGTCTCGTGTTCGCCGGGATGTCCGGCGTGGCCCAGGCCGATGCCGCGGGGCTGGGCACGGTGGAGATCCGCGAGATGCGGCGCCGCGGCTTCGACCCGGCCTTCGCCGCCGCCGTCACGGCAGCCTCGGCCATCGTCGGGCCGATCATCCCACCGTCGGTCATCATGGTGCTGTACGGCGTGATGGCACAGGTGTCGATCGGCGATCTGTTCCTCGCCGGCATCGTGCCGGGTGCGCTGGTGGGCCTGCTGCTGATGGGTACCGTCTGGCTGCTCGCCGCCACGGGCCGGGTGCAGGCGCCGGTGGAGGCACGGCCGCGCATGCCGGCCATCGGCCGCAGTTTCCTGCGCGCCGTCCCCGCCCTGATGGCGCCCGTGATCCTGGTGGTCGGTCTGCTGTCCGGCGTCGCCACGCCGACCGAACTGGGGGCGATCACCGTCGTCTACGCCGCGGCCCTGGGCTTCTGGTACCGCGAACTCACCTGGCGGCGCCTGGCGCGCGCCATCCAGGAGACCTTCGTCACCGCCGGCGTGCTGGTGTTCATCATGGCCGCGGCCGTGCCCTTCGGCTGGGCGATTGCCGTCAACAACGTCCCGGCCAACCTGGCTGCGGCGATGCTGGAAATCACGCAGAACCCCTGGCTGATCCTGTTGATGATCAACGTGCTGCTGCTGGTGGTGGGCTGCATCATGGAGACCACCGCAATCCTGCTGATCGCCGTGCCGACGCTGCTGCCGCTGATCCTGATGCTGGGCATCGACCCGGTGCACTTCGGCCTGGTCATCGTGCTCAACCTGCTGATCGGCGCCACCACACCGCCTTTCGGCGTGCTGTTGTTCATCGTCCAGCACATCGCGCAGGTGAGCTTCGGCGCGGTGGTGCGGGCCTTCATGCCCTTCTACGTGCCCTTGCTGATCGGCCTGGCGCTGATCACCTACTGGCCCGGTCTGTCGCTGTGGCTGCCTGGGCTGTTCAAGGGCTGAGAGAGTGCCGGGTCAGTCCCCCAGGTCGACCCGGACGGCGCGGCCCTGCTGGGCGCTGTCGAGCACGGCCAGCGCCACCGCGAGCGAGCGCAAGCCTGCCCGGCCGTCGGCCAAGGTGTTCGGCTCTCCACGCACCGCGGCATGGAACTGCTGCAGGCAGCGCTCGTACAGGTTGCCGCGGTCCAGATCCTGAGGTTCGGCACCTGCAGCGGTGCGCAGCAGCAAGGAGCCGTCGGCACGCTGGTTCAGGATCCCGTCGCCCTCCAGCGTGCCCTCGGTGCCGTGGATCTCCAGACCGACTCGGGCATGCGGCGTGGTGAAGGCCTGATGGGTGAAGGCGGTCAGGCCGCTGGCGAAGCGCCACAGCGACATCGCGTGGTCTTCCATACCCTGGGCCAGGCCGGTGCTGGCCACCATGGCCTGGACCTCGACCGGGTACTCGCCCAGCAGGAAAGCCAGCGAATCGGCGTTGTGCACCGCGATGTCCAGCACGACGCCGCCGCCAGCGGCCCGGTCGTGCAGGCGCCAGCCCTGCAGCACCGGGCGCAGGTAGACCGCGTGGTGTACGCGCGCGGCGACCAAGCGGCCCAGTCGCCCTTCGCCGATGAGCTCGCGCATGCGGCGATGCGCTGCGTTGTGGCGCAGGTGATGGTTCGTGCCCATCACGATGCCGGCGGCCGCACAGGCGTCGACCATTCTCTGCGCCGCATCCAGCGTCGTCGCCACGGGCTTTTCGCACAGCACATGCCAACCGCGGGAAGCGGCGTGCAGCACCGAGGCCTCGTGCTTCTCGTTGGTCGAGGAGACATACACCGCGTCGATGCCCAAGTCGGCAAGATCGGCTTCGCGGGTCAGCGCATGCGCGATGCCATGCTGCAAGGCAAATGCCCGCGCCCGCTCGTCGCTGCCGGACACCACCGCGACGACCTCGTCGCCCACCGCGCGCAGGGCGCCGACCATCCACTCGCCAGCGATGTTGCTGGCACCGATCAATCCCCAACGCATTCTGGATCTCCTCTGTTGACGCAGGCGATGTTAACGTTTACATCGGTCACCCACAAAGGTTGACGTCAAATGTAAACGTTTCCATAATCGCGGCAGATGTTTCACCGTCCTGCCGGGTCCACCGGCTGACGCACGCAGACGCGCCAGAGCACCGCCGGTCGGATGGCGTGTCACCCTGGCAGGCTTGCATGACACGCAACCGATGAATTCCGTCAAACCCACCGTCCGCACCCTGGCCCAGGCCACGGGGCTGTCGCTCGCCACGGTCTCGCGCGCGCTCGCTGGCTCGGCCAGTGTCCTGCCGGCCACGCGCGACAAGGTGCTGCAGGCCGCGCGCGAGCTTCATTACGTGCGAGACCGAGCGGCGGTGCGCCTGAAGACCGGCCGCACGCAGGTCGTGGCCTTCATGATGGACCGGCTCGACGCCAGCCAGCCCGGCTACAAGCAGCTGATGCTGGGCATCGGGGATGCGCTGCGCGACACCGACTACCACCTGATCGTGCTGCCCGATGCGCGTGACGACGACCCCTTGTCGGGCGTGCGCTACGTCGTGGACCGCGGGCTGGCCGATGGCCTCCTGCTGTCGCACACCACGGCAGACGATGCCCGGGTGCGCTACCTGCTCGAGCGGGGATTTCCCTTCGTCACGCACGGGCGCACACGGCTGGCGCAGTCGCATGCCAGCGTCGACTTCGCCAACGAACAGTTCGCTGCGCTGGCGGTCGACGCCCTGGTCGCGCGCGGTCGCCGCGAACTGGGCATCCTGCTGCCGCTGCCGGGCAGCGAATTCCGTGACCATCTCGCCGACGGATTCGATGCCGCCTGTGCCGCCCGTGGCGTTGCCGGTCAGCGGGTGCTGTCGGTGTCGCTGGACGACGGCCCGGAGGCCATCTACCAGTGGGCCCTGCGTGAGGCGGGGCGCTTCGACGGCCTGGTGCTGTCGCTCGAAGCCCCAGCCTTGCCGCTGCTGGGCGCGCTGGCCGATGCGCAGCGCCTGCCTGGGCGCGACATCGACATCGTCGTCAAGTACAGCAGCGACCTGCCGCACTACATCCGTCAGCCGCTGATCGCCTGCTTCGAGGATCTGCATCTGACCGGGCTGACGCTGGGCCGGCAGTTGCTCGAACAGTTGCTGCAACCTGGCCAGCCTCCCGGCCAGGTGTTGTTCACTCCGCCGTGCCTGGAGCACCTGCATGTCAAGACCTGACCCGAACGCCCCTTATCGTGAGCGCATCGTCGCTGCCAAGCGCCTGCTGAAAGCGCAGATCCCGGACCTCGCCGAACGGTTCGCCCAGCTCACCGCCTCGGTCGAGGCGCAGATCGACGTCATCGAAGCCGAACGCGCGCAGGGCCAGGCGTCGGTGCCGCAGATCCGCTATGCCGACCTGGACGCCATCGACGACGCCACGCGCGCGCTGATCCGCCAGCGCGGCTGCGTCATCGTCCGCGGGGTCTTCGATGCCCAGAGGGTAGGGCGGTGGAACCACGAGCTCGAGGACTACCTGACCCGCAACCGCTACATCGAGAAGTCGGTGGCCAAGCGGGGGATCGACCAGTACTTCAGCGCGCTGGCCAGCGCGCGCCCGCAGATCTACGGCATCTACTGGTCGGCGCCGCAGATGCAGGCGCGGCAGTCCGAGGAACTGGCCCGCACCCGCCGCTGGCTGAACCGCCTGTGGGACGTCGATCAGGACGGCACGCCGGTGTTCGACCCGGACCAGGAGACGACCTATGCCGACCGCGTGCGACAGCGCGAGCCGGGCGATGCCTCGCTGGGGTTGTCGCCGCACGTCGACGGCGGCTCCATCGAGCGCTGGATCGACCCGGGCTATCGCCAGGTCTACCGGCATGTCTACGGCGGCGACCTGGCACGTTACGACCCGTTCTCCGCGGCCTGGCGCACGGCCACCGAGGAGATCCCGTCGCCGGCCGTGTGCCGGATGTTCCGCACCTTCCAGGGCTGGACCGCACTGACGTCGCAAGGCCCCGGCGACGGCACGCTGAATCTGGTGCCGGTGGCCAACGCGATGGGCTGGATGCTGCTGCGAGCGCTGCAGGACGATGTGGCCGACGACGACCTGTGCGGCGCCCGCGCCGGACGTGCGATGGTCGTCTCCGAGCAGCACCACGCCTTGTTGCTGCGCGGCTATGTGCCGATCCCGAAGGTCGAGCCGGGCGACACGGTCTGGTGGCACCCGGACGTGCTGCACGGCGTCGAGGACCGGCACACGGGCGCGGGCTACAGCAACGTGATGTACATCGGCTCGGCCCCGGACTGCGCCAAGAACCGCGCCTTCCTGGCACTGCAGCGCCCGGCCTTCGAGGCCGGAAAATCGTCCCCCGACTTCGCTGCGGAAGACTACGAGATCGACTTCGAAGGCCGATTCACGCCGGAACAGCTCAGTGCGCTGGGGCGGCGACAGATGGGCTACGCCGACTGAG
>JBMTXX010000071.1:0-14967 GCA_049453935.1 Rubrivivax sp.
TCGACCTGATGGAGAAGTTCGCGGGCTACGGCTTCAACAAGAGCCACGCCGCCGCGTACTCCGTGCTGGCCTACCACACCGGCTGGCTGAAGGTGCACTGCCCGGCGGAGTTCTACGCCGCGAACATGACGGTGGAGATGGACGACACCGACAAGCTGAAGGTGCTGCTGGACGATGCGCGCGGGTTCGGTATCGAGTTCGAGCCGCCCGACGTCAACCGCGGCGTCTGGCGCTTCGAGCCCGTCAGCGACACCCGGGTGCGCTACGGCCTGGGGGCGGTCAAGGGCACCGGTGCCGGCGCGATCGAGGCCATCGTCGCGGCGCGCGAGGGCGCGCAGGGGCAGGGCGGAGCGCCCTTCCGCAGCCTGTTCGACTTCTGCGCCCGGGTCGACCGGCAGAGGGTCAACAAGCGCGTGGTCGAGGCGCTGGTCAAGGCCGGCGCCTTCGACGCCCTGCATCCTGACCGGGCGTCCACCCTGGCCAGCATCGGCCTGGCCTTCGACTGGGCCGAGACGCAGGAGGCGCACGCGCTGCAGGGCGGGCTGTTCGACTTCGGCGACGAGCCTGACGCGCACGGCTCGTCGACGCAGGAGCCGGCACTCGTCGCCGTGCCGGCGCTGGGTCTGAGGGAGCGCCTGATGCTGGAGAAAACCGCGTTGGGCTTCTTCCTGTCCGGGCACCTGTTCGACGAATCCGCCGCAGAGGTCAGGCGATTCGCCCGGCTGCGCATTGCGGACCTGGCGGATTCCCGCGAGCCGCAGGTGGTGGCCGGTGTGGTCGCCGGGCTGCGCATCGTCAACGGCCAGCGTGGGCGCGCGGCGATCTTCCGCATGGAGGACGGGCAGTCGGCGATCGAGGCCGTGGCCAACGAGGACCTGCTTGACGCGCGTCGCGAGGCGCTGGTCGATGACACCTTGCTGATCGTCCAGGGGCGGGTGCAGCTCGACCGGTTTTCCGGCGGGTTGCGCCTGACGGTGCAGCAGATCTGGGATCTGCCCACGGCACGGGCGCGTTTCGGCCGCTTCCTGGCGGTGGCGGTGCAGACGACGGCGCCGCCCGTGGCCGACCTGCTGCGCGCCTGGCCCGCCAAGCGCCTGAGCACCGACGAGGGTGAGCTCGTGCAGGGCTTGCCGGTGCGGCTGCGCCTGCACCGCCCGCGCGCCGCGGCCGAGATCGACCTGGGTGATGAAGCGCGGTTCTGGCCCTGTGAGGAGGCCCTGGCGCGCTGGCGCGAAGTGGCCCACGGTGGGCAGGCAGAGGTGGTGTACGAGATGTGAATGCCGCCGCGGGCAGGGCCGGCGGCGGCGGTGTCGGAAGCCGGGCCCGCTGTGCGGCTGCACAGGCAGGGCGTGGGCTTCGGGGCGCGGGTGGCGGTTCTGGCGCGTGGCGTGTGGCGGTGGGTCACTTGGCGGATGCGACCGCGCCACTTTGGGCCTGCGGTCGCGCCGAGGCCGGCGCTGCGGGATTCGCGGCAGGCGTTGCCGATCCGCGGGCCTGGGCCGACGCGACGTTGAGGGCGGCGGGGCGGGCTGGCTGGGCGGGTGCCTTCGTGGCCGCAGCCGCCACGGCGTCGGTGGCCGCGTAGGCCGAGCCGCCGACGGTGAAGCCCTCGGTCGACAGGCGTGCCGCCTTGACCGGCCCGACGCCCGACACGCGCTTCATCATGTCGTCCCAATTGCGGAAGGGGGCGTCGGAGCGGGCCTTGACGATCTTGGCCGACAAGGCCGGGCCGATGCCCTTGACGGCCTCGAGTTCCTTGGCGCTGGCCTTGTTGGCGTCGACGGCGGCCTGGGCGACGAGGCAGGACAGGCCGAGCAGCACGGTGGTGATGAAGGTGCGGAACATGTGAAGACTCCTCAGAGATGGCCCTGTGGGCCGGTGGTTTCCCGGGACCGCCCATCGGTCTCGAGTGGTCTCATTCTTCGAGGGTGGCGCCTTGGGCGTAACCCCCTTTCGGGGGGGTCTGACGGGGCCCCACGCGATCCGGGCTAGCATCCGGCCCCGATGACGTCCGTCCCTGAACACGCCCACCGCCAGCGCGAGACCGCGCGCCGCCTGAAGACCTATCTCTGGCCGCAGCGCTGGGGGTTGCTGGGCGCGGCGGCCGCCTTCGTCGTAGCCTCGGCCACGGAGCCGCTGATTCCGCTGCTGCTGCAGGTCGCCCTCGACGAGGGTTTTGTCGAGCAGCCGGGGTTCCCGTTGTGGATGGTGCCGGTGGCGCTGATCGGGCTGTTCGCCGTGCGTGGGGTACTGGGCTTCCTGGGGGCCTATCTGCTGCATCGAAGCACCTCACGCGCCGTGCTTGCGCTGCGCAAGGCGCTGGCGGCGGTGCTGTTGCGCGCCGATGCGTCGGTCTTCACCCAGACCACGTCCAGCGTCGCGGTGGTCAAGGTGATCAACGACCCCCAGGGCATCGCCGGCAGCCTGGGCGGAGCCATGATCACGCTGTTGCGCGACGGTTCGACGGCGGTCGCTCTGCTGATCTACCTGTTCTGGCAGAACTGGCAACTCACGCTGCTGTCACTCGTCACGGTGCCCCTGCTGGGCGTGCTGGTCCGTGCGGTGCATCGGCGCATGCTGCAGGTCAGTCGCGCCGGATACGCCGCGCAGGTGCGGCTGGCGACGGTGGTGGAGGACCTGGCCCGCGCCTGGCGGGTGATCCGCACTTTCGACGCGGGCGCCTTCGAGCAGCGGCGCTTCGACGACGAGGCGCGCCGAGTGCAGCGCATGACCGTCAAGAGCGCCGCCGCCGCCGCCTTGATGACGCCGGTGTCGCAACTGGCCTCCAGCCTCGGGGTGGCCTTGATCGTCACGCTGGCGCTGTACCAGGCGCAGGCCGGCCAGGCCACCGTCGGGGGGTTCGTCGCCTACGTCACCGGACTGCTGCTGCTCGTGTCGAAGACCCGGCCCTTGACCGATCTGGCGCAGCCCTTCGTCAATGCGCTGGTGCTGGCACGCGGCGTTTTCGAGCTCATGGACGCGCCGCCCGAGCCAGACACCGGCACGCGGGGCGTCGATCGCGCGCGTGGCGAGATCGTGCTGGAGGATCTGACGATCAGCTATCCCGGCGCCGAATCTCCCGCGCTGGATCGGGTCTCGCTGCGTGTGGCGCCGGGCAGCACGGTGGCCTTGGTCGGGGCCTCAGGGTCGGGGAAGACCACCTTGGTCAACGCCTTGCTCGGCTTCGCGGCACCGCAGCAGGGCTGCTTGTCGCTGGACGGGATCCCGATCCCCGACTGGCGCAAGGCGGACCTGAGGCGGCAGTTCGCGGTGGTGTCGCAGGACATCGTGATGTTCGATGCCAGCATTGCCGACAACGTGGCCTACGCGCAGCGCATGGATCGGGACCGCGTTCGGGACTGTCTGCGTGCCGCCGCCCTGTGGGATCACGTGTCGGCCCTGCCTCAGGGGCTGGAGGCGTCCGTCGGCGTCAATGGCAGCCTGCTGTCCGGAGGGCAGCGCCAGCGCCTGGCGATCGCCCGGGCACATTACAAGGATGCGCCGGTGTGGATCCTCGACGAGGCGACGTCCGCTCTCGACACCGAGTCCGAGCGCATCGTGCAGCAGGCGCTGGACCAGGGGCGTGGACGCCACACCATGATCGTCATCGCGCATCGGCTCAGCACGGTGAGGTCGGCCGACGAGATCTTCGTGCTCGATGCCGGTCGTGTCGTCGAGTCCGGCACGCATGCCGAATTGCTGGCGCGGGACGGCCGCTACGCCGCGATGGTCCGCGCTCAGGACGAAGGTTGAGGCCTGGGACGGTTCAGGGCTCTTCGATGCGCCGAGGCGGATAGGTGTCCCAGCCCTGGCAGCCCGGGCATTGCCAGAAATGTTGCCGTGCCTCGAAGCCGCAGGCCGCGCAACGGTAGCGCCGCATCGGGGTTGCGATCTGTGTGAGCGCGAGCTGGATGTCGGCGCTGCTCAGACGCGTTTGGGCAGACGCCTCGATCCGCTCGAGCGCCATCTGGGCCGCGGGCAACGAAGGGCGCTGCTTCAAGGTCTCGAGCAGCATCTGATCGAGCGCCGGCCGGTCAGACGGCTCCTCGAGCCGGGCGATCGCGCGCAGTACCTCGATCGAAGGATGCTCGTTGGCCAGCTTCGTCAACGCCATGCGCGCCTGCGCCTGCCGTCCGCAGGCGACGGCGTGAGCCGCGTAGTCGGCGGCCACGAGAGCAAAGCTGTCAGGCTGCCGCTGCATCAGTTCGTCCAGCACCTGCATCGCCTGCGCCTGGCGGCCCAGAAGCCCCCAGCGCTGGGCCGCGATCACCAATGGACGCGGCGCGTCTGGGGCCCACTGGCGCGCACGATCCAGGTGCTGTTCGGCGCTCAGGGCATCGCCACGGGCTTCGGCCTCCAGCGACAGTTCGCAGGCGTAATGGGACAGCCTCTGCGCATAGGAGCCGGCCGCGCGGGCCTCCAGTTCCTCACCGATGGCGATCGCCGCCGCCCAGTCACGCGAGCGTTCCTGCAGGCTCAGACGGGCCTGCAGCGCTTCGGTGTCGTAGGCCGTGCCCTGCAACTCCCTGAAGGCGGCCTCGGCCCGGTCGAACAGACCCGCCTTGAAGAAGTCCTGCGCCAGTGCATGCCGAGCGCGTGCGCGATCCGCCGGACGCAGGTCGGCGCGCCGAAGCAGATGCTCGTGCACGCGCACCGCACGCTCGAACTCGCCCCTGCGACGGAAGAGCCCGCCGAGGGCAAAGTGCAGGTCTATGGTGTCCGGGTCTTTCTGGACCGCCTCGATGAAGGCGTCGATGGCCTTGTCCTGCTGCTCGGACAACAGCAGCCCCAGGCCGCGGTAATAGGCCCGAGGGCCATCCGAGCCTTCGCGTGCGGTTTGCCGGAGTTCGAACCTCGAGGCCAGCCAGCCAAACCCGAAAGCCACGGGCAAGGCCAGCAGCAGCCAGATGGCCGCGTCAGAGTCCATCGCGGGGCGGATGCTCTGGCAAGACTTCGGCGGTGGAAGCCGGCGCAGAGGCTGCAACCGCGGGCGCCCCCTTGCTGCGGACTTCCGCGACCTTGCGGCGTTGCCGCCAGCGGCCTTGGAGCATCCCGGCGATGCCGATCAGCGTGCCCAGGCCGAGGCTCGCGAGCACCACGATCACCAGCGGCGCCTGCCACTTCGTTCCGAAGAAGCCGTGCACCGTGACGATCTGCTGATTGTTCAGCGCGAAGGCCAACAGGACGAGGAAGACCACGCCCCTGAGGAACCAGACGATGATGCGCATGAAGCCAGGATTCTAGAGCTGACCCTCCGTCCGGCAGGTCGGGCCCACCGTCTGTCGGGGGCAGCGGCCTTGACGTCGTTCAGGCCTCCCCTGTGCCCTGGCGCTCCTTGGGGGAGCGGTCGGGCAAGGGGAGGACGCTCGGCCTGTCAGCGCCCGTCGGACGCTTGCGCGTCGACGGCTTCCCGCAGCGCCTTGCCCGGCTTGAAGTGGGGTACGAGCTTCTCCGGGATCATCACCTGCGCGCCGTTGCGTGGGTTGCGCCCAACGCGCGGGGGACGGCGGCTGACCGAGAAGCTCCCGAACCCGCGGATCTCGATGCGGTGCCCGCGCGCAAGCGCATCGGACATCGCGTCGAGCACCGTCTTCACCGCGAGCTCGGTGTCACGCTGGGTGAGTTGCGGGAAGCGCTCGGTCAGCAGGGCGACCAGATCCGATCGCGTCATCGCGCGTCATCCGTTCTGGCCCGAGCTGTCGAGCTTGGCACGCAGGAGTGCGCCCAGGCTCGTGGTCCCGGCGTGCTCGCGCTCGCTGCTCTGGGACAGCCGCTGCATGGCTTCCTGCTGGTCGGCAACGTCCTTGGCCTTGATGGACAACTGGATCGAGCGCATCTTGCGGTCGACGTTGATCACCATGACCGAGACATCATCACCTTCCTTCAGCACATTGCGGGCGTCTTCGACCCGGTCACGGCTGATCTCGCTGACGCGCAGGTAACCAGTGACCTCCGGAGAGAGCTGGATCTCGGCGCCACGGACGTCGACCGTCTTCACCTTGCCCGCCACGACGGCACCGCGGTCGTTCATCGTCACGAAGGTGGTGAACGGATCGGTGTCGAGCTGCTTGACACCCAGCGAGATGCGCTCGCGCTCGACATCGATGCCCAGGACGATGGCTTCGACTTCCTGCCCCTTCTTGTAGTTGCGCACGGCCGACTCGCCCGGCTCGTTCCAGCTCAGGTCGGACAGGTGCACCAGGCCGTCGATGCCCTGGGCCAGACCGATGAACACGCCGAAGTCGGTGATGGACTTGACGGGGCCCTTGACGCGGTCGCCGCGCTTGACCGTGGCACTGAACTCTTCCCACGGGTTGGCACGGCACTGCTTCATGCCCAGGCTGATGCGGCGCTTGTCCTCGTCGATCTCGAGGACCATGACCTCGACTTCCTCGCCGAGCGTCACCACCTTGGAAGGTGCGACGTTCTTGTTGGTCCAGTCCATCTCGGAGACGTGCACCAAGCCCTCGATGCCCGGCTCGATCTCGACGAAGGCGCCGTAATCGGCGATGTTGGTGACCTTGCCGAACAGGCGCGTACCCGACGGGTAGCGGCGGGCCACGCCGTGCCACGGATCGTCGCCGAGTTGCTTCAGGCCGAGGCTGACACGGTTCTTCTCCGGGTCGAACTTCAGCACCTTGGCGTCGAGTTCCTGGCCGACCTGCACCACCTCGGTCGGGTGGCGCACGCGGCGCCAAGCCATGTCGGTGATGTGCAGCAGACCGTCGATGCCGCCGAGGTCGACGAAGGCGCCGTACTCGGTGATGTTCTTGACCACGCCGTGGACGATGGAGCCTTCCTGCAGCGTCTCGAGCAGGCGGGCACGCTCTTCGCCCATCGACGCCTCGACGACGGCACGGCGCGACAGCACCACGTTGTTGCGCTTGCGGTCGAGCTTGATGACCTTGAATTCCATCGTCTTGCCCTCGAAGGGCGAGACGTCCTTGACCGGCCGGGTGTCGAGCAGCGAGCCTGGCAGGAAGGCGCGGATGCCGTTGACCAGCACCGTCAAGCCGCCCTTGACCCGTCCGCTGACCGTGCCGGTGACGAAGTCGCCCGAGTCCAGGGCGTTCTCGAGCGACAGCCAGGAGGCCAGGCGCTTGGCCTTGTCGCGCGACAGGATGGTGTCGCCGTAGCCGTTCTCGACGGCGTCGATGGCCACCGAGACGTAGTCGCCGACCTGGACCTCGACTTCGCCCTGGTCGTTCTTGAATTCCTCGATCGGGATGTAGGCTTCACTCTTCAGGCCGGCGTTGACGACGACGTGGTTGACGTCGATGTGCACGACCTCTGCGGTGATGACCTCACCGGCGCGCATCTCGCTGCGCTGGAGCGACTCTTCGAACAGAGCGGCAAAGGACTCTCCGCCCATGGCGGCTTGGGTGTCGGACATGTGAATTCCTGGGCCGGGCTCGCGCAGGGCGAGGGTTGCCGGCAGACGGTGCAACGTGGGTTGCGGGGTTGTCGTTCAACAGATCATCGCGCCCGTGGCCTGCCGGCCGTGAAGGGGAGCGCGATGGGCTTCAGTGCTGCGCGCCGGGCCCGGCCCGGTACGGCTGCCGGTGCTCCCACCACTCCAGGACCTGTTCGACCGATTCGCCGACGCTCAGCCCGGAGTTGTCCAGATGCACCGCCTCCGGCGCCGGCTTCAGCGGTGCGGACGCGCGAGTGATGTCCCGCTCGTCACGCGCCCTCAAGTCTGCGCGAAGGTCATCGATTGTAGCGGCAACGCCGCGCGCGGCAAGCTGCCGCAGGCGCCTTTGGGCGCGCTCCTCGACGCTGGCGGTCAGGAAGACCTTCAGGGTGGCGTCGGGAAAGATCACCGTGCCCATGTCACGTCCGTCGGCCACCAGCCCCGGCAGGCGGCGGAAGCCGAGCTGCAGGTCGCGCAGCGCCGCGCGCACGTCAGGCAGGGCCGACACCCTAGAGGCCAGCATCCCGCCGGCTTCGCTGCGCACGGCCTCCGTGACGTCGTCTGCGCCCAGCCACACACGATCGCCGTCGAAACGAAGAGACATCGCAGCCGCCGCGGCGGCCACCGCCGGGCCGTCGTCGAGGTCGGCCCCGGCGCGCTGCGCCGCCACCCCCGCGGCGCGATAGATGGCCCCTGAATCCAGGAAGTGGTAGCCCAGGCGCTGCGCGACCTGGCTGGCCAAGGTGCCCTTGCCGGAAGCCGACGGGCCGTCGACGGTGATGACGGGCACGGCGCCCGGCGCTGCCTCCACCAGACGGAACAGGGACTCGAAGTATTCGGGGAAGGTCTTGGCGACGCAGGCCGGGTCTTCGATGCGCACCGGCCGGCCTGCGCCGGTCTGGTCCGCCAGTGGATTGAAGGCTGCCAAGGACAGGCACATGGCCATCCGGTGGTCGTCGTAGGTGTGCACCTGCGCCGCGCGCCACACGCGGGGCGGGCAGACCTCGATGAAATCGGCGCCTTCCGTGACCTCCGCGCCAAGCTTGCGCAGTTCGGTGGCCATGGCGGCGATGCGGTCGGTCTCCTTGACCCGCCAACTCGCGATGTGGGTCAGCCGCGTCGGGCCGTCGGCATACAGCCCCATCACGGCCAGCGTCATGGCGGCGTCGGGGATGTGGTTGCAGTCCAGCGTCAGCGCGCGCAACGGCCAGGCGCCGCGCCGCACCTCCAGCCAGTTGGGGCCACTGTCGACCTGCGCGCCCATCGCGCGTGCGGCATCGACGAAACGGATGTCGCCCTGGACCGAGGCGTCGCCCACGCCTTCGATGCGGATGCGCCGATCCCCGGTGGCCGCGATCGCGCCGAGCGCGACGAAGTAGGACGCCGAGGAGGCGTCGCCCTCGACGTGGATGTCGCCGGGCGTGCGGTATGTCGAGCCCGCGGGGATGACGAAGCGCTCGTGGCCGTCGCGCTGCACCGCGATGCCGAAACGCTGCAGCATGTTCAGCGTGATCTCCACATAGGGCCGCGAGATCAGTTCGCCTTCGACCTCGATCACCACCGCCTGGTCTACGGCCACCAGCGGCAGTGCCAGCAGCAAAGCGGTGAGGAACTGGCTGGAGACGTCGCCGCGCACGCGGATCGGCGCCTGCAGCGCGAGCGTGCCGCCGGCGTGTCCATGCAGCCGCAACGGCGGGTAGCCGGGGGTGCCGAGGTCGTCGATGGTGCAGCCCAGGCGCCGCAACGCGTCCACCAGATCGCCGATCGGCCGCTCGTGCATGCGCGCGACGCCGCGCAGTTCGAAGTGCCCGCCCTGCGTGGCGGCGAGCACGGCCAGCGCCGCGCACAGGGGGCGCATGGCCGTGCCGGCATTGCCGAGGAAGAGGTCGGCCTGGCGGACGTTCAGTCGTCCCCCCAGCCCGGTGACCTCGACGACATCCTCACGCCGCCGGACCTCGCAACCCAGCGCCGCCAGCGCCGCCAGCATCACGCGCGTGTCGTCGGAATCCAGCAGGTCGTGGATGCGTGTGGTGCCTGCGGACAGCCCCGCCAGCAGCAGCACGCGGTTGGAGATGCTCTTGGATCCTGGCAGGCGCACGACGCCGTCGGCGCAGATCAATGGTGGAAGGTCCAGGAAGGGCAGGGCGTACATGGTCGGGTCGGATGTGAAGCGTGGGAATGGGCGCAGGTGCTGTGGTGGGCGGGCGAAGTCCGGGTGTGCCGCGTGGAGGGGCGACTCTCAGCCTCTCAGCCCCCGAGACGCCAGCGGCTGCGCCCGGCGGAGGCCACCGCGATGAGCGATTCCACCGCCTGCGCGTCGCCCGCCGAGAGGGCCGATTCCATCGTCTGCAACTCGGCGCGGAAGCGGCGCGCCTGGTCGAGTACCTGCACACGATTGGCGATCAGCACATCGCGCCACAGCGCAGGGTCGCCGGCGGCGATGCGCGTGAAGTCACGGAAGCCCGGACCCGCGAGCGACAACAGCGATGGCGCATCGTCCTGCGTGGCCACGGCCCGGAAGGCGGCGAAGGCCAGCAGGTGCGGCAGATGGCTGACCGCGGCCAGCGCGGCGTCATGCTCCTCAGGCCCGAGCGTGCTCACGCGCGCGCCCAGGCTGCGCCACAGCGCATCCGCCCGTGCGAGCCGCTCAGGGTGGGTCTGCGCCGTCGGCGTCAGGATGACGCGGCATCCGTCGTACAACGTGGCGTCGGCGTGTTCGACGCCGGCGCGTTCCTTGCCGGCGATCGGATGCGCCCCGACGAACGTGTCGATGCGAGGCCCGAGCGCGCGCGCGGCGGCCGCCATCACATCTGCCTTGGTGCTGCCGACGTCCATGCACAGCGCGTCCGGCCGGATCGCCTCGCGCATCGCGGCCAGTGCCTGCCCGGTGGAGGCCACCGGCACCGACAACAGGATCAGGTCGGCATCTTTGACCGCCGTGGTGGCGTCTGCGGCCACCTCGTCGACCACGCCGAGCTCTCGCGCCCGCAGCGCAGACGCCGAAGAGCGGCTGAAGCCGACGATGTGTCCGACCGCACACGCCTTGCGCAGGGCCAGCGCGAAGCTGCCGCCCATCAGTCCGCAGCCGATGACCGCCAGCCGCTCGACGCCCGGTGGCTGTGCCCGTGCCATCGCGCCTGTCCTCAGTGCGCAGCCGTCGGGTAGCTGCCCAGCACCTTGTAGAAGGCGCAGGCGCTGCGCAACTCCGCCAAAGCGGTGGCCACGCGCGGGTCGTCGGCGTGACCCTCGAGGTCGATGTAGAAGAAGTACTCCCACTGCCCCGACCGTGCAGGCCGCGACTCGAAGCGCGACATCGACACGCCGTGTGCCTTCAAGGGCATCAGCAGGTCGTGCACCGCGCCCGGCCGGTTGGGCACCGAGACGACCAGGCTGGTGCAGTCGCGACCGGTGGCCGATGGGGCAGGGTGCCGTTCGGGCAGGGCAACGACGGCAAAGCGCG
Organism: Rubrivivax sp.; assembly: GCA_049453935.1. Classification (GTDB taxonomy): domain Bacteria; phylum Pseudomonadota; class Gammaproteobacteria; order Burkholderiales; family Burkholderiaceae_C; genus Rubrivivax. The sequence continues at coordinate 10,875 of JBMTXX010000071.1, forward strand.
TGCGGTTGTGTGGATCGTCCTGGATGTCGGCGTCGACGATGTGCAGGCCGAACTCCACCGCCGCACGCTGTCCAGCGATCGCGGCCAGCGTCGGGTCGAGCGAGGCCAGCCGCGCGCCCTCGGCATTGCTCGACACCGGCCGACGCTCGGCCTGAGGCAGGTGCTGCGACAGCCAGCCCTGGCACTGGGCCAGCGATTGCGGGTGGGCCACGACGGCCACGACATCGGCCCGGCTGTCGTGCACCCGCATCAGGTTCTGGCGGATCTTCAGGCTGATCTCGCCGACGATGTTCAACGGGGTGTGCAGCAGCAGGTCCAGCGATCGCGCGACCACGCCTTCGGTGGAGTTCTCCACCGGCACCACGCCGTAGTCTGCGGCTTCGGCGCTGGCGCGGCGGAACACCTCGTCGATGCTGGCGCAGGCCTGGCGCTGGATGGAGGCGCCGAAGAAGTCCAGCGCCGCCTGCTCGCTGAAGGTGCCGGCCGGGCCGAGGTAGGCCACGCGCATCGGGCTTTCCAGTGCGCGGCAGGCCGACATGACCTCGCGCCAGACGGCGGCGATGCCGTCAGCGGGCAGCGGCCCGGGGTTGGACTGCTGCAGCCCGGCAATGACCTGGCGCTCGCGCTCGGGCCGGTAGACCGGTGAGCCTTCGTGACGCTTGACCTCGCCGACCTGGAGCGCGAGCCCTGCCCGCCGGTTCAGCAGCGCCAGGATCTCGCGGTCCACGGCGTCGATGCCCTGTCGCAGGGCGGACAGCGTCGGCAACGGTTCAGACATCGGGATCCTCTCGCAGGGCGGTGATTCAGGGCCTGAGCAAAGACCGCGCGGCGGCCGACCACAGGCGATCCAGGATCATGCGGCGGGGCTGGCGTCGCCCTCGGCATCATCCGCTGGGGCGTCGTTCTCGACGATGCGTTGCAAGCCGCTCAGGCGCGCCCCAGCGTCGAGGGCGATCAGCGTCACGCCCTGGGTGGCGCGACCGAGTTCGCGGATTTCTGCCACCCGTGTGCGCACCAGCACGCCGCGGTCGGTGATCAGCATGATCTCGTCCGTGGCAGACACCAGTGTGGCGCCGACCACCTTGCCGTTGCGCTCGCTTTGCTGGATCGCGATCATGCCCTTGGTGCCGCGGCCGTGGCGTGTGTACTCGCCGATCGGGGTGCGCTTGCCGTAGCCGTTCTCGGTGGCGGTCAGCACGCTGACGCGGTCGCTGTCGTCGGGCGTCGCGCCGTCGCGGTCTTGCTGCAGTGCCACCAGCATCGCGATCACGTTCTGGCCGTCCTCGAGCATCATGCCGCGCACGCCGCGCGCGGTGCGGCCCATCGGACGCACGTCGTCTTCGTCGAAACGCACGGCCTTGCCACCGTCCGAGAACAGCATCACGTCGTGCTTGCCGTCGGTCAGCGCAGCACCGATGAGGTAGTCTCCCTCGTCGAGGTCGACCGCGATGATGCCGGCCTTGCGCGGGTTGCTGAAATCATCGAGCGGGGTCTTCTTGACCGTGCCGAGCGCGGTGGCCATGAAGACGTAATGGTCGGCGGGGAAGCTGCGGAACTCGCCGGTCAGCGGGAGCACGACGGTGATCTTCTCGTCGGGCTGCAGCGGGAACATGTTGACGATGGGCTTGCCCCGGCTGGCGCGTCCGCCTTGCGGCACCTCCCAGACCTTGAGCCAGTAGACGCGGCCGCGGTCGCTGAAGCACAGGATCCAGTCGTGCGTGTTGGCGGTGAAGAGCTGGTCGATCCAGTCGTCTTCCTTGGTTTGCGCCGCCTGCTTGCCACGTCCGCCACGGCGCTGGGCGCGGTACTCGGCCAGGGGCTGGCTCTTGATGTAGCCGCTGTGGCTGAGCGTCACCACCATGTCGGTGGGCGTGATCAGGTCTTCGGCACCCAGTTCCTGCACGTTGTGTTCGACCTGGCTGCGGCGTGCGCCAACCTTGGTCTGCCCGAACTCCTGGCGCAGGGCGACGAGCTCTTCGCGGATGATGACGGTGACGCGCTCGGGGCGGGCGAGGATGTCGAGCAGGTCTGCGATCTGCGCCATGACCTCCTTGTACTCGCCGACGATCTTGTCCTGCTCCAGGCCGGTCAGGCGCTGAAGACGCATCTGCAGGATTTCCTGCGCCTGATCGTCGGACAGGCGGTACAGCCCGTCGGGCTGCATGCCGTAGCCGGCGGGCAGCCCTTCCGGGCGGTAGGCGGCGCGGCCGCCCGGCGTGTCGAGCTCGGCCCGCTCGAGCATGCCGCGCACGAGCGACGAATCCCACCCGCGTGCCATCAACGCCGCCTTGGCCACCGGGGGCGTGGGCGAGGTCTTGATGATCTCGATGAAGGCGTCGATGTTGGCCAGCGCCACCGCCAGCCCCTCGAGCACGTGGCCGCGCTCGCGCGCCTTGCGCAGTTCGAACACGGTGCGGCGGGTCACCACCTCGCGCCGGTGCTCGAGGAAGATCTCGAGCAACTGCTTCAGGTTGCACAGGCGCGGCTGGCCGTCGACCAGCGCCACCATGTTGATGCCGAAGGTGTCCTGCAGCTGGGTCTGCTTGTACAGGTTGTTCAGCACCACCTCGGGCACTTCGCCGCGCTTGAGCTCGATGACCAGGCGCATGCCTGACTTGTCGCTCTCGTCCTGGATGTGGCTGATGCCCTCGAGCTTCTTCTCGTGCACGAGCTCGGCCATGCGCTCCTGCAGCGTCTTCTTGTTGACCTGGTAGGGCAACTCGTCGACGATGATGGCCTGGCGCTGGCCGCGGTCGATGTCCTCGAAGTGGCACCGCGCGCGCATCACCACCTTGCCGCGCCCGGTGCGGTAGCCCTCACGCACGCCGTTCAGGCCGTAGATGATCCCGGCAGTGGGGAAGTCAGGCGCCGGGACGATCTCCATCAGCTCGTCGATCGATGCTTCTGGCACCTTCAGCAGGTGCAGGCAGGCGTCGACGACCTCGTTCAGGTTGTGCGGCGGGATGTTGGTGGCCATGCCCACCGCGATGCCGGCCGAGCCGTTGACCAGGAGGTTGGGCAGCCGCGTGGGCAGCACCAACGGCTCCTTCTCCGAGCCGTCGTAGTTGGGGCCGTAATCGACGGTCTCCTTGTCGATGTCCGCGAGCATCTCGTGGGCGATCTTCGACAGGCGGATCTCGGTGTAGCGCATCGCTGCAGCGTTGTCGCCGTCCACCGAACCGAAGTTGCCCTGGCCGTCGACCAGCATGTGGCGCAGCGAGAAATCCTGCGCCATGCGCACGATGGTGTCGTACACCGCCGTGTCGCCGTGCGGGTGGTACTTGCCGATCACGTCCCCGACGATACGAGCCGACTTCTTGTACGGCCGATTCCAGTCGTTGTTGAGTTCGTGCATCGCGAACAGCACCCGCCGGTGCACGGGCTTGAGCCCGTCGCGTGCGTCAGGCAACGCACGCCCGACGATCACGCTCATCGCATAGTCGAGATAGGACCGCCGCATCTCCTCTTCGAGGCTGATGGGCAGGGTTTCCTTGGCAAACGAGCTCATTCGTGGCGGGCCCGTGGGGCCGGTCTGGTCGTGGTGGGCTTGGGGAACCCAGGGAGCGATTGACGCCGCGTGACGACAAAGACCATGATTCTACTTTTCGCACGCGCCGCGGCCGACGGGTGCGTCCGATGACGGCCTTTCCAGGCGTTGGTCCGACGGTGCATTTGTACAAAAGTTGAGCGTTGCAGGGCTTTCGAGGGAGGGGGGTATGGCACAATTTGGAAGCGTTTGAGCCAAGTAATCCCAGAGATCGACGGACTTTTTCGGCGGTTGTCATCGTCCCGAGGGGCAAGCAGCTGCCGCTGAATGGCGCTGGAGTCTGGCGTCGGTGTTCGTCAGGTCTTCCTGCGAGCAGCGATGGCTGGTATCTTCGTCACGACGTGCCCTGGAACCGCTGAGAAGGAGAGACATGAGGACCTTGAATCACGTGGCGGCATTGTTCGCGGCGGTGGCCCTGACGACGCCTCTGGCGTCTCATGCCCAGACCCGCGTCAATGACAACTGGCGTGCGACGGACGGAACGGTCTGGCGCAACGGCACGCAAGAGTTCTGCTGGCGCAACGGTTTCTGGACACCGGCGACGGC
>JBMTXX010000072.1:0-14944 GCA_049453935.1 Rubrivivax sp.
GGCACCGTCAACGCGCTGGGCATCCGCGGCTACGGCGAGCGCGGGATGCGTGTGTACGACTTCGGCTGGGTGCTGGCCGAGCGCGGCTGGGCGCCGGGCTCGCAACCGATGCGCCTGCAACTGCACGCCACCGACCCACTCCACCTGGAGCCGCGCCTGGGCACGCGCGCATCGAAAGGCTGCATCCGCGTGCCGGCACGTCTGAACACGCTGCTGGACCGCTGGGGGGTGCTCGACGCCGACTACGACGCCGCCGCGGCGGCCACCGGCCGCGGGCATTGGGTGCTGCGGCCCGATCGCATCCTCACGCCGTGGGCCGGACGCTGGCTCGTGGTGGTGGAGACCGACCGTGCGCAACGGCCCGCCTGGACCATACCGACCGGTCTGAGGCCGTGAACCCGTGCCGGGGGCCTCGAGGGCGCCCCGGCGCGGACTCAGCCCCCTCCGCCGCCGGTCTGGCGCGCCGGCAGCCGGGGCGCGGTGCGCACGCTCAGCCACATCGTCAGGGCCAGGATCCCCACCACCACCGCCAGCGAGATCCCCACCGGGATCTTGACGATGTCGATCAGGATCATCTTGGTGCCGATGAAGGTCAGGATCACCGCCAGGCCGTAGCTCAGCAGGTGGAACTTCTCCGCCACCGCGGCCAGCAGAAAGTACATCGCGCGCAGCCCGAGGATGGCGAAGATGTTGCTGGTCAGCACGATGAAGGGGTCGGTGGTGATGGCGAAGATGGCCGGGATGGAGTCGACGGCGAAGATCACGTCGGTGATGCCCACCAGCGCGATGACCAGCAGCAGCGGCGTGGCGATGCGCTTGCCGTTCTCGACCGTGAAGAAGCGCTCGCCGTCGAAGCGCGACGACACCGGCATCACCTTGCGCAGCAGCTTGAGCGCCGGGTTGGACTCGAGATCGGGCTCCTGCCCGGCAGCCCACCACATCTTGATGCCGGTGATGACCAGGAAGGCGCCGAAGAGGTACAGCACCCAGTGGAACTGCGAGATCAGCCAGGAGCCCAGCAGGATCATCACCGTGCGCAGCACGATGGCCCCGATGATGCCGATCATCAGCACCCGCTTCTGGAACTCCGGCGGCACCGCGAAGTAGGTGAAGATCATCAGGAAGACGAAGATGTTGTCCACCGCCAGGCTCTTCTCGATGAGATAGCCGGTCAGGAACTCCAGCGCCTTGGTGTTGGCCACGGCCGTGCCGTGGTCGTTCCAGATGGCCCACCAGAACAGGCCGTTGAACGCGAAGCTCAGCGCCACCCAGACCAGCGACCAGTTCAGCGCCTCCTTCACGCCCACCGCGTGGGCGCCCTGCTTGCGCAGGACGACGAAGTCGATGAACAGCGCCACCAGAACGGAGACGACAAAGAAAATCCAGAGCCACAGCGGCGCGATGGTGTCCATGGACACACTCCCGGGAAGTGAAAGGGGAAAGACGCGCCGAAAGGTCTTGCTGGGAGTCGAATCCCTGCGGTCCCGGGTGGGCCACGGGCGTGGGCCACCGTACTGACGGGGGGCCGCGACAGCGGGCGCTGTCTGCTACTCCCCTTTCGGAAGGGGCCAATCGTAGCCGGGGCACGCATGTCCCCACATAGGGCAGGCCCATGTCGGGACACTGCATCGCCCTCGAGACTGGCGGAACCTGCGCCGCGTCAGGTGGGAGCCGACGAGACGCGTGGATGAACGTGAACGGGGCGGCCATGGCCGCCCCGTTCAACCCGCGCGGCTGCGCGCCACAGGTGCTTCAGTGCGTTGCCGCGCGCACCCGGATGCCGAGCTCGTCCTCGCGGATCTTCATCAACGCGGCGGTGTCGCGGTCGGCATAGCCCAGACGGCCGGCACGGTCCAGGGTTTCCTGGGCCGCACGGCCGACCAGCGCCTCGAAGCCATACGTCCGGGCCAGTTCCACCGCCAGACGCACATCCTTGCCCGCCAGCTTGACCATGAAGCCCGGGCTGTCGTCGCCGACGAAGGCCTTCTTCGGCATGGCGACATAGAGCTGGTGGTTGAAGGCCATCGTGGTCTTCATGACCTCCATCATCAGCTCCAGCTTCAGGCCCGCCTTGACGCCGATCGCCAGCACCTCGGTGTTGGCCGCCATGATGGTGGTGGCCAGCAGGTTGTTGGTGATCTTCATCGCATGGCCCATGCCGGGGCCGCCGCACAGGAAGGTGTCGGTGCCCATGCAGCGCAGCACCGGCATGGCACGCTCGATGTCGGCGGGCTCGCCGCCGACCATCAGTGTCAACGTGCCACTGACGGCGTGCTCGCTGGTCTTGCCCACGGGCGAGTCGACCATGGCGATGCCACGCGCCTTCAGCGCCTGGCCCACGCGCTGCGAGGTGACCGGGTCGATGGTGCTCATGTCGATGACGATGCCGCCGGCGGCCATGCCGGCGGCGATGCCGTCCTCACCCAACACCACCTGCTCCACGTGCTGCGGCTCGGGCAGCATGGTGACGACGATCTGGCTGGCCGCACCGACCTCGCGCGGGCTGGCCGCCGCCCGGGCCCCTGCCGCCACCAGAGGCTCGAGGGCCTCCGGCCGGCGGTCGTAGACGGTCAGCTCATGGCCGCCCTTCAGCACGTTCAGTGCCATCGGGCTGCCCATCACGCCAAGACCGATGAATCCAACTTTCATGTTCACTCCGGGTTGTCCTCAGGATGTTCGGGCTGCGTCGCTTCAGCCCGGGTTGCCCCACTGGGCGATCTCCCACACCGGGCGTCCGCGCAGGTCGGCCACGTCGGTGCGCAGGAATTCGGCCGCGGCGGGCTTGCGGTCCAGGCGCTCGTAGGCCTGCTGCACCAGCGGGGCGGTACGCTCGAACTGCTCGCGCACCTTGGCCCAGCTCAGCGCGCGCGGGATCTGCCTGTTGTCGGCCATGTACTTGGACGACTCCAGGATGGCCAGCGCGTCCTTCTCGGTCGGCCACGACCAGCCGCGCGAGAACAGCACGTCGTCCTTGACGACCTTGGCGCCGGCCTGCGGATCGAGCTTCCAGTAGGCCTTGACCATCTGCGACACCGCACCGGCGTCCATCGCCGTCAGCGCGGCCACCGCCTCCTGCTGCGCCACGAGGAAGGCCACCACCGCCTGCGGGTGCTGCTCGATCACCGCGTTGCGGCCGATCCAGAACGAGCGGTGCAGGTAGTAGCCGTCGGGGAAGAACGGCGACTTCCGCGCCGAGGGCAGCAGATGCCCGGCGCCCTTGCCGGCCGGCCCGTCATAGTGATCCTCGGTGTAGCCGAAGGAGTTCATGATGGCCGTGGTGCCCGAAGCCTGGGCCGCGAAGTAGGCCGGCGAGATCGTGCAGGTCGCATCCACCCCGTTGGGCACCGAGGCGGCCTGGGCGTGGGTGGGCATGTTGATGTACTTGATGCCCGCTTCCTTCATCACGTCCTTGACGCCGAGCTCGAACTTCAGCATCTGCGTCAGGGCGCTCTGCGGGTCCCCACCCAGCGACACGCCGATGGTCTTGCCAGCCAGGTCCTGCGCCTTGCGGATCGGCGAGTCCTTGCGCACCGTGATCAGGAAGCGCAGGTGACCCTCGCCCACGACCAGCGGGCTGATGGGCAAGCCACTGGCGATGGCGCGGATGATCGGGGTGTTGCCCCACATCCCGATGTCGAGGTTGTTGCCCACCATCGCTTCGACCATGGGCAACGCGGTGGGGTACTCACGCCAGTCGATGGTCAGGTCGTAGCCGAGTTCGGCCGCGCGCTTCTCGACCAGCTTGTTCTCGATCAGGTACTGGCTCATCGGCGAGTTGCCGGCAGCCCAGGGGATGCGCCCGATCGAGATCTTCAGCGCCTTGCGGCCCTGGGCCAGAGCCCGGCCGGACAGGCCCAGGACGCCGGCCGCGCCCAGGCTGCCGACGATGAGTTGACGCCGGGTGGGCCGCAGGATCCCGTGGTGGTTGGTGTGCATGCTGTGTCTCCTTCGATCCGGTTGACAGGGTGGGTTGAGAGGTCGCTCAGGCAGCCGCCCGAGCGCTGGAAGAGCCGCCGATGGCCCGATAGGCCTCGTCGCGGATCAGTCGCCAGATGGCCTCGACCAGGTGGCCGAAGCGAAGATCGCCGCGCGTCAGCTCGTTGCGCGGCCGGGGCAGGTCCACGCTCAGGACGTCACGGATGCGGCCGGGGTGGCTGCTCATCACGACGACCCGGTCGGCGAGGAAGACCGCCTCCTCGATGTCGTGGGTGATGAACACGGCCGTCTTGCGTTCGCTGGCCGGGGCGGTCTCGCCCCAGATGCGCAGCAGCTCCATCTGCAGGATCAGGCGGGTCTGCGCATCCAGCGCCCCCAGCGGCTCGTCCATCAGCAGCACGTCGGGGCCGTTGGCCAGCAGGCGCGCAAGGGCCACGCGCTGGCGCATGCCGCCTGACAATTGGTGCGGGTACTTGCGCTCCGACCCCGACAAGCCGACGAGGTCGATGAAGTGGCGGATGCGGTCTTCGCGCTGCTGCGGCGTGAAAGGCTTGCCCGGCGTGCCGTGCCGCAGGCCGAAGCCGACGTTGTCGGCCACGCTCTGCCAGGGCATCAGCGCGTAGTCCTGGAACATCACACCGCGGTCTGCGCCCGGGCCGGTGATGAGCGCGCCGTCCTTGGTCAGCGTGCCCGCGCTGGGCGTGTCGAGCCCCGCCAGCAGGTTCAGCACCGTGGACTTGCCGCAGCCCGACGGCCCGACGATGCAGACGAACTCGCCGCTGTGGATGTCCAGCGTGACGTCGTCCACCGCCAGGGTCCGTGCCCCTGTGCGTGGGGCGATGAAGCTCTTGGAGACTTCGCGCAGGCGCAACTTGGGCGCGGGGGTGGACATCGGGTCCATCGTTCAACTCCTCCAGGGCATGAGCCGGGATTCCAGGGCTCTGAACACGCGGTCGATCGCGAGCGCGACCACCCCCACGACCACCATGCACACGACGATGGCGTTCAGGTCGATGCTGTAGGAATAGAAGACGAACATCATCTGCCCGATGCCGCCGGAGTTGCCGCCGCCGGCCTTCGCGCCGACCGCCAACTCCGCGGCGATGATGGCCGTCCAGGCCACGCCCATGGCCAGCCGGGCCCCCAGCAGGATGCCCGGCAGCGCCCCCGGCAGCACCACCGAGACCAGGATGCGGGTGCGCGAGATGCCCATGGTCCGTGCCGCGGCCACCAGCTTGCGGTCCACCCGGCTGACGCCATGGACGGTGTTGACCAGCAGCGGAAAGAAGGCGGCGTAGCCGACGATGAACAGCGCCGTCGGCGTGCCCGCCCCGAACCACAGGATGGCGATCGGCAGCAGCGCCATCGGCGCGATCGGGCGGAAGCTCTCGACCAGCGGGTCCAGGTTGTCGCGCACCGCGCGGCTGGTGCCCATCAGCACCCCCAGCACGAGCGCCAGCCCCAGCGCGGCGGCAAACCCCGCCAATACGCGCCCCAGGCTCTGCACCAGTGCCAGCGGCAGGTCCCCGCTGGCGACCAGTGACCCGAAGGCCAGCACCACCCGGGCCGGTGCCGGTGCGGGGGAGTTCTCCGGCAACTGCGACGCCCAAGCCTGCCACAGCATCACACACAGCGCGGGCAGGGCCAGCGTGCGCGCCAGCGCGGCGATGCGAGAGCGATCGACCGCCGGCGCCGACGCGGCCGGGGCGGTTTCGTGGGGCAAAGTCGTGCTCATGGGGTGCGGTGGCTCGGGATGTCAGACCAGCCCGGTGCCTTCGGACCACGGCGTCAGCCAGCGCTGCAGGCGCCGCAGCGCCATGTCGCAGAGGTAGCCGACGACGCCGATGACCAGGATGAAGGCGAACACGTGGGCCGTCATCAGCAGTTGCCGGTTCCACTCGATCGCAAAGCCCAGCCCGCTGGGTGCGCCGATGAGCTCTGCCGCCACGATGGCCGCCCAGGCGCCGGCAAAGGCCAGCCGAACGCCGACCATCACCGTGGGCAGCGCCGCGGGCGCGATCACGTGGCGCAGCATGGCCAACCGCCCCACCCCCATGGTGCGCGCGGCGGCGACCAATCTGCCGTCGACCTGGCGGACACCCGCGACCGTGTTCAGCAGCATCGGGAAGAAGGAGACGTAGACCATGATGAACACCGGCAGCGTGTCGCCGATGCCGAAGATGAACAGGCCCAGCGGAATCCAGGCGATGCCGGAGATCGGCCGCAGCAACTCGACCATCGGGTCGACATAGGCCTCCAGCCGCGTGCTCAGCCCCATCGCAAAGCCCAGCGGCACGGCCAGCGCGATGGCGATCAGCAGCGCCAGCGCGAGCCGCTCGGTGCTGATGGCCGCGTGCTCGAGCAGTTCGCCGCTGGCCAGCAACTCGTGAATGGCTTCGAAGACCGCCGAGGGCGACGGCAGCTGCAGCGGATTGGCATTCCACAGGTGCGCCAGCCACCACACGGCGACAAACAGCGCAAAGGTGCGCACGGCAATGAAGCCCCGGGTCTGCACGGCGCGCCGCCAGGCCGAGGGCGGCATGGGGCTGGCGAGGGTCTGGGGGGTCACAGCTTGCGCTCCAGTGTTCAGCGGGTGACGGCGAGGAAGCCGCCGTCGACGTACAGCGTCTGCCCGTTGAGGTAGGCGCCGGCGTCGCTGGCCAGCAGCAGTGCGGCGCCGCAGAGGTCTTCGGGCTTGCCCCATCGACGCGCCGGCGTCCACTGCGAGACGAAGTCGTGGAAGTCCTTCTGCCCGGCCTGGCTGAAGGGGGTTTCGGTGTAGCCCGGCGCGAGTGCGTTGGCCGTCACCCCGGTGCCGGCCAGATCGGCCGCCAGCGCCCGCGTCAGCGCCGACACGCCGCCCTTGGCCGCCACATAGGCCGTCAGCAGGGGACGCGCCACGTGGTTCATGATCGAGCTGACGTTGACGATCCGCCCCCAGCCCTGCTGCACCATGTGCCGGGCCGCCTGTTGCGCGAGGATGAAGGTGGCGGTCAGGTCGGTGTCGATGACGCGCTTCCACTCCGCCAGCGGCAGTTCCAGCAGGTGCTGCCGCGCGATGATCCCGGCGTTGGCCACGGCCACGTCCAGGCGCCCGCAGCGCTCGACGGTGTGCTGCACCGCCTGCGCCACCGCAGCTTCGTCGGTGACGTCGAAGGTCAGCGCGGTGGCGTCGGCGCCGGCTTCGCGAAACCGCATCGCCCGCTCGTGCACGGCCTCGGACCGGTCGGCCAGCACCAGCCGGGCTCCGGCGGCCGCGTAGGCCCTGGCCAACCCCAGGCCGATGCCGCCCGCCGCGCCGGTCAGCAGGACGACCCGCCCCGAAAGCGAGAACAGCCGCTCGGGGGCCACGTCGTGGAAGAGATGGGTCTCGGGGTTCATGGGCGGGCAGGTCTTCGGTTCGCGATGACGGCCTGGGGCCGGCGGTTCAGGGGTCGATGGACGGCATCCTAGAAACGGGGGGCCGTTGGCGGAATCGGAACTTGGGCAATCCGGGCTTCACGGATTGCGAATCCGTGTAACCCCCCACTTCGCCTGCGTCGAAGCCCCGCTTGCCGCGATGCGCATTCCCCGCACGGCCCGGCGTGCCTAGCATCTCCAGGCCATGGCACCTCCTCCGACCCTCCACCGCATCGGGCAGCAGACCGACATCCTGGGCGAGTCGCCCGTGTGGGACGAGCACGCACAGGCGCTGTACTGGGTGGACATCCGTCGACCCGCGCTGCGTCGCCTGACCGCCGAACGGGCCGAGATCCAGAGCTGGCCGTTGCCGGACCTGGTCGGCTCGATCGCGCTGGTGGACGACGGGCGGCTGTTGCTGGCCCTGGGCGACGAAATCCAACTCTTCGACCCGACACAGGGGGCCTTCGAACGGCTGGCGCGCCTGCCGGAGCGCATCGACGGCCACCGCTTCAACGACGGACGCTGCGACCGCCAGGGGCGCTTCTTCGTCGGCACGATGCACAACGTCACGCGCGCCCCCGAAGGCGTGCTCTACCGCCTGCAGGGTCGGGGCGGCCTGCAGCCCGTGATGCGCGGGCTGTGCATCCCCAACAGCCTGTGCTGGAGCCCCGAGGGCACCACGATGTACTTCGCGGACTCGCTGCAGCACGTCATCCAGGCCCACGACTACGACCCCGCCAGTGGCTGCCCGGGCCCGGGCCGCTCCTTCGCCCGCAGTGAACCCCCAGGCTTTCCCGACGGCGCCACCGTGGATGCAGAGGGCTTTGTGTGGAGCGCGCAGTTCCGGGCTTCGCGCGTCGTGCGCCACGCGCCCGACGGCCACCTCGACCGGGTGATCCCGCTGCCGGTGGACAAGCCCACGGCCGTGGCCTTCGGCGGGCCGACGCTGGACCGCCTGTACATCACGACGGCCAGCCAGTTCATGACCGCCAAGGAACAGGCCGCGCAACCCCTGGCCGGCGCCCTGCTGGCCATCGATGTGGGCGTGCGCGGCTTGCCGGAACCGCGCTTCCGGCTCCAAGCCTGAGGCCCCCGCCCGGCTTTCGGCCCCGCGCCGGCCCGCCCGCCTTCCTTCACGAGCGTCCACCCCTGACCGCCATGACTCACCTCCCGCACCCTGACACCCGCCCCGTGACCATCGCCTCGGTCGAGGCCCACGCCTACCGCGTGCCGGTCCGCCAGCCCATCAAGGTCTCGTTCGGCACCTTCCGAGACCGCCCGATGGTGCTGGTGCGCGTGACCGACACCGACGGCGCCGTCGGCTGGGGCGAGGCCTGGAGCAACTGGCCGGCCGTGGGCGCCGAGCACCGCGCCCGCCTGGTCGACGACATCGCCGAGCGGCTGATCGGCGCCACGCTGCAGCGCCCCGAGGAGGCCTTCCACCGCCTGAGCCGCGAACTCGAGGTGCTGGTGCTGCAGACACTGGAGACCGGCCCCATCGCCCAGGCCATCGCCGGCATCGACATCGCGGTGTGGGACCTGTTCGCACGCCGTGCCGGGCAACCGCTGAACCGCTTCCTCGGCGGCGCGCCGGTGGACAGCGTGCCGGCCTACGTCACCGGCATCAATCCCGACGAACCGGAGGTCTATGCGGCGGCGCGCCGCGCCGAGGGCCACCGCGCCTTCAAGCTCAAGACGGGTTTCGGTCACGCCCTGGACGTGCGCAACCTGCGCGCCATGCGCGAGGCCGTCGGCCCCGACGACGAACTGTGCTGCGACGCCAACCAGGTGCTGGACGTCGAGCAGGCCATCGCCTTCGCCCGGGACGTCGAGGACCTGAACCTGTCGTGGTTCGAGGAGCCGATCCGAGTCGACGCGCCGGCTCAGGACTGGCGGCGACTGGCGGCAGCATCGACGACCCCGCTGGCCGGCGGCGAGAACCTGCAGGGCGAGCGCTTCGAGGCCGCGTGCGACGGCCCGGTGCTGCAGGTGATCCAGCCCGACATCACGAAGTGGGGGGGCGTGACCGGCAACCTGCAGGTGGCCCGCGCCGCGGTGGCGGCCGGCAAGCGCTACTGCCCCCACTTCTTCGGCGGCGGGGTGTCGCTGCTGTCGTCGCTGCACGTGCTGGCCGCCGTGGGCGGCAGCGGCCTGCTGGAGTTCGACTGCCATCCCAACCCGGGCCGCGAAGCCATCGTCGGCGACGGCCTGCCGGTGCGCGAAGGCCGGGTGCCGGTGCCCACGGGGCCGGGGCTCGGCGCGGTGCCTGACCTGGCAGCGCTGCGGCGCTACCGAACCTGGCCGGTGTGAACGGCGCGTCCGCCCGGCGGGCCCCACCCAGGAAGGACACCGTCATGACAGCGTTGCAGGATCTGACACCGGCGTCGGTGCGCGTCGGCTTCGTCGGCGCCGGCCGGCTGGGCACGGCGCTGGCCTGGGGCTTGCACGCACGCAGCGTGCAGGTGGCCGCCGTCCACAGCCCGCGCCCGGCCGCAGCGCAGGCGCTGTGCGCGGCCATCCCGGGGTGCGCGAGCACCGATCTGCAAGAGGTGATCGAGCGCTGCGACCTGGTGTTCCTGACCACGCCCGACGCCGCGATCGAGCCCACGGCTCGCGCCGGCCGCTGGCGGCACGGCATGGGCGTCGTCCATTGCAGCGGCGCCACCGAGGTGCAGGCGCTCGCGGCGGCGGCGGCGTGTGGCGCGGCCATCGGCGGATTCCACCCGATGCAGACGTTCGGCGACCCGGCCGCGGCGGTGCGGACGCTGCCCGGCTGCACGGTGACGATCGAGGCCGGGCCGGCACTCGACGGCCTGCTGGTGGCCCTGTCCGACCGGCTGGGCTGCCCGGTCAACCGCCTGCCCCCGGGCATGCGGGGGCGCTATCACGCCGCGGCCGGCTACGCCTCGCAGTTCGTCAACGTGCTGCTGGACGAGGCCGCACGGCTGTGGGCCAGTTGGGGCGCCACCGAGACCCAGGCCGTCCAGGCCCTGCTGCCGCTGGTGCGAGGCACCCTGTCGGCGGTGGAGGCGGTGGGCATCGCAGGCGCCATGCCGGGGCCGGTGTCGCGAGGGGACGTCGGCTCGATCGCCAGGCATCTGCAGGCCGGGGCGCCCTTCGGCGCCGACACGCTGCAGCGTTATCGCGGGCTGTGCCAGGCCACGGTGCGCCTGGCCGACGGCCGCGGCGCGATCGACGCCCCCCGCGCGGGCCAGTTCCGGGCGCTGCTGGAGGCGCAGGCCCCGGCAGACCTCTCCAGCGCCTGGCCCGGCCCCGGTGACCGGACGGACCCCGGCGCAGCCATCGGGACGGCGGTCGACGCCGAGGTCGGGCACCCGCCACCGCCCGGCACCACGTTCGGACCTCCCCCGGGCTGAAGCCATCCAGAAGCCCGTGCGCATCGGCCCTCCGGCCGTCCGGTCGTCACATCAGCCGCCGGCCATCGGGCCTGCAATGGCTCAGGGCGAGCGGCGATGGGCGTGCATCAGGTGCCGGATCAGCAGCGACAGCGAAGTGTTCTTCGGGCGCTGCTCCTTCACGCAGATCAGCATGCGGCGCTCGGCCCAGGCATCCGCCAGCGGGCGCACCACCAGACCCATGGAAGGGCCCATGGTCTGGGCGGCGCTGGCCGGCAGCAGGCCCGCGCCCAGACCGACCTGCACCATCCGACAAACGGCCTCGAAGCTGCGCACCTGGGCGCGCAACTGCAGCGTCTTTTCGGCGATCACGGCCTGCTGCGCCAGCAGGCGCATCATGGACGAACCCGACTCCAGCGCCACCAGCCCGTCGTCGAGCACTTCCTCGAAGTGCACGGCCGGCGCCGGACCGTCGCCCAGCCCTTGCGCCAGCCGGTGGTCGGTGCGCAGCACGAGCGCCAGACGGTCGCTGCGGTAAGGGTAGGCGTCGAGACCGTCGGTGCACACGCCTTCGACGACGATGCCCACATCGGCCTGGCTGGACAGGAGCGAGCGCACGATCTCGTCGCTCCAGCGCTCGACCACCAGCAGGCGCACGTCAGGATGGGCGGTCGAGAAGCTCGCGAGATCCGCCGGCAGCGCCTCGGTCATCACCGACGTGTTGCCGAGCACACGCAACACGCCGCGGCTGCCCGAGGCGTGGTCGCGCATGTCGGACTGCATCTCGTTGATCTCGATGAGCACGGCGCGCGCGTGCGGCAGCAGGGATTCGCCGGCCGGGGTGAGTTCCACGCCCCGGGGCGAGCGCTCGAACAGCGACGTGCGGAAGCGATGCTCCAGCAGCGCCATACGCCGGCTGGCCGCGGCAAGACCGATGTGCGAGGCCTCCGCCGCCTTGGTCAGGCTGCGCAGCTCGGCGGCACGCACGAACAGCGCGAGGGAATCGAGATCGGGCAGCATCGCTGAGGCCTTCCAGTCCAGGGGTCAGGGCCGGGCACTCGAAGAGCCGCCGCGGCGTCCCTCGAACCGCGCGACCGCGTAGGCCGGCAGAAACATTCGACCTTGGCCCACCGGCTGCGGCCTCCACTGGGAGGCGGCGTCTTCGCACGCGTCCAGGCGCAGGCAGGTCTCCCACGCGCCCTCCCCCGGGACATCGACCTCGACGTCTGCCGGCTCGGCGCGCAGGTTGGCCACGAGCACACACAGACGGTCATCGCGGCGCAGCGCCACCGCCGCCAAGCGTCCGGGCGCCGAGATCTCGACCTCCAGCCGGGTGGCCGGCCGGCCGAGTGCGGCCAGCACCTGGCTGGACGGGTACAGGACGGCGCTGTCGTCGCCGTCACCTTCTGGGTCCGTCGGTCGGCCACGCGCCAGGCACGGCACCCGCACGCTGATCGACGCCACGCCGGGCCGCGCAAGACCGGCGACATGTCCCAGCACCCACGCGGCCCCGAACAGCGCGCGGCTGCGCGGGTCGGCCTGCGCGAGCGCCTGCCGGCGCCGGCCATCGTTGTGCGGCTGCGCCCCGAGCGGGCTGGACCGCGCGCCGATGTCGCTGGGGCCGATCCGCAGCGGCACGGCCGGGTGCCGCGCGCGCCAGGTGTCCACCATCGCCGGCAGGCTGGCCAACCCGTCCATGATGTCGTCCTCTTCGGTGCCGTGGACCACGGACGCCGTGGTGAACGATGCGAAGTCGACCTCGCCCAGCGCGTCCAGGCGGCTGAGCTGGACGAAGAAGTGCGGCGTGCCCCCACCCACCGGCCGCCCGGCAAAGGCGGCGCGAGCGGCCCGGATGTTCTCCAGCGTGCTCGGGAAGACGGCCAGCGCCTCGACGGCGATGCCGTGCCCGTGCAGTTCGCTCGCCAGGGCCAGCATGGCGCCGGTGTGGGTGGGCGCCTCGTCCGGCAGCAGCAGGTCCAGGCGCAGACGCGCGCCTGCGTCGCGGAGCATCGCGCCGACCGTGGCCCAGTGCACCTGCGCGCCCGGCCGCCACACCAGGTGCAGGTGGGCAGGTGCGAGCCGCTGCAGGGCCTTGCCTAGGACGGCATCCGCCTCGTCGCCGTCGATCTCCAGGCCCACCGAAGGCCACGCACCCGCGTCGGCCCCGACCGTCACTCGCAGGCCCGGGGTTTCGGCGCCGACCGGCGCAGCGGTGGGGGCCGCAGGGTCGTCGAGCGCCAGCGTCGCCGACTGGTGGATCGGCCCCCACGCACCCGGGCAGTAGGGCCGAGGCGCGAGGTTGGACCGGCTGTAGGTCTTGAAGCAGGCATCGGCGTTGTTGCGCTGGTCCTCGGTCTCGAAGACGTCACCGTCCAGGGTGGCCGTCGCCCACTGCCCGCCACGCCACTCGTGCCGCAGCGCCCGCACCAGCGTGAAGGGTGGCCAAGGCGGGATGTGGACCGGAAAACTCGACACGCTGCGCCGCCCGTCGACATGCGAGACCTCGACGCGGGCGCCCGCGGCGTCACTCGGGTGGAGCAGGCACAGGCCCAGTCGGTTGACCCGCACGTCGGCGCCCGCCTCTGCCTGGACGTCGACATGCAGCCAGCCGCGCGCATGGCCCTGGATCCGCATCCTGAAGGCCACTTCATCGGAAGACGCAGGCAGCCCTTCCCGCGGCCCGGCAGTGAAGTTGTAAGCCCCGTAGGCTTCGATCTCGAAGGCGGCCTCCTCCTCGCGGAGATCGACGCCGCGCATCTGCGGCTGCGGCGTGCCCCAGTGGGCGTCGCGCAGCACGAAGCCGACGCCGTGCCAGACCTCGTCCGCGCCCCAACGGATGTGGCGCAGCCAGCCGTCGGCCCACTGCATGGACAGCGCACCTGCGCGCAGGGTCTGCCAGATCCGCGGCGGCTCGTCGGTGCCGTACAGCCGGTGTGTGTCGCTGGGCACGGATGCGCTCGACGCCGTCGGTGCAAGAAGCCGGTGGCAGGCGGTGTCAGGCCAGCATCACGTGCTCGACCGCCACGATGGGATGGATGTCGCCGGCGAAGTTGGGCAGGTCGGCCAGCAGGGTGCGGCCTTCGTCGCTGTCCAGCGCCGCCTGCAGTGCGTCCTCGGAGTCGAACCACAGTTCGGAGAAGCCGTCGTAGGGAAAGTGCGCAAAGCGCTCCCGATCGACGAAGTTGACGCTGTAGCGGCGCAGGCCGGGCAGCTTGACACACAGTGCTGCGTGTACCTGCAGCCAGTGGGTCCTGAAGGCCTCCAGGGACATCCCGGGTTTGCGGCGAAGGATGCCCAGACGCTTGGTGTAGGTGCGGGACAAGGCGGTCTCCGGTGGTTCGAGAACGGGGTTGCCGGGGCTCATGCGCCGGCACGTGTCAGCAGGCCGGCCAGTTCGGGCACGAGCGTGTGGCCGCCCGCGCGATCGAGCGCCGACTGCAAGGTCGAGCGCACCGCATCGGCCACGGCGTGGCTGGCCTGCGCGTCCTGCGCCATCTGCCCGTAGTAGCCGAGGTCCTTGCAGGCATTGGCCAGCGTGAAGCGCAGACCGCCAGGATCGCCCGTCAGCAGGTAGGGCTTGAGTCGCTCGAGGGCGGTGCCACCCCCGCCACCACGCGCCAGGACGTCGACGAAGACCTCCGGCTTCATCCCGCTGCGCGCGGCGCAGGCGGCGGCCTCGGCCAGCAGCGTGACCATGCCCAGCGACACATAGTTGTGCAGCAGCTTCATCCCGTGACCGGCGCCGGTCGGCCCCACGTGGGTGATGTGCTCGGCCAGGCAGGCAAGCAATGGCCGCACCCGCTCCAGCACCTGCGCGTCGCCGCCCACGAGCAGGTTCAGCCGCCCTTCGGCCGCCTCCTTCGGGGTGCGCGTCATCGGCGCCTCCAGGAAGCGGCTGCCGGCGTCCTCCACCGCTTGCGCCATGCGCGCGGTGGACGACGGGATCGAGGTCGAACAATCGACGACGACCCCACCCGGGCGCAGGCCCTGCAGGATCCCGTCGGGTCCGGTCAGCACCGACTCCACCTGCGCCGACCCGGTGACGACGAGGATCACCACGTCGACGACAGCGGCGAGGTCGCAGGGGCGCTGCACCGACCGAACACCCGCGGCCTTCAACGCGTCCAGCGGCTGGTTGCCGGGATGTTCGAGCACGACAAGGTCGTGGCCGTGGTGAACCAGTCGGGCGGCCATGCCGTGGCCCATCATCCCGATGCCGACCATGCCCACCTTCATCGCGTCTCCTTCGT
>JBMTXX010000073.1:0-14711 GCA_049453935.1 Rubrivivax sp.
ATCATCTTCACGCCGAAGTCGCTGCTGCGTGCCAAGGACGCCACCTCCCCGCTGTCGGAATTCACCCGGGGTGAGTTCCGCACCGTCATCGGCCCGTCGCGCACCGAGATCGAGGGCGAAAAGGTCCGGCGGGTGATCGTCTGCTCCGGCAAGGTGGCCTACGACCTGATCCGCAAGCGCGACGAGAAGAAGGCCTGGGATGTGGCTGTGATCCGCGTCGAACAGCTCTATCCTTTCCCGCACAAGGCCTTTGCCGCCGAGATGAAGCGGTTTCCCAACGCGACCGAAGTCGTCTGGTGCCAGGACGAACCTCAGAACCAGGGCGCCTGGTTCTTCGTCCAGCACTACGTCCACGAAAACATGCTCGAAGGGCAGAAGCTCGGTTACGCCGGACGTGCGCCGTCGGCCTCGCCGGCGGTCGGCTACTCGCATCTGCACCAGGAGCAGCAGAAGGCCTTGCTCGACCAGGCTTTCGGCAAGCTCAAGGGCTTTGTCCTGACCAAGTGAATCCGGGTGCCCGTCCCGTACCCCGGTCGGGGCGGGACGCGTGCGCCTGTGACGCCTGCTGAATACCCGATCGAACCCGACAAGAATCCCTGAGAGGAGAGACATGTCCCTCGTTGAAGTCAAGGTCCCGCAGTTGTCCGAGTCGGTGGCCGAAGCCACCCTGCTGCAGTGGAAGAAGAAGCCTGGCGACGCCATCGCGCAGGACGAGATCCTGATCGAGATCGAGACCGACAAGGTCGTGCTGGAGGTGCCTGCGCCTGCTGCCGGTGTCATCGCCGAACTGGTCGTCCCCGATGGTGGCACGGTCGTCAGCGATCAGCTGATCGCCCGTATCGACACCGACGCCAGGGCCGCGGCCGCAGCGCCTGCACCGGCCGCTGCCGCCGCACCAGCCGCGGCGGCTGTGGTGGCCGCTGCTGCACCGGCGGTCAAGGCCGGCGTGGCGATGCCTGCCGCGTCCAAGCTGATGGCTGATCACGGCCTGGCGGCGGGAGCCGTGGCGGGCACGGGACGCGACGGCCGGGTGACCAAGGGCGACGTGCTTGGCGCGCTGGCGGCCCCGGCAGCCCCGGCAGCCCCTATGGCGGCCAAGGCGCCCTCGGCAACGCCTCCTGCACCCGTGGCACCCGCTGCCCGAAGCCTGCCCAGTGTGGCGGCACCGTTGTCGATCAACCTGGGCGAACGTCCCGAGCAGCGCGTGCCCATGTCGCGCCTGCGTGCACGGGTGGCGGAACGGCTGCTGCAGTCCCAGGCGACGAACGCGATCCTGACGACGTTCAACGAAGTGAACATGGCGCCGGTCATGGAGATGCGCAAGCGCTTCCAGGACAAGTTCGAGAAAGAGCACGGCGTCAAGCTCGGCTTCATGAGCTTCTTTGTCAAGGCAGCGGTGGCGGCGCTGAAGAAGTACCCGGTGCTCAACGCCAGCGTCGACGGCAACGACATCGTCTACCACGGCTATTTCGACATCGGCATCGCCGTGGGCTCGCCGCGGGGTCTGGTCGTGCCCATCCTGCGCAACGTGGACCAGATGAGCTTTGCGGAGATCGAGAAGAAGATCGCCGAATTCGGTGTCAAGGCGCGCGACGGCAAGCTGTCCATCGACGAGCTGTCGGGCGGCACGTTCTCGATCTCCAACGGCGGTGTGTTCGGCTCGATGCTGTCCACACCCATCATCAACCCGCCGCAGAGCGCCATCCTGGGCGTGCACGCGACCAAGGATCGGGCCGTGGTGGAGAACGGCCAGGTCGTGGTGCGGCCGATGAACTACCTGGCGATGAGTTACGACCACCGCATCATCGACGGGCGCGAGGCGGTGCTGGGCCTGGTCACCATGAAGGAAGCGCTGGAAGATCCGGCGCGTCTGCTGTTCGACATCTGAGCACCGGCGATCATGAGCAAGCAATTCGACGTCATCGTCATCGGTGGAGGGCCTGGCGGCTACATCGCCGCCATCCGCGCAGCGCAGCTGGGCTTCAACGTGGCCTGCATCGACGAGTGGAAAAACGCCAAGGGCGGCCCCGCGCCCGGGGGCACCTGCACCAACGTCGGCTGCATCCCGAGCAAGGCCCTGCTGCAGTCCAGCGAGCACTTCGAGCAGGCCGGGCACCATTTCGCCGACCACGGGATCGGTCTGACGGACCTCTCGATCGACGTCCCGAAGATGCTCGCGCGCAAGGATCTGGTCGTCAAGCAGAACAACGACGGCATCCTCTACCTGTTCAAGAAGAACAAGGTGAGTTTCTTCCACGGTCGGGGCGCCTTCACGTGCGCTGCCGATGGGGGCTGGGAGGTCGCGGTGACCGGGGCGAAGCCTGAGGTCCTCGTCGGCCGACAGGTTGTCGTCGCCACCGGGTCGAGTGCGCGGGCTCTGCCGGGCGTGCCCTTCGACGAGGAACGTGTCCTGAGCAACGACGGCGCGCTGCGCATCGGCGCCGTGCCCAGGACGCTAGGACTGATCGGCTCCGGTGTCATCGGCCTGGAAATGGGCTCGGTCTGGCGTCGCCTGGGCGCACAGGTCACCGTGCTCGAAGCCTTGCCGACCTTCCTCGGCGCGGTCGACGAGCAGATTGCCAAAGAGGCTCACAAGGCTTTCACGAAGCAGGGGCTGAAGATCGAGCTCGGTGTGAAGGTCGGCGGGATCGAACGGCATGCCCAAGGGGTCAGCGTGACCTATGCCGATGCCAAGGGCCAGAACTGCACGCTGGAGGTGGAGCGTCTGATCGTGTCGATCGGTCGGGTGCCGAACACCGAAGGGCTCAACGCGCAGGCGGTGGGTCTCGCGCTCGACGAGCGTGGCGCGATCGTTGTCGACGCCGAGTGCCGCACCAACCTGCCCGGTGTCTGGGCTGTGGGCGATGTGGTGCGTGGGCCGATGCTTGCGCACAAGGCCGAGGAGGAGGGCGTGGCGGTGGCCGAGCGCATCGCCGGCCAGCACGGGCACGTCAACTTTGACACCATCCCCTGGGTGATCTACACCAGCCCGGAAATTGCGTGGGTCGGCAAGACCGAGCAGCAGTTGAAGGCCGAGGGGCGGGCCTATCGCGCTGGCAGTTTCCCCTTCATGGCCAACGGCCGGGCGAGGGCGCTGGGGGACACCACCGGCATGGTCAAGATGCTCGCCGATGCCGCCACCGACGAGGTGCTGGGCGTCCACATCATCGGCCCTTACGCGAGCGAACTCATTGCCGAGGCCGTGATGGCCATGGAGTTCAAGGCCAGCAGCGAGGACATCGCACGCATCTGCCATGCGCACCCGTCTCTGTCGGAGGCGATGAAGGAGGCCGCGCTGGCGGTGGACAAGCGTACCCTGAACTTCTGATGTGGCCCCGTGCCCTGCTGATGGGGGCGGTCGGCCTCGCGCCGCCTGAGGGTGTCCGGTGAGCGTGCGGGCGCTGTACGAGGCAGAACTCGTCGCGCGGGGCTACCGCAGCGACCCTGCGCAGTTGCGCGCGGTGGATGCGCTGGAGCGGTGCGAGCGCGAGTGGGCCGACTACAAGTCGCGTCGCAGCAACGCGCTGACGAAGCTGCTGCTTCGACCCCCCATTCCGCGAGGGGTGTACATGCACGGCGGTGTCGGTCGGGGCAAGAGTTTCCTGATGGACTGTTTCTTTCAGTCCGTGCCGCTCACCCGCAAGACGCGGCTGCACTTCCACGAGTTCATGCGGGAGGTGCACCGCGAACTGCAGGATCTCAAGGGCACCGTCAACCCGCTGGACGAGTTGGGGCGGCGCATTGCGCGGCGCTTCCGGCTGATCTGCTTCGATGAGTTCCACGTCGCCGACGTGACCGATGCCATGATCCTCCACCGGTTGCTTGACGCCATGTTCCGCAACCGTGTCAGCATCGTCACGACGTCCAACTTCCACCCTGACGCGCTCTATCCGAACGGGCTGCACCGCGATCGCATCCTGCCGGCCATCGACCTGCTGAAGAAGCAGTTGGAGGTCGTCAATGTCGACGCGGGCGTGGACTACCGGCAGCGCACGCTTCAGCACGTCGAGACCTACCACTGCCCGCTGGGCGACGCTGCGGAAGCGGCGATGGAGCGGGCCTTTGGCGCATTGGCAGAGGCCCGTGACGAAGCTCCGACCTTGAACATCGAGCACCGCGAGATCCGGGCGGTGCGACGTGCGGGCGGCGTGGTGTGGTTCGACTTCCGCACGCTGTGCGGCGGGCCGCGGTCGAACCATGACTATCTGGAGATCGCCAGCCGGTTCCACACCGTGCTGCTGTCCAACGTGCCGCAGATGCCCCCGCGCATGGCCAGCGAGGCGCGCCGATTCACCTGGTTGGTCGACGTGTTCTACGACCGCCGCGTCAAGCTGGTGCTGTCGGCGGCCGTTCCGCCTGAGGAGCTCTACACCGAAGGGCCCTTGGCCCACGAGTTTCCCCGTACCGTTTCTCGACTGCGGGAGATGCAGTCCGCTGAATTCCTTGCGCTCGATCGGCGTGAGGTCGACACGTCACTGACCTGACATTTCAGGCCTGTGCCGATCAGGCCGGTGCCTGGTGGCGCGTGCTGCCGGCAAGCGCACCGATAATCCGTGTCAGACATCGACGATGGAACAGAATCTTCACTCCCCCGAGCGGCGGCTCATCGAGCTGAAGATCGAGCACGCCGATCTCGACAGCCTCATCGATCGCGTGACGCTTGACGTCGGCAGCGATGAATTGGCTCTGCGACGTCTGAAGAAGCGCCGCCTGCAATTGCGCGACCTCATTGCCCGACTGGAGCTCCAGATCGAACCCCCTGAACTCGCCTGACGTACCGGACAGCGAGGCGGCCCTCGGCCCGCTGGGCCGCGCAGTGCTCGACGCCTTCGAACCGGGCGGGCCGATCGCCAGTGCCGATTCGGCCTTCCGCCCCCGGCCGACACAGCGCCACATGGCGCTGGCCGTGGCGGATGCCATTGAGCAGGTGCAGAGCTTGGTCGTGGAGGCGGGCACCGGCATCGGAAAGACCTACGCCTATCTGGTGCCGGTGCTGCTGTCGGGTCGACGCGCGCTGGTCAGCACGGCCACGCGGGCCCTGCAGGACCAGTTGTTCCTGCGCGATCTGCCGCGCCTGGTGAAATGGTTGCGGCGTCCCGTACGGATGTCCTTGCTCAAGGGGCGCTCCAGCTACCTGTGCCTGCAGCGGCTGGAGCAAGCGCGTGCGCAAGCCCGGCTGCCCGATCGCGAGTCGGTCGCGCTGCTGGCACGCATCGAGCGCTGGTCGCAGGCGACCGCGTCAGGCGATCTCGCCGAAGTCGACGGGCTGCACGAGGGCTCTGCGCTGATCCCGCTGGTGACGTCCACGCGCGACAACTGCCTCGGGTCGGAGTGTCCGAAGTGGTCGTCATGTCACCTGGTGCGGGCCCGCAGAGAGGCGATGGCTGCCGACGTGGTCGTGGTCAACCACCACCTGTTCTTTGCCGATGTCGCGCTTCGCGACAGCGGTGTGGCCGAACTGCTGCCCACCGTCGATGTGGCAGTCTTCGACGAGGCCCACCACCTTGTCGACGTAGGACTCCAGTTCCTGGGCACGGTTCTCGGGACGTCACAGATCGTTGATTTCGCTCGAGATCTGGCGGAGACCGGCCAGGCTCGTGCGCGTGGCCTGCAGCCCTGGGCCGACATCACCGCCCAGATCGCTGCCGACGCGGCCGACCTGCGACGGCTTGCGCAGGCGGGGGTTGCGTCATCGCGGCTACCGGCGAAGCTGGGCTGGGCGCAGCGGGGGGATCCGTCCGGTTGGGCGCCTGTGCTGACGAAGCTGGGCCGGTCGTTGGAGCAAGCGGCGCAGGCCATCGAGCGGTTGGACGACGGCAGTCCCGAGATGCGACGTCTGGCAGAGCGTGCGTCCGCGCTCGTCGAGCTGTGTGCTCGGTTCTCCGAGGATGCGGCGCTCGGCCATGTGCGGTGGATCGATCTGTCGGCCCACTCGGCGCGGCTCGTGGAGTCTCCGTTGGACATCCGCAGGTGCATGTCGGCCTGCCGGGAAGCATCGCAGAAGACCTGGGTCTTCACCTCGGCCACGCTGGGCGACGACGAAAGGCTGTCCTGGTTCACGACAGGCACCGGCGTCGAGGACGCGAAGATCCTGCGCGTGCAGAGCCCCTTCGATTACCCGGCGCAGGCCCGGTTCTGGGTGCCCAGGGGGTTCCCCGCGCCTCGGGAGGTCGAGCATCCGACAGAGGTCGGGCGCCTGGCTGCGGACCTGGCGATCGCGCTGACCGGCAGGACGTTCGTGCTGACCACCAGTGTGCGCGTGCTGTCGCCGATCGCGCAGGCGCTCACCGACGCCTTGATGCGAGCGGGGGGCACCTGGCAGGTGCTGGTGCAGGGGCAGGCGCCGCGTCGCGCCCTGCTGGAGCGCTTCGGCGATGGCGAGCGCAGTGTGTTGCTGGGTTCCCAGGGCTTCTGGGAAGGCATCGATGTGCCTGGGCAGGCGCTGCAATGCGTGGTGATCGACAAGTTGCCGTTTCCCATGCCGACGGATCCGCTCACCCAGGCGCGCGTGCAGCAGGTCGAGGCGCGTGGAGGGCGGGCTTTCGAAGAGTGTTTCCTCGCCGAGGCCGCGGTGTCCTTGAAGCAAGGGGCGGGCCGCTTGATCCGTACCGAATCTGATCGTGGCCTGCTGGTGGTCTGCGACCCTCGCCTGGGCTCCATGCCTTATGGTCGCCGGCTGCGTTCAGCGGTGCCGCCGATGTCGGTGATCGACACCCGAGAACAGGCGCTGCAATGGCTGCGGCAATTGGCCGGCCGGCCCGATGGCCCGCTCAGCGACGACTGGGTAGAGGCCTGAAGGCGTCGGCAGCGATGCCCGTCACCAGGGACGCCACCAGGGCCGGGTGGTCACAGCCCTTTCGCCCGTCGCGTTGCCGAGGAATCGACTCTGGGGGAAACTGCTGCGCAGCACCCGCCGCGCATCGTCGCGCAAGCCGGTCAGTCCGAGCCGGTCATAGCTCTCGGCCATGATGGCCAGCGCCTCTTCGACCGCGGGCGACTTCTCGTACTCGACCACGGCCTGCTTTGCGCGGTTCGCGGCCGCCACGTACGCGCCCCGACCGAGGTAGTAGCGGGCCACGGCCACCTCGGCCTCCGCAAGCGCGTTCAGGATGAAATCCATGCGCTGCAGGGCGTCCGGCGCATAACGCGAGTCTGGGAACTGCTGGATGAGTTGCCGGAAAGCTTGGTAGGCCTCACGCGAGGCCTGTTGGTCTCGTTCAGACACGCGTTGGCCTGCAAGCACGCCGATCGTGCCGACCGAATCGTTGAAATTGATCAAGCCGCGCAGGTACAGCGCGTAGTCCATCGCAGGACTGGACGGATGCAACCGCATGAAGCGGTCCACCGTGGCCAGTGCGGACGCACGCTCGTTGTACTTCCACTGCGCGTGCGCCAGATCCAGCAAGGCCTGCTGACCCAGCAATGTCCCTGTGGCGCGCGCTTCCAGGCGCTCCAAGGCCTTGATCGCGGCTTCGTAGTTGCCGCTCGACACCTGTTCGCGGGCCTCTGCATACAATTCCGCGAGTTCGGCGTCCGGTGTCTTCGGCGCAGGAGACGTGCCTGCACACCCGACCGTCAGCGCAACCAGCGCGGCAGCAGCAGCGCGAGACAGCGCTCCAGCGTAGGGCAGACTCAGGCTCATGGGCGGGTGTGTCGCTGGCGATCTGTTGGGCCGCAAGGCAAATGGGCAATTATAGGAAGGGCCGGTCTTTGCTTGTGCCAACCCCGGCGGACCTCCTCCCTACGGCGCAGGGTGCCGCCATCGGTGCCGAGTCGGTTGAGCCCGACACGGAGTTCCCGGAAGCGGAGGTGCGGTCGGGCCAGGTGCGGGTGGACCAGCACGGCGCCCGTCTCGACCGTGTGCTGGTCGATCTCGCTTCCGAGTTCTCGCGCAGCCACCTTCAGACACTCATCGAAGAGGGCCTGGCACGGGTCGATGACCGCGTGGTCACGTCCGCATCGACCCGGGTGAGGGCAGGTCAGGCCCTGCAGATTGTCCTGCGCCCGACGGCTGAGACGCTCTCGTTCAGGCCCGAGGCCATGGCGCTGTCCATCGTCCATGAGGACGAACACCTGCTCGTGGTCGACAAGCCGGCCGGGCTGGTGGTCCATCCAGCGGCTGGGAACTGGTCTGGCACGCTGCTCAATGGATTGCTCGCGCACCATGCGGGTGCCGCACAACTGCCGCGCGCCGGCATCGTGCACCGACTCGACAAGGACACGTCGGGTTTGATGGTGGTGGGCAAGACGCTGCCGGCCGTGACGGCGCTGGTGCGCTCCATCGCGGCGCGAGAGGTGCGGCGCCTGTACCGGGCGGTGGTGCATGGACGGCCATCGAGCGCCTCGTTTGAGGTTGATGCGCCGATCGGGCGCGATCCGGCTTCTCGCCTGCGCATGGCGGTCACACGTGACGGACGCGAAGCGCTGACCCATGTCGAGGTCTTGGCCAGCGGGCAGGGTTGCAGCGTCGTGCGCTGTCGGCTTCATACCGGCCGCACGCATCAGATCCGGGTGCATCTGGCCAGTCGGGGACATCCCTTGGTCGGTGATCGGCTGTACGGCGGGGCGTCGGCCTTCGGCATGGGGCGTCAGGCCTTGCATGCCGTCGAACTGGCGCTGGCCCATCCGATCCATGGCGATTGGCTGTCGTGGCACGCCGAGCCGCCGCAGGATTTCTCTCGCGCCTGGGAGGCGGTGGCGGGCGGCTAGGCGCGTACTTGCAACGGTTGGACCTTCCCGCGCTTGCGTTTGCGCTCGATCGGGCGCGACACATGCGGATCGCGGAATCTGTGTCTGTCGTGGGCGTTACACTTACCGCCACTCCGTCGCGACGAACATACTCGGCTGGTGCGGGTGGCATCCCTGCCCCGGATGTGTCACGCGGACCGGCCTCTTCGGGCGCCGGCCCGCAAGCGCCGACGGCGATCGAACCTTGCGCGGACGCCGGGCGAAGCACTTTTCCGTCAATGCGGGATCGTCCCGATCGCTCGACCCCTCGACAATGCTGGAATAGATCTCCGGGCGAGCCTATCTGAGCGTGCTGCTGCGGCTCACCTGCCTCGCGCGGTGTCAAGACTGTCGTCGGCAGAGCTGCCCGGTGTTCTCGGCAGGTGGTGGCAAGCCGGTTTCGATCCGAGCGCTGAATGGCCCGGGGCTGCGGGCGCTGTCGGACGGGGGCGAGTCCCGCTGACCGCGCGTGGGCGCATCCGTCCTCGGGGGTGGATCCGATGAATTCCGATGAGGCGAGGAAAATCCTCGAAACTGCTTTGATCTGTGCGCCAGCGCCGATGCCCCTGCGTGACCTGCAATTGCTGTTCGACGGCGAGCGGGATCCGTCGGACATTCGCCGCATGCTCGAGGAACTGGCGGAGCAGTGGCAGGATCGCGGGCTGGAACTGGTGTCGATCGCGTCCGGGTGGCGTTTCCAGAGCCGGCCGCACATGCGGCCGTTCCTGGACCGGCTGCACCCCGAGAAGCCGCCGCGATACTCCCGGGCAGTGCTCGAGACGCTGGCGATCGTTGCCTACCGTCAGCCGGTCACGCGCGGCGACATCGAGGACATTCGCGGCGTCACCGTGGCCACGCAGATCATCCGCCAACTCGAGGATCGCGGCTGGATCGAACCCATCGGCTACCGTGAGACGCCGGGGCGGCCGGCGCTGTATGCGACGACGCGTCAATTCCTGGACGATCTCGGTCTGCGCAGCCTCGAGCAGTTGCCTGCGCTCGAGCCTGTCGGCATGAGTGCCGAGTTGCCTGCGGCCGCATCGCAGGTTGCAGCCGCCGCACCGCTGCTGGAGGCTGCCCTGGAAGGCGCTGGTCTTCCGGCGGCCGTCGGCGCATCCGAAGGATTCCCCTCCGACCTCGAGGCCAGCCCTGACCCGCTGCCGGCTTCCGGGGCCCTCGCACGCGATCGGTCATCGCACACAGCCGGAGACCCGCTCCATGATGATTGACCAAGACCCTCCTTCGACGGCGCCTGACCTCCAGGCCACGCATCCGACGCCGAGCGAAGAGGGCTCGGGCACTGCCGCCGTGCCGCCGCAAGCAGCGGGGTCGCCCGCTGGCGCCGACGACGCAGACACCACCGGTGCAACTGTCGCGCAGGCCGTCGACGATGATCCGGCCTCGCCCGCGCCGCGCCGCAAGCGCTCGCGCAGACGATCGCGGCGGAACACCGATCGGCGCGGTGCTGCCGAGGCGGATGCCGCTTCCACGCAGGAAGTCGACGCCGAGGTGGAGCCCGACGTCGAGGTGTCTGCTGCATCTCCTGCTGTCGAGCCCATCGATGCCGACGCGCTGTTCGCCGAGGTGGTCTCGGGTGCTTACGACGAGGCCGTCGAGGCGGCGCCTGTGGACGTTTCTTCGGCCAAGCGCATCCTCGCGCCTGAGCCGGACGCGCCCAAGTTGCAAAAGGTCCTCGCGCAGGCGGGCGTGGGCTCCAGGCGTGACCTCGAGCAGATGATTGCCGACGGGCGTCTGAGCGTCAACGGACAACCGGCGCACATCGGGCAGCGCGTGTCCTGGGGCGACCGCGTGGCCCTCGATGGCAAGCCGGTGAAGATCCAGATCCATGCGCCCCCACCGCGTGTGCTCGCTTACCACAAGCCCGTGGGTGAGATCGTCACGCTCGACGACCCGCAGCAGCGGCCCACCGTCTTCAGGCGTCTGCCGCGCCTGCCCCGCGGGAAGTGGCAATCGGTTGGGCGGCTTGACCTCAACACCGAGGGCCTGTTGCTGTTCACGAATTCGGGTGACCTCGCCAACCGCCTGATGCACCCGCGCTTTGCGGTCGAGCGCGAATATGCGGTGCGCATCCTCGGGGCACTCTCGGACGAAGGGCGCCAGCGCCTGCTCGAGGGCATCGAGATCGAAGGGCAGACGGCGACGTTGCTGAGCATCGAGGACGGTGGCGGCGAGGGCGCCAACCGTTGGTATCGCGTCGTCATCGCCGAAGGGCGCAACAGGGAGGTCCGTCGTCTGTTCGAGGCGGTCGGGCACGCGGTGAGCCGGTTGATCCGGATCCGCTACGGTTCTGTCGTCCTGCCTCGAGGGTTGCGACGCGGCGCCTGGGTGGACCTGTCGCCTCAGGACGTGAAGACCCTGCGTGAAGTGACCGGTGCCGCGCGAGTGGCGTCAGGACCGAGCGACGACGGGGACGCTCGAGGCCCTCGATCGTCACGACGCGGTCGCAAGCCCCGCCGCGGTGACGGGCCGTCGACGGGCCGATCGGGCGCAGACACCGCCACTTCGCCGCGGGACGAGGACTTCGAGGAGCCGATCGGTCCCATCCCCAACCCGCTGCTCCAGACCTACGACCGCCGAGCAGTCCAGCGGCCGCGTGGGCAGCGCCGTGTCGAAGACGAGGGCGGGCCCATCCCGAACCCCCTCGTCCAGACCTACGATCGGCGTGCCGCAGAGGCCGAGCGCCGCGTCCGCCCGGACCTGGATGACGAGGCCGGACCGATCCCGAACCCGCTGCAGCAGACCTACGACCGACGTTTCGTCCAGAAGGGCCGCGCCGGCGGTGGGGGCGGTCCTGGCGCCGGTGCCCCCGGCGGCCCCGCGGGCCGCAAGCGCCCGGGCGGGCCTCGCAAGGACGGCAAGGCCGTCAAGAGCGGCCCTGGCGGCCCCGGTGGTGCGCAGCCCGACCCGATGCGCACTTCGGTTGGATACATCGGTGCCGATGCCTTCCTGAAGCCGGCCAAGGGCGCGCGACCGGGCCGGCCGGCCAAGGGTGGTCGCCGTCGCTGATCGGCTACCCGGGTAGAATCCCGAAGTTTTTCTCTTCATCGGGCGCCGTCCCCCGGAGGTTTTTCACATGGCCATCGAACGCACACTGTCGATCATCAAACCCGACGCAGTGGCAAAGAACGTCATTGGGCAGATCTATGCCCGATTCGAGGCCGCGGGCCTGAAGATCATCGCCGCGCGCATGGCGCACCTGTCCCGCCGCGAGGCCGAGGCCTTCTATGCCGTGCACAAGCATCGCCCCTTCTTCAACGATCTGGTCGAGTTCATGGTGTCGGGCCCTGTGATGATCCAGGTGCTCGAGGGCGAGGGCGCGATCGCGCGCAACCGCGAACTCATGGGCGCGACCGATCCGAAGAAGGCTGACAAGGGCACGATCCGTGCGGACTTTGCCGACAGCATCGACGCCAACGCGGTCCACGGCTCCGACGCACCCGAGACGGCGGCCGTCGAGGTGGCGTTCTTCTTCCCCGGCATGAACATTCACGGGCGCTGAAGCCCCCTGGCGGCGGGCCTTGCTGCGGCCAGGGCCCGGCCGCCCGCCATGAGCAACCCCATGCAGCCTGTCGAATCCCCGCCCAACCTGCTGGACCTCGATCTCGAGGGGCTCGTCGGGCTGTGCGAGTCGATCGGTGAGAAGCGCTTCCGCGCGGTGCAGTTGTTCAGGTGGATCCATCGCGCCGGCGAGGCCGATTTCCATCGGATGACCGACCTGGCGAAGTCGCTGCGCGACAAGCTCGCTGGACGGTTCGTGGTCGCTGGCCTGTCCCTGCGCGCCGAGCACGTCTCATCCGACGGCACGGTCAAGTGGTTGTTCGACGTCGGTGGCGGTGACGCCGTCGAAACGGTCTTCATCCCCGAGACGTCCCGAGGCACGCTGTGCGTGTCTTCCCAGGCCGGCTGTGCGGTGGGCTGTCGCTTCTGCTCGACGGGGCACCAGGGTTTCAGCCGCAATCTGCGGACCTGGGAGATCGTGGCCCAACTGTGGTACGCGGAACGACGGCTGCGCGAACGCCTGGGACTTGCCGAAGGTGAGCGGGCGGTCGACAACGTCGTGATGATGGGCATGGGCGAGCCGCTGCAGAACTATGCGGCGTTGGTGCCGGCGCTGCGGGTCATGCTGGACGTCCATGGCTACGGGCTGTCCCGTCGCAGGGTCACGGTGTCGACCTCGGGTGTCGTGCCGATGATGGATCGGTTGGCGCAGGATTGCCCTGTTGCGCTGGCGGTGTCGCTGCACGCGCCAACGGATGCCATCCGGAACGAACTGGTCCCGCTGAATCGCAAGTATCCGCTGGGTGAACTGCTGTCGGCATGCGAGCGGTACCTGGCGCGGGCGCCGCGCGACGTGATCACCTTCGAATACTGCATGCTCGACGGTGTCAACGACACCGACGACCATGCCAGGGCGCTGCTTGCGCTGGTCACCGGACGCTCCGATCTGTCGCGAGCGAACGTGCCGTGCAAGCTCAACCTGATTCCCTTCAATCCCTTCCCTGGCTCGGGTCTGAAGCGGTCGTCGCGTGAGCGCGTCGCAGCCTTTGCGCGCATCCTGCAGATCGGCGGGGTGGTGACGACGGTGCGCAAGACGCGCGGAGACGACATCGACGCGGCCTGCGGTCAACTGGCGGGCGAAGTGCGTGACCGCACCGACGTGGCGAGCCGGCTGCCGCGCACCATTCCGATCGCCACACGCTCTCTGTCGCTCGCATGATGGCCCGGGCGCATGCTTCGCGCCGACTGACGCAACGGGTGCTTCTGCTTGCGGTTCTGTCCCTGGCCTTGGTGGCCATCGGTTGTGCAGGGCCTGGAAGGTCCACGGACCTGCGCACGGCCTCCGACCAGTCGGAAGCCGATCGGCTCGCCCAGGTTCGCCTGGAACTCGCGGCCGGTTACTTCTCTCTGGGCCAGGCGTCGACGGCGCTCGACGAGGTCAAGCGCGTGTTGGCGATCCAGCCCGATTCTGCGCCGGCCTTGAACCTGCGGGGCCTGATCTACGGGCAACTGGGAGAGGCTGCGCTGGCGGAAGAGAGCTTCCGGCGAGCCCTGAAGCTCGCGCCGCGGGATCCGGAGCCGATGCACAACTACGCCTGGTTCCTGTGCCAGCAGGGGCGTTGGCAGGAAGCCGATGCGTGGTTCGGTGCCGCGATCGACCGCACGACGCCAGGAGACGCCGCGCGTGGCTGGCGTGCGCGAGGTGTGTGTCTGGGCAACGCGCAGCGACTGGAAGCGGCGGTGGGTGCACTGGTGCGGGCGGATGAACTCGAGCCGGCGCATCCGGTGACGACCTACCATCTCGCGTCGACATGGCTGGCGCTAGGACAGGCCGAGCGCGCGCGCGCCACACTCGAGCCGGTGCTCCAGCGCGCTGCGACGCCGTCGGAGTCCGACCTCTGGCTGGCCGTCCGTCTGGCGCACCGTCTCGGTGATGATCCAGGGCGCCAGCACTGGGCCGACCTGCTGCGCAGCCGCTACCCCGGATCTCCCTCTGCGATCCGACTGGAGCGGGGGATGTATGGCGACTGAGCAGGCCGGCGTCGCAGATCGGAACAGCCACCGTCTGCCCGGGGCGAGGCGGTGTGGATGACGAAGGGCATCAAATGACCGATGCAGCATCGGATGCGGTGGCGGCCGGACAACGGCTTCGGCAGGCGCGGGAGTCGGCCGGATACGCCCTGGAAGTGATGGCTGGCATGCTGAAGGTGCCGCCGGCGCGGCTTGCGGCGCTGGAGGATGCCCGCCTGGACGAACTGCCGGACCTGGCCTTTGCCCGCGCGCTGGCGCAGGCACAGTGCAGGCTGTTGCACGTCGACCCGGTCGAGGTGCTGGCCCTCTTGCCGCGACCGGACCCGGTTGGCCAGCGCCTCGAGCATGTCAACGCGGGCCTGGGGGGCAGGTCAGGTACCGGGCCGTTGCGTCCGAAGCCCACCGCCTCGTTCCGTTCGGGCCGCAGGCCCTGG
>JBMTXX010000074.1:0-14706 GCA_049453935.1 Rubrivivax sp.
GCACCACCAGGTGCGGGGCCAGCGTGCCGTCGGTCTTGCGCACCTGCAGCCAGAAAGGCAGGTCGTCGCCGTAGTAGTCGCTGTCATACTCGAAGCCGCCGTGGTCGGCCACGAGGCGGCGCGTGTTCGGGCTGTCGCGGCCGGTGTACCAGCCCGCGCCGTGCAGCCGGCGCGGCGCGCCGCCGGCGCCGTCGCCGGTCAGGCGGGCGATGATGTCCATGCCGATGCGCAGGTGCTCGCGCTCGGTGGCCTCGTCGATGTTCTGGTAGTGGACCCAGCGCCAGCCGTGGCAGGCGATCTCGTGGCCGAGCTCGACGAAGGCGGCCGTGACCTCGGGGCAGCGCTCGAGCGCCATCGACACGCCGAAGACGGTGAGCGGCAGGCCGCGCCGCTCGAACTCGCGCAGGATGCGCCACACGCCCACGCGGCTGCCGTACTCGTAGATGCCCTCCATGCTCAGGTGCCGCGCAGGGAAGGCCGGCGGGTTGAACATCTCGGACAGGAACTGCTCGCTGCCGGCGTCGCCGTGCAGCACCGAGTTCTCGCCGCCCTCCTCATAGTTCAGCACGAACTGCACGGCCACCCGGGCCTGGCCGGGCCAGCGCGCATGCGGCGGGTGGCGGCCGTGGCCGAGGAGGTCGCGCGGGTAGCGGGATGCAGCGGTGGAACGTGAAGCAGAAGCAGGGGCGTTCATCGGGTTTTCGACCGCTCGGCGGCGGAAGGTGCGGGTGGGGACGTGCCCGGCGCTCGAGGACACCGGGCCGGCGCGCTGCGGCCCAGTGGGCCCGCGGCCGTTAAGCGCCAGGCAATTTAGTGTATACACGCGCCCCATGGTCGCAGCGGGCTCCGCTGCCCAGTCCGGGCGCGTGTGGGCGCACGGCTGGTCGTCGGCAGTCGCGACCCGTTCGCCTCACAGGGCCCGCGGTGGTGAGGAGCGTCGCCGGTGCCTGGCCGCCAGCGGCGGCTTCCCGTTTGACCGAGACCCTTTCGATGGACGCCTATCTGCTCGATCTCCTGAACCTGCTGCTGCGCTGGCTGCACGTGATCACCGCCGTGGCCTGGATCGGCGCGTCGTTCTACTTCGTGATGCTCGACAACAGCCTGACGAAGCCACAGCACCAGGACCTCAAGGACAAGGGCGTCGACGGCGAGATGTGGGCCGTGCACGGCGGGGGCTTCTATCACTCCAACAAGTACATGCTGGCACCGCGCTGGTTGCCGCTGCCCGAGAAGCTGCACTGGTCCTACTGGGAGAGCTATTCCACCTGGCTGACCGGTTTCGCGCTGTTCACCGTGCTGTACCTGTTCAACGCCAGCAGCTTTCTGATCGACAGGAATGTCTTCGACTGGTCGCCGACGGCGGCGATCACGACGTCGCTGGGCTTCCTGGTGGCCTTCTGGCTGATCTACGACGCGATCTGCCGGCTGTTCGGCCAGCGCCGACGCGGCGACCTGGTCGTCGGCGTGGTCGTGACGGCCTTCGTGGTTTTCGCGTCCTGGCTGGCCTGCCAGCTCTTCGCCGGGCGCGCGGCCTTCCTGCTGGTGGGGGCCATGCTCGCCACGGCGATGAGCGCCAATGTCTTCTTCGTCATCATCCCGGGTCAGCGCAAGGTGGTGGCAGCCCTGCGGGAGGGGCGGCAGCCTGAGGCCATCCACGGCCAGCGCGGCAAGCAGCGCAGCGTGCACAACACCTACTTCACGCTGCCGGTGATCGTGGCCATGCTGTCCAACCATTACGGCTGGCTGTATCAGGGGCCGCACAACTGGCTGGTGCTGGTGCTGCTGATGCTGGCCGGCGCGCTGATCCGCCACAGCTTCGTCGCCCGCCACCGTGCGCACGCGCAGGGCTTGCGCACCCCGTGGGAGCACGCGCTGCTCGGTGTGGCGGTGCTGGTGGCGCTGGCGGTGTGGCGTGCGCCGGCGCCGCCCAGTCCGGCGCAGCAGCAGGCGGCGGCGCAGCCGGTGAGCTTCGCCGCGGTGCGGGAGGTGGTCGAGCAGCGCTGTGTGATCTGCCACAACGCCCAGGTGCAGAGCAAGAACGTCGCGCTGCACACGCCCGAGTTGCTGAAACAGCAGGCCCAGTCGGTGTACCAGCAGGTCTGGACGCTGAAGCTGATGCCGATGAACAACGCCACGCAGATCACCGACGCCGAGCGCCAGCTCGTCAAGCGCTGGTTCGAGGCCGGCGCGCCGGCCGACTGATCCACTGATCGACGGATCCATGGCCCGGCCCCGGCCCTGCGAGCAGCGGGGCTTTGCGGGGCCCATCACCCACTCACAGGAGCCACACCATGGGACGCCTCAGCACCCACGTTCTCGACACCGCCCACGGCTGCCCCGCGGCCGGAATGCAGGTCACGCTGCAGCGCGTGGCCGACGACGGCAGCACGCAGACGGTGCGCCAGGTCACGCTCAATGCCGACGGCCGCAATCCGGACGGGCCGCTGCTCGATCCGTCGTCGATGGCGCGCGGGCGCTGGCGCCTGCTGTTCGAGGTCGCCCCCTACTTCCGTGCCAGGGGCGTCGAACTGCCGGAGCCCCCCTTTGTCGACACGGTGCAACTCGACTTCGGCATCGCCGACCCCGAGGGTCACTATCACGTGCCGCTGCTGGTCAGCCCGTGGAGCTGGAGCACCTACCGAGGCTCCTGAGCCCGGCCTGAGAGGCTGAGGCGACATTATTCGGCCAGCCCCTCCGCGGCGCGCGGTCGTCGCACGCAAGCTTGCGCAGGCTGGCGTGCGGTTTGCCACCCCCGCCCGAGCAGCCGCAGCAGGGTTGCAGGCTCACGCCATTTCCCGCGCGGCGGCCAGCGCGCGCAGCAGCGCCGCGTTGACCTCGCCCAGGCCGAGGAAGCAGCCGTCCGCCGCCGCGAGGATGTCGCTGCGCACACCTTGCTCGAGCGCGCGGGCCAGCGTCAGGGCCGCGTGATACGGGCCCGTCTCCTCGACGAGGGCCTGCTGCACCCGCTCGGGCACGGGCACGCTGCGGAAGAGCTCTTCGAAGGAGTGGCCCAGCATCACGTCGAGCAGCGAGAACACGCCGCAGATGAACATCTCGCCGCGCGCCTCCTCGTCGGCGGTGGCACGCACGAGTTCCTCCATCAGCAGGCCACGGCGCACGGCCGCGAACATCGCCGGCCGCAGGGCGGGGTCGCGTCCGGCGGTGACCAGCAGCAGCGCGAGCCAGCGCTTGAGCGGGCCGTAGCCCATCAGCATCAGTGCGTGCCGGAAGGTCGACACCTCGACCGGCAGGCCGAAGGCGGCCGAGTTCAGGTGGCGGATGAGCCGGAAGGCGAGCTGCGGGTCGTTCCTGATCACCGCCTCCAGTCGTTCGACCGGCTCCTGTCGGTCGACCCGCTGCATCAGTTCGGTGACGACGGCGACGTCGGCGGCCGCCACCCGCGCCCAGCCGGCTGCGCCATCGATGGGCCAACCCACCACGGCGGTGGCCCCGCGGGCGAGTGCGGCGTCCAGATCGGCCGCGCTGTGCACGGGCCCGCGAACCAGGGCGATGCGCTCCACCGTGTCAGCACCATCGCCGGCGAGAGTGCCAGGGCTTGCCGAGCCGGCTCCATCGTCGTCGACATCGACCAGCGCGTGGCTGAAGCAGGTCCGGATGTCCGCTGGCAGTTCCTCCACGGGCCGGCCTTTGACCATCAGCGCATGGCCTGCGGCCCGCAGTGCGTGCAAATCACTGGCGCAGGCCGGTTGCGCCGCCATGAAGGCGGGCACTTCCAGCATCACGTGCGAAGGCGGGTGGCTGCCGAGCATCGCCCGCAGCCAGGGCTCGGAGGCGATGTTCAGCACCACCGGCGTGGGGGTGGCCGCGCCGAAGCCCGTTTCTTGGACGGACGCTTCAGCCCCTGGCGTGCCGCCCGGGGCAGGCCAGACCTGCGTCACGGCGGCCAGCAGACCGGCCGGGTCCGGCGGCGCGTTGCGCGGCTCGGGAAAGACCGTCAGCCGCACCGCCACCGTCTGGCGGTTGCGGTCGATCACCGGGCTGTGGCCGAGGACGATCTGGTCAAGGGCGGATGAAGCCGACATGTTGATCCAGGATGGGTGACCCGCGTGGCCGGTCACCCACCCAGCAGCCGGGTCAGCCGCTGTGCGGCCGCCTTGACCGGCCCGGCATGCGCGGCCTGCAGGCGTTGCGCCGGCATGCTCAGGGTGAGTGCGCCGGCCAGCCCGCCCCCGGCATCGAACACCGGCGCGGCGACGCCCGCGATCTCCGGGTCGCGGTCGCCTGCGAGCACGGCCACGCCGTCGCGGCGTATGGCTTCGAACACCTCGCCCTGTGCGCCGGCGTAGGCGCACAGCACCCGCCCCCCGGCGCCCCGGTCCAGCGGCAGCAGCGACCCGACCTGGAGATGGTCGCGCACGGGCCGGGGCGAATCCACCCGGAACTGGCACAGGCGCTGGTGGCCCTGACGCACGTAATAGCTCGCGCTCTCGCCGGTGAGGCTGGCGAGTTCGCGCAGCACCGGCAGGACGAGGGCGTCGGTCGGCACCGAGCCGGCCCGCACCCGTTGCAGCCGATCCACCGTTGGGCCGAGCGCGTAGGTGCTGTCGGCCAGCCGCAGCACGAGCCCGGCATGCTGCAGCGACGCCAGCATGCGCA
Organism: Rubrivivax sp.; assembly: GCA_049453935.1. Lineage (GTDB taxonomy): Bacteria > Pseudomonadota > Gammaproteobacteria > Burkholderiales > Burkholderiaceae_C > Rubrivivax. The sequence continues at coordinate 4,618 of JBMTXX010000074.1, forward strand.
GCACCGTGCTCTTGGCCATGCGGGTGTGGGCGGCGATGTCGGCCAGCGTCGGCGTCGGCCGGGGGGCGGTGAAGGCGTCCAGGATGCTCAGCGCCCGGTCCAGGGTGCCCACGCCACCGGCGGCGGCGTTCTCGTCGGCCAGCGCAGGCAGGCGGGGGCGGCGTGGCATGGGCGTGCGGGGTGTGGTGTTTGGCCTGCGTCGAACGGCGAGATTATCCGGCGGCAGGACGGAACGGCACGATGTGGATATCTATGGAATGGAGTTCCAACTTTAGAATTGATGACGGGGCTGATCGAACCGGACCCCCGCGTTCCCGCTCACCCCACCCTACGCCACATCCACAGGATCAGCCCTTGGCCCCAGATGCTCGAGCGCCCCGCGCGCCATCGCAGCCGCAGCCGCAGCTGCCTTCGCGACCAGCCCCCCTGCGCGGCCTGCGCGTGCTCGATCTCACCAACGTCCTGGCCGGGCCCTTCGCCTGCCATCAGCTGGCGCACCTCGGCGCCGAGGTCGTCAAGGTCGAAGCGCTCGACGGCGGCGACCTCGCCCGCCAGCTCGGTGCCGACGCGGCGCTGAACGAGCGCCACATGGGCGTGTCCTTTCTCGCACAGAACGCGGGCAAGCGCTCGATCGCGCTCGACCTGAAGAAGCCCGGCGGCCGGGCCGTGCTGCAGCGCCTGGTGCGCAGCGCCGACGCGCTGGTGGAGAACTTCCGTCCCGGGGTGATGCAGCGCCTGGGCCTGGGCTACGAGGCCCTGCTCGAGCACAACCCGCGGCTGGTCTACTGCGCCATCTCCGGCTTCGGCCAGGACGGCCCGCTGCGCGACCTTCCGGCCTACGACCAGATCGTCCAGGGCATGGCCGGGGTGATGAGCATCACCGGGGATGCCCGAAGCGCGCCGCTGCGCGTGGGCTTCCCGGTGGCCGACACCATCGGCGGCCTCACCGCCGCGATGGCGGTGTGTGCGGCGCTGGCCGAGCGCGACCGCACGGCGGGCCGTTTCATCGACGTCTCGATGCTGGCGGCCGTGATGTCGACGATGGGCTGGGCGGTGTCGAACCTGCTGATCGCCGGGCGCGAGCCGCAGCCCCTGGGCAACGACAACGTCACCGCGAGCCCGTCGGGCACCTTCCGCACGGCCGACGGCCTGCTGAACATCGCGGCGAACAAGCAGTCGCAGTTCGAGACGCTGGCGCGCCTGATCGGCCGGCCCGACCTGATCGACGACCCGCGCTACGCGCAACGGCAGGGCCGCCTGACGCACCGTGCCGCGCTGAGCGCGGAGATCGAGACCGCCCTGGCCGCCCATCCGGCTTCGCACTGGTGGCCGCTGCTGAGCGCGGCCGGCGTGCCGGCGGGCCCGGTGCACTCGGTGGCGCAGGCCCTCGAGCACCCGCAGGTGGCGGCCCGCGGCATGGTCGCCACCTTTGCCGACGCCCCCGGCGTCGGGCGCGACATCCGGGTTCTGCGCACCGGCATGCGGATCGACGGCGCCACACCGGCGGTGGACAGCCCGCCGCCGACGCTGGGCCAGCACAGTCGCGAGATCCTGGCCGAACTCGGCTACACCGCCGCCGACATCGACGCCTTGGAACAGGAAGGAGCCCTATGACCGAGCCCGACCCCGAGCAGCTCGCCCGCGACTGGTGGCGCACGTCCATCATCGACATGTCGCCCGGCGTGATCCGCTACCGGGGCTACGCCATCGAGGACCTGATCCGCGCCCGTGTGGGCTATGCGCAGATGGTGTGGCTGATGACGCGCGGCGATCTGCCGTCGCCGGCGCAGGCCGACTTGTTGGAAGCCGCGCTGATGGCCGCGGTCGACCACGGCCCGCAGGCGCCGAGCATCGCGATCGCGCGCATGGCCGCGACCTGCGGCGTCGGCCTGAACGGCGCGCTGGCCTCGGGCCTGAACGTGCTGGGCGACGTGCACGGCGGCGCGGGTGAGCAGGCGCTGGCGCTGTACGAGGCCGTCGGTGACCGGCTCGAGGCGGGCGCCGGCCTGGACGACGCCGTGCGCGAGGCCCTGGCCGAGCAGGTGGCGCAGCATGGCAAGGCCATCCCGGGCTTCGGCCACCGTTTCCATCCGGTGGACCCGCGCACCGCGCCGCTGCTCGAGCGCGTGGACGAGGCGGTGGCTGCGGGCGTCGTGTCCGGCCGCCACGCCGCCATCGCCCGCGGCATCGAAGAGGCCCTCGCACGGGGGAGGTCGCGGCGCATCCCGATGAACATCGACGGCGTCACGGCCGTCATCTACGGCGAACTGGGCTTTCCCGCGCCGCTGGCCCGGGGCCTGTTCTGCCTGTCGCGCGCGGTGGGCCTGCTGGCGCACGCCTGGGAGCAGACGCAGCAAGGCGCCCGCATCAAGGGGCCTTTGCCGCGGCAGTGGACGTGGACGTACGATGGCGCGCCGGCACGGGGTGTGCCGGCCGAGGCGGGCGCGGGCCCAGCCGTCTGACCCGGCGGCCAGGCATCGCCCGCAAGCACTTCAAGGAACCGCGCATGTACTTCGAACCCGGCCTCACCCCGCACGGCCTGCCGCACGATCCCTTCAAGTCCTGCGTCGTGCCCCGGCCCATCGGCTGGATCTCGACGCTGGACCGCCAGGGCCGGGCCAACCTCGCGCCCTACAGCCAGTTCCAGAACGTCACTTTCGACCCGCCGATCGTGATGTTCTCGGCCAACCAGACCACCGATGGCCGGCGCAAGGACTCGGTGCGCAATGCCGAGGACACAGGCGAGTTCGTCTGGAACATGGCCACGTATGCCTTGCGCGAGGCCGTCAACCTCACCGGGCAGGAGGTGCCGCCTGGGGTTGACGAGTTCGAACTCGCCGGCCTGTCCAAGCTGCCTTCGCGCAAGGTGCAAGCGCCCCGGGTGGCCGGCTCGCCGATCCAGTTCGAGTGCGTCTACCTGAACACGCTGCGCTTTCCGGGCCCGCCGCCCATGGGCTCGGCCGACGTCGTCTTCGGCCGTGTCGTGGCGGTGCACATCGACGATGCGGTGATCACGCCCGAGGGGTTGGTCGACATCCTGAAGATCCAGCCGCTGGCGCGGATGGGCTACTACGACTACACCTTCGTCGACCAGCGCTTCCAGATGGTCATCCCGGGGTCGAATCCGGCCCTGCTGGCCGGGCTGGAGGGCTCGCCCGACAAGGCCGCCGCGCATCGGCCTTGACCCTTTGTGCGGCCGCGCGCGGTACCGACAGCGCGGTGCCGGCCGGATATCAGCCCCGCGGCTGACGCGCTCAGGCGGACGGGGCGATGTCGCCGCGCCGTGCCATCCAGGCTTGCAGCCCGGACCGCAGCCGGTCCCACGCCAGTGATGCGCCGGCATCGGTCCGTTCTGCGCAGCGCTGCTCGACCAGGGATGCGTCCTGCGCGAGACGGGACTCGCCCAGCATGCGCAAGGCGCTCTTCATGCTGTGGGCCATGCGTCCCACGGCCGCGAGATCCGCATCGGCCAGGTGCTGCTCGACGCGGGCCAGGTCACGCACGAGGCCACCGCGCCAGGCCTGCAGAAAGTCGGCGTGGAGCCGGGCATCGCCGCCGAAGTAGCGTTGCACCACTGCGGCGCCGCTGCGCTGGTGTGGCGGGGGCGTTGCGGGGTGTGCTGCCTCGCATCCGTCGCACGCGTGGCGGCCGACGTCCGGCTCGCGCGCCACAGGCGTGCCCCACAGCTCGCTGAAACAGGCTTGCAGGTCGTCCACCGAGACCGGTTTGGGCAGGAAGCGTTCGACCCCCGCCAGCCCAAGCGCATGTCGAACAGTCGTCCCCAACCCAGCGCTGAAGGCCACGACCCGGAGTCGGGCGCGTGTCTCGTCGGCCTGCCGTGTGCGTTGCAGCCATTCGACGGCACAGCCATCGGGCAGCATCAGGTCGGCCAGCAGCAGATCGAAGCTCCCGGCTTTCAAGGCCTTGTCGGCGTCGGCCAGGCAGTGGACCCCCTGCACCTCGACATCGCAGTCCTCGGCCACCAGTGCGACGAAGCGCTGGATGGCGGGGTCGTCTTCGAGCAACAGCACGCGTGGACGCGCCACCACGGTCTGCCGGGTTCAGGGTGCGAGGTCGCGCTGCGCGACCAGGGCTTTCAGCAGGGGCGGCAGGTCCTCGACCAGTCGCGTCTTTTGGACGACCGGCACCTGCTGCAGCGCGAACTCATAGGGTTTGCGCTCGGCCGGTCCCAGCCCCGTCACCACGACCAGTCGCATCCGCCGGAACTGTTCGTGCGAACGCAAGCGCGTGATCAGCGCGGCCCCGTCGATGCCGGGCAGCAGCAGGTCGACCATCAGCACATCCGGGTCGAGCCGGCCGGTCATCGCCAGGCCCGAGATCCCGTCTTCGGCGACGTGCAACTCGGCCTGTGGCAGCTCGCGGCGCACGAGCAGCGCGATCAGGGACTGGAAATGGCTCGAGTCCTCGATCAGGAGCAGGCGCGGCGCGGCGCGGGCGACCGGGGCTGCATCGGCCGCCGGCGGCGGCGCCGCGTCGACAAGCGAGCCCGGCCGGTGGGTGTCGAGCCACCGCTGCACCGATGACCGGGCGATGCGCCGGTGGCCTCCAGGGGTCTTCCAGCCTTCGAGCAACCCGCGATCGACCATCATCTGCACCGACCGCACGGCCATCCCGAGCATGCGGGCCACCTGCAGGGTGGTGCAGTGTTCTTCCAGCAGGATGGGCGGCGGGGTGGCGCTGACGGGGCTCACATCGCTGATTTTGCGGCAATCGGCGACGTGGCCTGACGTGACCGTCCGGAACGGCGGGGTTTCCAGCCCGTTGTCAGGATCATGCAGGACAACGCGTATGAAATTGCGGGAATTGCGGTTTTCCGGGTCGGCCCGGGCTTGGCGGCTGCGGCTGTCGCGGTGTCATGGGTGTCGACGGTGGCCGCAAGCACGAAGGCCGGGGTATGCTGCCAACGATGTCGATCGCGAATGTCGGGCGCCTTTGCTGGGGGCTGCTGCTCACGCTGGGGCTGATGCACGCCGCACAGGCCGGTGCCACCGCCGACCGCGTGCGTGCGGCCGCAGAGGTGCGGGTGTGCATCTGGCCCGACTACTACGGCATCAGCTACCGCAACCCCCGCAACCAGCAACTGGTCGGGCTCGACATCGACCTGTCGCGTGAGTTCGCCAAGGATCTGGGCCTCACCGTCGTCCATGTCGATTCCTCCTTCGCCACACTGATCCGCGACTTGGAGGAGGCGCGTTGCGACGTCGCGATGTTCGCCGTCGGGGTCCTGCCGCAGCGGATGGACCGCCTGCGTTTTTCCAGACCCTACTTGCAGAGTGACATCTACGCGATCACCACGCGTGGCAACCGGATCGTCCGACGATGGGACGACATCGACCGTCCGGGCGTGGTCGTGGCGGTGCAGGCAGGCACCTTCATGGAGACGGTCATGGCGCAGCGCCTGAGGCAGGCGCGCATGGTGAGCGTGCGTCCACCTGACACGCGTGAGCGCGAGCTGGAGGCGGGCCGTGTCGACGTCTTCATGACCGATTACCCCTACAGCCGGCGCCTGCTCGACAACGCCGACTGGGCCGAACTCATCGCCCCCACGCAGCCTTTCTTCGTCCTGCCCTATGCTTACGCGGTCAAGCCCGGAGATGAGGCATGGTGGCAAGCGGTGGACGATTTCGTGGCACGCATCCAGAGCGACGGACGCCTGGAGGCTGCCGCACGCCGGCATGGTCTGTCGGAGATCGTGCGCCTGAAGTGAGCGTGGGTGGCGCATGCGGCCGTCGGCCTGACACGGCCGCCCTGTCCGGGCGTCGCGTGCGATGACGGATCGCGTCCGCGGTCCGGCGGGGGAGGGGCCTGCGCGCGAACGTCCGCCGTCGCGTGAGCGTCTGCCAGCCAGCGGTTGGGTGCTCGGCACCGGCGTCGCGCTCGCGCTCGTGGTGGCGGCTGCCGTGGCAGCGCTGCTGTACAAGGACTGGCTCGACACGCTGACCTCGCAGCGCAGCCGCGTCGAGCTCATCGCGCGGGTGCTGGAGGACCACGCCACGCGCAGCATCGAGGCCACCTCGCTGGCCACCACCACCTTGGCCGAGATCGCCGGCTCGGGTGAGGACGCCGGTGGGCCGGCGGTCGCCGCCGCCTTGCGGCAGACGCTGGTCAATCTGGCCTTTCTGCGGGCGATCGCCGTCATCGACGCCGACGGGCGGGTGCTGGCGGCCTCGACCGCCAGCGATGTCGGCGACCGGCTCGATCCGGCACGGCTCGGGCCGCTGCCGGCGCCGGGCCTGGATTCGATCGGACCGTTCACGGCCGGGCGAGACCTGCGCGACCTGCGGCGTGGGGCGGGCACGTTGGCGGCCGCGTCGTCGCCGCCGGGCCTGGGCTTCATCCCTTTCGTGCGCACGCTGCAGGGTCCCGATGGCCGGCGCCTGCACATCGTGGCGCTGCTCAACCCGGGCGCCTTCTCGGCCTTCCAGACGCTCACGCTGAACGACCCGCTGGGCGCCGCTGCCCTGACGACCTACGAGGGCACGGTGCTGGCGTCGACGCCCACCGCCGGACTGGCCAGCGCGCAGAGCGTGGCCGACCGGGCGCCCTTCGTCCAGTTCCTGCCGCGACTGGAGCACGGCGTCTGGGTCGGCCCCGGCCTGCGTCCGCAGTCCCAGGTGGCGGCTTTCCGGGTCTTGCGCAACCGGCCGGTGACGGTCATGGCCGAGGTGGCTCTGGCCCCGCTCGTGGCGTCCTGGTGGCAGCGCTCCCTGACCTTCGTCGTGACGAGCGCCGCAGGTGTCCTGTTCGTCCTGCTCTCCACCGTCGTGGCCGCGCGCAGCCTTCGCGCCCGGGAGATGGTGCGGGCCGACCTCGACCGCGCACAGGCGGTCGTCGCCGCCCGGGAGCGCGAGCTCAGCCTCATCTTCCGCAGCGTGCAGGAGGTGCTGTTCCGCACCGACGCCCGCGGCACGCTGAGCTTCATCAACCGGCGCTGGGACCCGATCGGTCAGCGCAGCACCAGCGAGGTCATCGGCCGTCCCCTGCACGAGATCGTGGCGCCGCAATCCGATGTCGCGGTGCGCGCGCTCTTCGACCCTGCCGGGCCCGAGGGGGCCCGGCGCACCCAGGCCTGCATGGTCGGGGTCGATGGGGTGCAGCGCTGGTTCGACGTGGCCGTCGTGCCCATCGTCGAAGATGGCGCCGTGGTGGCCTATGCCGGCAGCGCGATGGAGATCACCGGGATCCGGGCGGCGCAGCAGGCGCTGCAGGCGCAACTTGCCTACACCGAGTCCCTCATCGAGTCGAGCCCCCTGCCCATCGCCGTGCTCGACGCCGTCGGACGGCACCTGCGCGTGAACCGGGCCTGGGAGGCCTTCACCGGCTTGCAGCGCGCGGGGATCGACGGCCTGGTCGCTTCGGCTTCCGGTCTGCCGGACGTCGCCCGTGGAAACACGTTGCCCGAACCGGCGCCGCTGCCGACGCCCGACATGGCGCGTGGAGGCTGGCGTGCGCTGACGGCCGACGGGCGCTACGAGGCGCGGCACCTGCGCGCCGACGGCTCCCTGCGGGACTTGCTGGTCAACCGGACGCTGGTGCCCTCGGCCGATGGCCAGCCGCAACCCATCGTGCTGACCTTCCTGGACATCAGCGAGTTCCGGGAGGCCGAGCGCGCCACGCGCGAGGCGCGCGATGCGGCCGAAGCAGCCTCGCTGGCCAAGTCCGAGTTCATGGCCAATGTCAGCCATGAGTTGCGCACCCCGTTGCAGTCCATCCTCGGTTTCTCGGAACTGGGCCGACGCCGTGCGCGCGAGCAGCCGGCCTACGCGGAGATGTTCGGGGACATCCACGACGCGGGCCGTCGCATGCTGGCGCTGGTCAACGACCTGCTCGACCTGGCCCGCACCGAGAGCACCGAGTTGTCGATGAACTTCGCCTTCCTCGACGTGCGTGCACTGGTGCGTGAGGTGACAGCCGAGCAGCGCACGCAGGCGCTGGCGCGGGCCGTCGAGGTCGCGGTGGCGCTGTCGCCGAAGCCGCTGGTGGCGGCGGTCGACGCGCTGCGCTTGCAGCAGGTGCTGCGCAACATCCTGGCCAATGCGATCCGCTTCTCCCCGGAGGGCGGCCGCATCGACGTCGAGGGCGACGTCGGCGCCCATGGGCGTGTCGTGCTGAAGGTGTCGGACCGTGGGCCCGGTGTGCCGGAGGAGGAGCTCGAGCGCATCTTCGACGCCTTCGTGCAGTCCACCCGGACGAAGGACGGCTCGGGCGGCACCGGGCTGGGGCTGGCGATCTCGCGCCGCATCATGGCGGCGCACGGCGGCACGGTTCGTGCTTCGCTGCGTGACGGCGGTGGCAGCGTGTTCACCGTGGAGTTGCCGGCGGCCGGATCGCAGATCCCTTGACCGGTGGGGCGGCAGGTCGGCTACCATCGAGCAGATCGGGGCCCGAGGAGCAAGGCGCGTGAAGAGCATCCTGACGATCGAGGACCAGGCGGACATCCGCAAGCTGATCCGGATGACCCTCGAGTTCGAGTCTTGGCAGGTGCATGAAGCCGTCGACGGCCCCTCGGGGGTGGCCCTGGCGCAGCAACTGCGACCCGATGTGGTCCTGATGGATCTGATGATGCCTGGCGAGTACGACGGCATCGAGGCCTGCCGTCGCATCCGTGCCGACCCGTCGCTGGCGGGCACGTCCATCATCGTCATCAGCGCACGCGGGCTCGCCGTGGACCGAGAGGCGGCGCTGGAGGCCGGGGCCGACCGCTACCTGTTCAAGCCCTTCAGTCCACTGGACCTGATCGACACGATCGAGGCGCTGCCGGCGCGCGTCTGATGCCGGGTGCGCTCCCTGGTGCCGCCGTAGCGTGCAGCAGGCCGGTCATCGGCCCCTGCTAGACTTTGCGCATGATGTGGACGGATCGCCACGGCAGACGGATTGCAGGCATGGGCCGGGGAGCCTGGCCCTGGCGACCCTGCGCGCGCACTGGCTGACCGCGGCGCAGCGCCGGCGCTGTCGCTGAACCCGTCGGGTCCGTGACCCGACGTTCCCGTCCACAGGCCGGCACGCCTGCGGCCCGGGTCGATCCAGGATCCCCTTCATGATCACCGAACTCGAATTCAAGAGCCTGGCTTCGGCAGGCTACAACCGCATCCCGCTGATCGCCGAGGCCTTTGCCGACCTCGAGACGCCGCTGTCGTTGTACCTCAAACTGGCCGGCGGCTCGCCGCACAGCTTCCTGCTGGAGTCGGTCGTCGGCGGTGAGCGCTTCGGCCGCTACTCCTTCATCGGGCTGCCCGCGCGCACCCTGGTGCGCGCCACGGGCCTGCGCAGCGAGGTCGTCACCGACGGGCAGGTTGTCGAGGTCGACGAAGGCAACCCGCTGGCCTTCATCGCCCGGTACCAGGCGCGCTTCAAGCCGGCGCTGCGCCCGGGGCTGCCGCGCTTCTGTGGCGGGCTGGCTGGCTATTTCGGCTACGAGACCGTGCGTTTCATCGAGCGCAAGCTGGCCGGCGTGCGCAAGCCCGGCGGCCTGGGCACGCCCGACATCCAGTTGCTGCAGACCGAAGAGCTTGCGGTCATCGACAACCTCTCCGGGCGGCTGTACCTCATCGTCTGGGCCGATCCGCGCACGCCTGACGCCTGGTTCGCCGGCAAGCGCCGGCTGGCCGAGCTCACCGACAAGCTGCGCTACTCGGTCACCGCGCCACAGGTGCGACGCGGGCCCAGCTACGCCGTCGAGCACGAGTGGTCGCGTGCCGACTACGAAGCCGCGGTGGCGCGTGCCAAGGCCTACATCGCCGCGGGCGACTGCATGCAGGTGGTCGTCGGCCAGCGCGTGCGCAAGCGCTACACCGAGAGCCCGCTGTCGCTGTACCGCGCGCTGCGCTCGCTCAACCCCAGCCCCTACATGTACTACTACGACATGGGGGGCTTCCAGATCGTGGGCTCGTCGCCCGAGATCCTCGTGCGCCAGGAACGCGCCACCGCCGCGCCTGGCGAGGCGCCGCACGAGGTGGTGACGGTGCGGCCCATCGCCGGCACGCGCCCGCGCGGGGCCACGCAGGAGCAGGACAAGGCCCTGGAGGCCGAGCTGCTGGCCGACCCGAAGGAGCGGGCCGAGCACGTGAT
>JBMTXX010000075.1:0-14682 GCA_049453935.1 Rubrivivax sp.
CTGGGTGCTCAAGCCCTTCGACAAGCTCAGGGCGAACGGCTTTCGATCCGTTCGCGCTGAGCCCGCCGAAGCCCCTCACCCACTCCGTTCGGGCTGAGCCTGTCGAAGCCCCCTCCCCCGAAGACATCAGACATGACCACTGCACCGACTTTCCACCCCCCGGCCACCGCCTCCTGCTGGGCCCCGGACGCGCTCTCAGGCCTGAGCCTGCTGGTGGCTGGCGGATGCGGTGGCATCGGGCGCGAGTTGGTCGCGCAGGCCACCGCGCTCGGTGCACGGGTGGGTGTGATCGATCTGCCGGCCTCGATCGCGGCGCACCCGCCGTCTGTGCCCCACTGGGGGTGCGATGCGCGCGACGCCGCATCGATCGCGTCTGCGGTCGACGAAGCGGCCCAGTCCCTGGGTGGCCTCGACGCCTGCGTCAACCTGATCGGCTTCATGGCACCGCCCTGCCCGCTGGCAAGCACCCCCGTGCAGACCTGGGACGAGGTGATCCGGGGCAATCTCGACTCGGCCTTCTACCTGTCGCGCGCGGTGCTGCCGCACCTGCACACCAGCCCGCGCGGCGGCCACCTGGTGCACACGGCCTCGGGCCTGGGCGCCTGGGCGCGTCCCAACTACGGCGGCTACGGCCCCGCAAAGGCCGGCCTCATCCTGTTGACCAAAGAACTGGCCCTGGAGAACGCGCCGCGCGTGCGCGTCAATGCCGTGGCCCCGGGGGCGGTCGACACGGCCTTCCTGCGCGGGGGCACTGGACGTTCCGACGAGCGCGCGGCCCCCAGCGTGGACCCGCAGGCCTTCGGGCAACTCGTCCCGCTGGGCCGCATCGCCGTGCCTGCCGACGTCGTGGGCCCGACGATCTTCCTGCTCACGCCGGCGTCGAGCTACCTCACCGGCCAGACGCTGTACATCAACGGCGGCACCTACATGCCCTGAACGCAGGCCGCTCGGCGGCCTGCGCCGAGCGGCGCCACCGGCACGGCCCGAATGCCGGCGGGCTACCCGGCCCGATGCATCGCAGCGACCACCTCGTCGACGGTCTGCACATCGCCGAAGTTCAGCAGGAAGTTCGACAGCGTCGCCTCGTGCTCTTCCTGCGTGTTGGCCGAGCAGGCGTCGCTGACCATCACGGTGCGGTAGTTCAGCATCATCGCGTCGCGCGCCGTGCTCTCGCAGCACACCTGTGTGGCCGTCCCTGCCACCAGCACCGTGTCGATGCCCCGGGCCTGCAGCCGCGGGTGCAGGTCGGAAGAGCCGTCGATGAAAGCGCTGTAGCGCGTCTTCGGCGCCTGCCAATCTTCGGGCATCGGATGCAGGTCGGCATACAGCGCATGCCCGTGGCTGCCGGCGCGCATCGCGGCAGAACGGATCTCGAAGCCGCGCGGGGTCGACAGCTCGGTGTGAAAGTGTGACCAGCTGTGCACCGACTCGTCGGTGAAGGTGTTCAGCACCCACACCACCACGCCGCCGGCCGCGCGCAGCGCCGCCGCCAGCCTGTCGATCGCCGGGCAGGTGGCCGCCGCAGCCGGTACCCAGGCGTGGCCACCCCCTTGCTGGACAAAGCTGTTCTGCATGTCCACGACCAGCAAGGCGGTGCGCGCCGCGGTGATCGAATCGAAGGCATGCAGCCGCCCACGCCGCGCCAGCACACGCTGCAGGGTCTCGGGGCTGGGGGTGTAGGGGGCCATCGTCGCGTGCATCGTCATCGGTCCAGTGTGCGATGGGCGACAGCCTAACGCCTCATCTTCCTGCGGTCCTCAGGGTATGCACCGAGAGCCCTGGCCGTGCAATCCTGCATCACTCAGGATAGATTCCTGGCATGCGCGACGTTCCCTTGACCCACACTCCGCTGGCGCCCCACAGGCCCGCTCTGCGGGGCTGGCCGGCCGGCCAGGTGGGGCGGCGCGCGGGTGACGGCAGCAGCCCGCGGTGTCGTCGCGTCCATCAGATCGCCGGAACCCACCGGCGGCGCGCGCGGCACGAAACCTGCTCCTGCCGAGACACGACACGATCCCGACACCCGCGCAGTCTGTGCTGATGTCGATCGTCCCGGCCCGATCACAGGGCCGGACAGCCCCCCGTGGTACGGGTTCATGAAAGGCGGCCAGGCCGCCGGAGGAGCGCAAGATGTACGACCGCATCCTGGTCCTGCTGAACGAGGAGTCCACCTTCCGCGCCGCCGCCTGCGAGGCCGTGACGCTGGGCAAGGTCCACGGCAGCGAGCTGCTGTTCCTGTCCATCCTGCCGGCCTACACGCTGCCGGTGCCGGACATGCCGATCTCGGCCGTGCCCTTGCCCGACGAGTTCCAGAACGCCGCGCGCAAGAACGCCGAGCAGATGCTCACCGAAGCCGAGGCCAAGGCCGACAAGGCCGGCGTGCGCCATCGGCGCGAGATGATCGAAGGCCCCGAGGACGCGCAGACCGTCATCGATTTCGCGCGCCAGCGCGACTGCAAGCTGATCGTCGTGGCCTCGGCCGGCCGCAACGCGGTGGTGCGACTGCTCAGCGGCAGCGTGATCCCCGGGCTGATCACGCTGTCGCCGCTGCCGGTGCTGATCTGCCGCGGGCCGATGTCGCAGATGCCACCGGACCCTGCCGGCTGATCCTGGGCGGGGTGGCAGGCGCCCCTGCACCGGAGCGCGCTGCCGCCTTCAGGCCAGTGCCATCGCGGGCCGGCGCTCGCGCCATGGCGTGGCGCGTTCGTAGGCGTGGCCCACGCGCAGCACGCGGGCATCGTCGAAGGGCCGACCGGCGATCTGCAGGCTCAGCGGCAAGCCGGAAGCGGCATAACCGGCGCACACGCTGAGCGCAGGCGCCCCGGTCAGGCTGAAGGGGGTCATGATCAGCTTGCCGCGGGTCGACAGGTAGGGCGGTCCGGTCATCTCGTCCAGCACCGGGGCCGTGCCCAGCGAGCAGGCGCACACCAGCGCATCCACGCCTTCGGTGGCGGCCATGTAGGCATCGCAGAGCTGGCGGCGCCAGCGCTGCGCCAGGATCACGTCGGTGCCGCTGATCGCCCGTGCCGCCTCCAGCCGCGTGCGGGTGATCTCGGCGTACTTCTCGGGTTGCGTGCGCAGGTCGTGCTCGTGGATGGCCAGCGCCTCGGCGTACAGCAGCACGCGCACGCAAGCGTCCCAGTCGGCGTGCGGAGGCAGGCGCACGGTGACGATCCTGGCGCCCAGCCGACGCAGCACCTCGAGCGCCGCCTCGATGGCCGCAACGGCCTCGGGCTCGCCGTCGACATCGCGCTCGTGGAAATGCCGGACCACCCCGATGCGCATGCCTTCGATCCCGCCCTTCAGGCCGCGTGTGAAGCTGGCTGCTCGCGTCGGCGATGCTGCAGGATCGGCCCCGTCGGGTCCGGCGATCAGGTTCATCGCCAGCGCGCAGTCCTCCACCGTCCAGGCCAGCGGCCCGCAGTGGTCCAGGCTGAAGGCCAGCGGCACGACCCCGGTGCGCGGCACGACACCGTAGGTGGGCTTGAAGCCCGCCACCCCGCAGAAGGCCGCCGGACCCCGGATCGAGCCCGAGGTGTCCGACCCCATGGCCAGTGGCACCAGGCCCGCGGCCACTGCCGCGGCCGAGCCGCTGGAAGACCCCCCGGTGAAGTGCGCCGTGTCCCAGGGGTTGCGTGCCGGCGGGAAGGGCAGGTCGTAGGCCGGCCCACCGGTGGCGAACTCGTGGGTCGCGAGCTTGCCGGTGAGCACGCCACCGGCCGCCTCGAGCCGGGCCGTCACCGTGGCGTCATGCGCCGGCACGTGGTCGATCAGCAGACGGGAATGCGCGGTCGTCGGAATGCCGGCCGTGGCATAGATGTCCTTCAGCGCATAGGGCACGCCGTCCAGCGGGCCGAGCCGGCCGCCAAGGCGTATCCGGGCATCGGCGCGGCGTGCAGCCGCCCGCGCGCGGTCGGCCGTGACGCGCACATGGCTGTGCAGCTGACCATCGAGCGCGGCGATGCGCTCGAGCGACTGTTCGACCAGATCCACCGAGCGTACGCGGCCGGCGGCGAGCGCGCGGCTGGCCGAGGCCAGGGTGTGGATCGTCGCCTCGCCGGCCGAGGCCGTGCCGGGCGCGCTCATGGCTGCCCCCGCCGCCCGCGCGCTGCGGTCGCCTTCGACCGGCGCGGCACGAAGAGGGCCTCGGGTTCGGCCGCATGGTCGAACCGGCGCGGGATGCGCGCCACCAGTTCGCGCATCGCCGCCATCGCGTCTGCGGTGAGCCGGGCCTGTCGTTCGGGATCGAAGGGCGGTGGATCGGCAGGGGTCGTCGGGGTCTCGTGCATCGTGATCTCCAGGTTTCGGGACGGCGGCGGCTCAAAACACCGCATGGTTACCCAGCCCGGCGCTGGCCTGGCCTTTCAGCATCCGGGCGTAATGCGCCTGCAGCGTCTGCGTGCCGGTCGAAGGGGTGGCCTCGGCGTCGTAGCGGCCGGCGGCCGCGTCCCACACCAACATCGACTCGGTGGCGTAGTAGCGGCCGATGCGGGCGAACTCGGCCTTGTCGGCCAGCGACGGCACCACCCGGCCAGCCGTCGACAACACGGCGATCACCGCATCGAGCAAGCGCACGGGTACGCGGCGCACCGGCACGGGCCGTCCGAGCAGCGCAGACAGCATGCGGGCCTGATCGGCCGGCGTGACCGCGGGGCCGGGCCCGCCGATGGGCAGCACGCGGTTCCAGCGGGCGGGCTCGTGCAGGCAGTCGGCAAGGTAGTCACCCAGGTCGTCATCGCTGATGGGTTTGCAGGCCGTGAGCGCGCCGTCGCCGAAGACCAGGAAGGGCCGCCCTCGGCGCACCCGCTCGACCTGCCCCGACAGGGATTTGAAGAATGCGGTGGGCCGCACGATGGAGTGGCGAAGGCCTGAGGCGACGAGCTCACTCTCGAACGCGAGCTTGGCCTGCTGAAAGGCGAGCAAGGGCTTCTGCACACAAATCGCCGACAGCAGCACGAAGTGCCCGACACCGGCCTGCGACGCAGCCTGCAGCGCCAGCCGGTGGGCGCCATGGTCCACTGCCCAGGCATCGCGTGGGCCGCCGGTGCGCGAGGCCAGACAGGACACCAGCGCATCGAAGCGCTCGCCCCGGAAACCGTCGCGCGCCAGCGCTCCCGGCTGGCAGACATCGCCTTGGCGCTGTTCGACACCCGGGAGCACGGGCGGCGCCCCCTCGCCGTTCCGCCCCCGCTGGACACCACGGCCCGGCCGGACGAAGGCCACGACCTCGTGGCCCCGACGCAGCAGCGCACGCGCCGTGGCCTGACCGATGGTGCCGGTGGCGCCCAGCAGCATGACGCGCAGCCGGCCGTGCGGCGCGTCCGGCGTGACCGACATAGGAGTTGGGGGGTTCATCCGCGCGACCGGTGTCCGTCCTCGTGATGCAAGCCTGACGATTGTGCGGTGGATCCGGGCGGCGCTGTCCTTTAACTGCGCTTCGTCTTGGTTCGCCATGGCTCGTCGCCGCGCGACAGCGTGCGCCGGCTCGCCGAGGCGGACGCCGACGCACAGCCAAAGGAGGGCCCGACCCCACACCCGGCAGGACTATCATCCCTCGATGATCGCTCTGCAAGGCCTCGCCCTGCTGCTCCTGCTGCAGACCGCCGGCGAATTGATCGTCCGCGCGCTCGGCGTCGGGCTGCCCGGGCCGGTGCTGGGCCTGGCGATGCTGTTGCCCGCACTGGGCTGGGCGCCGGTGGCGCGGCGGGTCGAGGCCGTGGCTGCCGTGCTGCTCCAACACCTGTCGCTGCTGTTCGTGCCGGTGGGCGTGGGCGTGATCGTGCACCTGGGTGCCCTGGCACCTCTGGGCTGGAAGCTCGGCGTGGTGATCGTCGTCTCGACCTGGGTCGGCATGACGGTCACGGCGCTGGTACTGCGTGCGCTGCTGGGCGGTCGATCCGGCAACGCAGAAGGCGACGCCCATCGCCCCGGTGTGGCGACCACTGCGCCCCTGCCGGGCAAGCCTACCTCGCCATTGGGAGCAGATCGCCGCCATGGCTGACTTCGTCGAGCTCTGGGTCTACCTGGCGTCGACCCCGCTGTTCGGCCTGACCGCGACGATCGCGACCTACGTCCTCGCGCAGGCGGTGTACGAACGCACCGGACAGGCGCCCTGGGCCAACCCGGTGCTGTGGAGCGTGGTGGCCATCGGCACGGCACTGGTGATGACCCGCACGCCCTACCCCAGCTACTTCTCGGGGGCGCAGTTCATCCACGTGCTGCTGGGCCCGGCGGTGGTGGCGCTGGCCTGGCCGCTGTGGCAGCGTCGCGCCGAGTTGCGCGCCCGCGGCCTGCGGCTGCTGCTCGCCGGGCTCACCGGTGGCGCTGCTGCAGCGGCTACCGCCATCGGCCTGGGGCTGGCGCTGGACCTGCCGGGCGACGTCCTGCGCTCCCTCGTGCCGAAGTCGGTGACCGCACCTGTGGCCATGGGGCTGGCCGACCGACTGGGCGGCGTGCCCGCGATGGCCGCCGTCTTTGCGGTGCTGACCGGCATGGTTGGCGCCCTCAGCGCCAAGGCCCTGTTCGGCCTGCTGCGCATCGACGACTGGACGGTGCGCGGGTTCGCGCTGGGCACCACCTCACACGGCATCGGCGCCGCGCGCGCGATGCAGGTGCATCCCGACGCCGGCGCTTACGCAGGCTTGGCGATGGCGTTGCAGGTGCTGACAGCCTCGCTGTGGATGCCGTGGCTGGCGCGCTGGTGGGGCGATTGAGCCCTGACGGGGTGATGGCGTCACCGGTGCACCACGCCTCAAGCGCCATTGCAGCACGGTACTCCTATTCCAGTCGCTTGGGCGGTGATGGCGGTGATGGCGGCGGCTCGGTGAACTCGACATCCACCACATCGACGTCGCGCCGCGCGGTGGAAGGCCCTGCAGGGCCGCGACGGCCGAAACCGGTGGTGAAGCGGCCGCGCCGCTCCCAGGTCTGACGCCAACGGAAGCGTACCGGGGGTGCCGGCCGCCCGCGCAGTCGCGCCCAGACCACCAGCATGAGCGCCACCGCCGCGCCGACCAACGCCGCCCCCAGCATGAATGCCAGACCGGCGAGCGCCAGCAACGCACCGACGACGGCCACGACGATTCTGACCAGGGTGCGCACAAGCGCCGTCAGGAAGGAAGAGACTTGGGACATGAGGCCATGGTACCGGGC
Source organism: Rubrivivax sp. (assembly GCA_049453935.1). Taxonomy (GTDB): domain Bacteria; phylum Pseudomonadota; class Gammaproteobacteria; order Burkholderiales; family Burkholderiaceae_C; genus Rubrivivax. Next base: position 7,150 of record JBMTXX010000075.1, read on the forward strand.
CTGCGGCAACGGCTCCAAGGTCTGGCCTCACAAACCAGGCCGCGCACTGCATCGAAGGCCCCGTGCTCGGCCCCGGGCCGCGGGGGCGGCTCACTCCAGTGGCCGGATGCCCAGATCCTGCCCGCGCCGGCGCCAACGCTCGCGGTCCTCGGTGTTCATCTGCGCGAAGGCCGAGGCCGACATCGCCTGCACGCGTCCGCCCGCGTCCTCGACCAGCTTCACGTATTCCGGCGTCTGCATGGCGAGTGCGGCCGCGGCGTTCAAGCGATCGACGATGACCGCAGGCGTGCCTGCCGGGGCATAGAACCCCGCGAAGGCATACAGCTCCAGGCCCTCGAAGCCCAGTTCGCCGACGGTCGGTACCATCGGCAGCGGCACCGCGCGCCGCGGCGCGAACGTGGCCAGCGGCACGATGCGGCCAGCCGCGATCAGGCCCATGAGCTCGCTCGGAAAGCCCGTGGTCAGCGTCAACTGCCCGCCCGCAGCCTCCTGCAAGGCCGCCGACGAGCCCTTGTAAGGCACCATCAGCAGTTCGACACCGAGCGCGCGGGCCAGCATGGCGCAGGCGAAGTGGCCATAGCTGCCGTGTCCGCCGGTGCCGCAGGACAGCGGCGTGCCGCCAGCGGCACGCGCCCGCAGGTCCTCGAAGCTGCGCAGGCCCGAGGCCACACCCGCGACCAGCACCGGGAAGGCGTTCGGGCCGATGGCCACCGGCGTGAAATCGCGCTGCGGGTCGTAGCGGACGGCGCCGCCGATGGCCGGATAGGTCACCACCGGGCTCTGCCCGGTGTACAGCAGCGTGTAGCCGTCCGGGGCGGCGCGCGCCACCGCTTCAGCCCCCAGCGTGCCCGAAGCCCCAGGCCGGTTCTCCACCCGCATGGGCTGGCCCAGCGCCTGCTCCATCGGGCGCGTCAGCCGACGGGCCCAGGCATCGGCGATGCTGCCAGCCGATTCGGGAACGATCACGCGGATCGGTCGAGTGGGGTACGTCTCTGCACGGGCCGTCAGATGACCCGCCATCAAGAAGAGCACGGCCAGCCACCACATGCACAAATGGCCGGCCGCTGAACGTTTGCGCATCGACGCCGCGGGAGGGGTAGGGAGAGATGCCTTCATGGTCCTGATTCTGTGCGAAGCAGGAGGAGGAGGATCGGCCCAGCTGTCGATGCACCAGCACCGCCCCGGCGGTGCCCAAGCCCGGAGATCCGGCAGAACCGCGAGCCCTCGCGGATGTCGACCGATCAAAGCTGCGAGAACACGTCCGTCACGGCAGCGCAGAAGCGATCGGCGATCATGTCAACGTCGGACGCACTCACGATGTAGGGTGGCGCGAGGATGACATGGTCGCCGCGGCGGCCGTCGACGGTCCCGCCCATCGGGTAACAGCCGAGCCCCCGTGCGTACGCGGCGCGCTTCAGACGGTCGTGCACGGCCAGCGCCGGATCGAAGGCCTCGCGCGTGGCACGGTCACGAACGAACTCGACCGCCAGGAACAAGCCCCGGCCTCGGATCTCACCGACATGGGGATGCCCCCCCAGCGTCGCCTGCAGGCCCTCCGACAGCCGGGCGCCCATCCGACGCACGTTCTCGAGCAGGGCGTCCTGCTCGATCACCTGCTGCACCGCCAGCGCGGCGGCACACGCCACCGGATGCGCCTGGTAGGTGTGCCCGTGCTTGAAACTGCCCGACCCCTGCCTGAGCGCGTCCACCACCCGGCCGGCCACCAGGATGCCGCCGATGGGTTGATAGCCTCCCCCGAGCCCTTTGGCGATCACCTGGATGTCCGGGCTGACGCCCTCCTGCTCCCAGGCATGGCGCGTGCCGGTGCGGCCCATGCCGCACATCACCTCGTCCAGGATCAGAAGCGCGCCGTGGCGGTCGCAAACCTCACGCACGGCACCAAAATATCCCGGCAGCGCGGTCACGCAGCCCAGGGTTGCGCCACAGACGGTCTCCGCGCAGAAGGCGATCACCCGATCCGGTCCCAGGCGCTGGAACGTCAGTTCCAATTCGTCAACCAGCCGGGCCACGTACGCCGCATCCGACTCCCCGTCGCGACGGTCTCGATAGGGATAGCAGGGCGAGACATGGCTGAAGGCCTGCGACAGCAAGGGCTCGTAGGGCTCTCTGCGGGCGAGGTTCCCACTGGCGGCCAGGGCGCCCAGCGTATTGCCGTGGTAGGACTGTCGGCGCGCGATGAACTGCGTACGCTGCGGCTGCCCGGACTCCAGCGCATACTGCCGTGCGATCTTCAGCGCTGCTTCCATGCCTTCACTGCCCGAGGAGACGAAGTAGGCATGGGCCAGGCCCCCCGGCAGGTGGCCGACCAGATGTTCCGCGAGTCGCTCGGCACTGTCGGCGCTGAACAATGCGGTGTGTGCGTAGCACAACCGGTCGATCTGGGCCTTCATCGCCTCGATGACGCGCCGGTGCCCGTGCCCCAGGCACGCCACGGCCGCACCGCCTGAGCCGTCGATCACTGCATGACCCGTGGCGTCGCGCAGCCAGATCCCATCACCGGAAGCCGCCACCGGTGGCGGCTTCAGCAGATTGCGGTGGACGATGTGCGTCATCAGGCTTCAGCGGCCGGGCGCCCTGCCCACGCGCTGGAAAAGTGCGCCCGACCATCCCCGATCGAGGTGCAAACCACTGGGATCGCCGGTGCCGCAGCAGACATCAGCAACGCAGAGCCAGGGTTTCCGGACGAACACTGCGGGCATCCGAGCAGGACGCTTGTCAGTGCCTCACGCGACCACGTCGGTGGCCAGATGCGCCACGCAATCCCCGCGCTCGACGCGACCGAAATGGCGCTGACACACCACCAGGCCGTCGCGGCGGAAATGACAAGGCACAGCCGGGCGCGCCGGGTCGTCGACGAAGTGCACCCAGCCCGCCAGATCGCCCCGACGCACCGTGTCCCCCAGGCGCACCGCGTGCTCGAAAAGCCCGGGCTGCGGCGCGTAGACGTAGTGGTCGCGGCTCGACACTTCGACCAGCCGCGTGCCACGGGCGGGCTCGAGCGGCGCCTCACCTGCCATCACCCCGGCGTGGCGCAGGAAGCGGTCCACGCCTCGGCGCAGCAGCGCGACGCCATCCGGGTCGACGTTGCCGCTGCCACCGAACTCGCCTCCCAAAGACACCAGGCCCCGCCGCCCGGCTGCCGCACTGGAAAGCCGACTGTCGGGCACATAGGCCCAGACCATGCTCAGCGGCGCATCGAAGGCGCGCAGTGCGGCCATCGAACGCTCGTCGAGTGCCGCATCGCCGGACTTGCGCATCGAGCAGAACGGCAGGTACTTCAACGACGACCCGCCGGAGTGCAAGTCGTGGTGGAAGTCCGCCATCGGGTACAGCACGGTGTCGATGTAGTGCGAGATCGCCCAGGTCGGCGTGCCCAGCGGGTCGCCGGGGAAGGCACGGTTGAGGTTGCCGTCGTCGATGGGCGAGACGCGCTCCCCGGCCATCGCCGCCGGCAGGTTGGCCGCCGGCAGGATGATCACGCGGCCGCGCACCTGCTCGGGCCCCAGTTCCTGGATGAGCCGCGTCAGGACGATCTGTCCTTCGTACTCGTCACCGTGGTTGCCCGCCATCAGGAAGACCGTCGGCCCCGGGCCGTTGGCGATCACCGCGATCGGGATGGCCAGCGTGCCGTAGGCCGACCGTGTCACCGAGTGCGGCAGGTGCAGCCAGTCGACCTGCTTGCCCTCGGCGCGGTAGTCGATGTCGGTGAAGATCAGCGAGGCGGACGCGGCCATGTGGCACCCCCGAGTGTGAGAAAGGCTTCAGTTCGGATCGGTCCACCACTGGCCCGACAGCACCAGGCCACCGGCCACCCAGCGGTGCGCGCCCTGCAGTGCCACACCTTCGACGTCGTGGTAGACCGTGGGCTCGTCGAGGATGCGGAAGATGCTGGCGTCCACGCCCACCCCGGGCTTCAGGGTCCCGAGGTCGGGCCGGCGGATCGCGCGCGCGGCATTCACCGTGGCGCAGGCCACCAGATCGGGCAGTTCCATCCCCAGCGCGTGGAACTTCGCCAGCGTGTGCAGCAGGTCGAAGGCCGGGCCGTCGATCGAGATCACATGCACGTCCGACGAGATCACATCGGGCAGAAAGCCGGCGTCCAGCATCGCCCGCGCCGTGCCGAAGCCCAGCGAGCCGCCACCATGGCCGATGTCGAAGATCACGCCGCGCTCGCGCGCGGCCAACACCTCCTCGCGCACACCGCCACCGGGCTTGGACGGGGCGTTCGGGAAGGGGCGGAAGCAGTGCGTCAGGATGTCGCCCGGGCGCAGGCGCGACAGCACCTCGGCGCGCGAGGGGGGCGAGTGGTCCAGGTGCGCCATCAGCATCAGCCCGGCCTCCTCGGCCACCTCCAGGGCCAGATCGACCGGTGCGATACCCGCGCCGGCGCTGGCGCTGCGGCCCACGCGCACCTTGATGCCGACGATCATGTCGGCGTGCTCGCGCGCCACCGCCAGGCAGGACTTGGCATCGAGCAGACGCACGTCCTGCGACTCTCCGTACATCACCGCACGCGAGAAGGCGAAGATCCCGGGGAAGGACAGGTTCAGCAGCGGCACGATGCGCACCGGCCGCGACGGCTCGATCACGTGACGCCGGAAGCCGAGGAAGTTGGCCGGGCCGGCGGTGCCGGCGTCGACGAAGGTGGCGGTGGCGCTCTTCAGCGCGAGTTTTGTCGCGTCCACACCGATGGACGTGCCACCCCAATAAACGTGGGTGTGCAGATCGATCAGGCCTGGTGTGACGATGTGGCCCGAGACGTCATGGACCTCGGCATCGCCGGGCACCAGCGCCGGGCCGATCTCGGCCACCGTGCCGTTGCGAAAGCGCACGTCGGCGATCTGGTCGAGGCCTTGGGATGGGTCGATCACTCGGCCGCCGCGCAGGAGCAGTTCCTTGGAGCTCATCTTGTCTTTGTCCGTGGGTGTCTGAAAGGTCGGAATCAGGGGTTCGGCGTCGCTGGGTCGGGCTCCGCGCAAGCCTGCATGGCCTGACGGATGGACGCCACCACGAGCGCGTCGTCTGCCGCGCGCACGGTCATCGGGTTGAGCGTCAAGACGCCGTCGTCCATGGCGCCCTCGCCCAGGTGGATCGGCACCGGCATCGCGTGCAGGGTACGGCACAGCCGGTCAGCCGGCACGGGGGGCCGCAGTTCGAGCATCGGCACCGCCTTGTGCGCGCCGGCCGGCAGCAGCCGCACGCCCAGGCCCGGCACGTCGGCCAGCGCCTGCGCCATCGCCTGCAGGCGCTGGGTCCAGCCGGCCTGCAACGCCTCGTCGTCGCGGCTGATGAAGCGCTCGAGCGCGCACAGCAGGCCGGCAATCTCTTCCTTGCCAACCTTGAACCCGCGCCCGATGCCGTGCAGCGGCGTGCCCTTGAGCGCGGCGGTGTCCACCAGCGAAGCCGGTGCCCAAGTGCGCGGGTGGACGTCCATGTCCATCATCTGCAGCAGCGCCGAGCCCACCAGCGCGCGCCGGCCGATCAGCAGCCCGCTGGACTGCGGCCCGCCGAGCGCCTTGCCGCCGCTGAACACCACCAGATCGGCGCCCAGGGCGGTGAAGCGCCGCAGGTTCTCGCGCGGGGGAAGCTGCGCGGCCGCGTCGACGATCACCGGCAGGCCCCGACGGTGACACACCTCGACGACGGTGCGCAGGTCGGCATCGTTGCCAGAGGAGGCGACGAAGACGCAGGCCACAGTCTGGGTGTCGACCGCGGCTTCGATCTCCCAGGGCTCGATGCCGCGCACGCCCGCCCCGGTGCCGCGATCGTTGTGGCCGAAGTCGACGATGTGCGCGCCGGCCAGGCGCACCGCGTGGTCGTAGCTGTTGCGGTGGGTGCGGTGCATCAGCACCTTGCTGGGCATGGCCGAGGTATCGGGCAGCGCCGACATGCGCGCCGCGTCCCAGCCGGCCAGGCAGGCCGCGGTGGCCAGGGTCAGGCCCGCAGACGCGCCCGAAGTGACCAACCCGGCCTCGGCCCCGGTCAACGCGGCGATGCGCGCGCTGGCAGCCGACTGCAGTTCAGCGATGTCCACCGAGGACGTGGCCGCCTCGGCCATCGCCGCAAGCACCGTCTCGTCCATCAAGGCGCCGCCCAGGCGCGTCAAGGTCCCGGCGGCGTTGATGCGTCGCGCGACACCGAGGCTGGCGAGAAAGGTGGGACGATCGCTGGGCATCTGAGGATCAGGGATCAGAAATCAGGGGATCTGCTGGGGCTGCGCGCTGCCGCCGGTGAGAACCCTTCCCGCCCCGCGATGTCAACCCGGCTCGCGCAGGTGACAGGCCACGGCATGCCCGTCGGACGCCGCGCGCAGGACCGGGACCTCGGCCCGACAGCGGTCCTGCGCGTACGGACAGCGGGTATGGAAGTGGCAACCCGAGGGCGGGTTCATCGGGCTGGGCACGTCGCCCTCGATGACCAGACGCTCGCGCTTCAGGCGCGGGTCGGCCACCGGTGCGGCGGCCATCAGCGCCTCGGTGTAGGGGTGGGCCGGACGGCTGAAGATGCGCTCGCGCGAGCCGATCTCGACGATGCGGCCCAGGTACATGACCGCGATCCGGTGCCCGACGTGTTCGACCACACCCAGGTCGTGCGAGACGAACAGATACGCAAGCCCGAGGTCGTCCTGCAGGTCCTTCAGCAGGTTCAACACCTGGGCCTGCACCGACACGTCCAGCGCCGACACCGGCTCGTCGGCGACGATCAGCCGCGGGTTCAGCGCCAGCGCACGCGCGATGCCCAGACGCTGGCGCTGGCCGCCGGAGAACTCGAAGGGGAAGCGGTCGAGCGCATCCGGGCGCAGGCCGACACGGTCGAGCAGCGACTCCAGCCGTTGACGACGCTCCGACGCACTGCCGGCCAGACCGTAGTTCTCGAGGGGTTCGGCGATGATGTCACCGACCCGCATGCGCGGGTTCAGCGACGCGTACGGGTCCTGGAAGACCATCTGCAACTGCCGGCGGTGCGAATGCATCTGCGACTCGGTCAGCCCCGTCACCTCGGTATCGCCCAACCAGATCCGCCCGCCGGTGGGCTCGAGCAGTCGCAGCACCGTCTTGCCGACGGTGGACTTGCCGCACCCGGATTCACCCACCAGACACAGCGTCTCGCCCGGGGCGACGCTGAAACTCACACCGTCGACCGCCTTCACATGGGCATGCACGCGCTGCAGCAGGCCACGGCGCACCGGGAACCAGGTCTTCAAGTCCTCGACGCGCAGCACGTCCGTCGTCGTTTTCATGACGCCAGCACCTTCGACAATTCCCAGCAGGCCACGCGGCGCAGCGGCACACCGGCTGGCGGTTCGGCGGCGAGCACCTCGCCGCCGGGCGTGCAGACGTTCAAGGGCGGGGCCTCCTGGCGGCAACGGTCGGTGGCAAAGCCGCAGCGCGGCGCAAAGGCACAGCCGCGCAATGGCGGCACACCAGGCGACGGCTCGCGCAGCGAGGGCACGATGCCGGGGATCTCGGTCAGCCGCTGTTTGCGCGCGCCCTGCCGCCCGCGCGGGATCGA
>JBMTXX010000076.1:0-14630 GCA_049453935.1 Rubrivivax sp.
CGATGAACTTCCAGCAACTGCGCGCCGTCAGAGAAACCGTCCGCCAAGGCTTCAACCTGACCCAGGTGGCCGAGGCGCTGCACACCTCGCAGCCCGGCGTCAGCCGCCAGATCAAGGAGCTCGAGGACGAGCTCGGCGTCGAGCTCTTCGTGCGCGCCGGGCGGCGCCTGCTCGGGCTGACGCCGCCCGGCCAGGCGATGCTGCCGGTCGTCGAGCGCCTGCTGCAGGAGGCCGACAACCTGCGCCGCGCCGGCGCCGAGTTCGCCGACCGCGAGCACGGCCTGCTCACCGTGGCGGCCACGCACACCCAGGCACGCTACGCGCTGCCGACCGCGGTGCGTGATTTCCGCCTCTCACACCCGCGTGTCACGCTGCACCTGCAGCAGGGCTCGCCGACCCAGATCGCGCAACAGGTGCTGGACGGCCAGGCCGACATCGGCATCGCCACCGAGACGCTGGCCGAGGTGCCCGGCCTCGTGACCCTGCCGTGCTACCGCTGGACGCACCTGGTCGTCGTGCCGGCCGGCCATGCGCTGGCCCAGGAAGCGGCCGCGGGCCAGCCCCTGACGCTCGCGCGCCTGGCGCAATGCCCCATCGTCACCTACGAGCCCGGTTACGCCGGCCGGCGCAAGATCGACGCCGCCTTTGCCCGTGAAGGCCTGACGCCGGAGATCGCGCTGGCGGCCATGGACACCGACGTCATCAAGACCTACGTCGAGTTGGGCATCGGCGTGGGCATCATCGCCTCGGTCGGCTTCGACGACCAGCGCGACACCGGGCTCGCGGCCCTGGACGCCCGGCATCTGTTCGCGGTCAACACCACGCGCGTGGCGATCAAGCGCGGCGCCTGGCTGCGCGGCTACGCCTACGACTTCATCCACACCTTCGCGCCCACGCTGACCCGCGAAGTCGTCGAGCGCGCGCTCGTGTCCGAGCCCGGGGAGGACTGGGGGCTTTGAACGAAGAAGGCGAAGATGCGCGAACCTTCAAGTGGCGGTCACCCGGACGAGCCTCAAGCGACCGTCCACCTGCGCGAGGGCGTCGAAATCCCGGTCATCGTGGAGCAATTCCTGGACGACAAAGGGCGAGACAAGCGCACGGCCGTCAGACAGCAATTGGCGCAACATGGAGACGGCCGCGGTCTGCGTCCCGCGCAACAGGTCTATCCAGACCGTGGTGTCGACGAGTACCAAGGTCACGCGCCCGCAGGCCCGGCGTCTGACGCACGGCTCATGCGCGCCCGCGACTCGCGCACGTCGTCATCCGGGTCGATCAGGCCCTGCCCTGCCAGTTCGAGGATCTGTCGCTGCCGCAGGCGCGCGACAAACTCGCGCAAAGCCGCGTCGACCACCTCGCGCTTGGACCGCAAGCCTGTGAAGCGCTGGGCTTGGGAGATCAACTCGTCATCAAGGTCGATGTTGGTGCGCATGCCTTTTGTACAAGCCAGAGACACCAAAACCGTACCCCACAGCGCTCGCATCGGACGAATGTGCGGCACACACCTCCCGGCGCGCGAACCGCCTCACCCCGCCTTCACCGGCCGCTTCCACCCCGGCAGCGACACCTGCTTGGCGCGCGCCACGGTCAACTGCCCTGCGGGCGCGTCCTTGGCGATGGTGGAGCCGCCGCCGATGGTGGCGCCTTCGCCCACCGTCACCGGGGCCACGAGCACGCAGTTGCTGCCGATGTGGGCGCCGGCGCCGATCACCGTGCGGTGCTTGTTCGCGCCGTCGTAGTTGGCGGTGATGCTGCCGGCGCCATAGTTCACGCGCTCGCCCACGGTGGCGTCGCCCAGGTAGGCCAGGTGGTTGGCCTTGGCGCCACGCGCCAGCGTCGAGTTCTTGACCTCGACGAAGTTGCCCACGTGCACCTCGGGGCCCAGGTCGGCGCCCGGGCGCAGCCGGGCGTAAGGCCCGACGAGGGCGCCGGCGCCCACACGCACCGGTTGGCCCTCGCCGTCGATGTGGGTGTAGGGGTGGATCACCGCGCCCGCGTCGATGCGGGCGTGGCGGATGACGCAGTGGGCGCCGATGCGCACACCCTCGCCCAGTTCCACCTCGCCCTCGAAAATGCAGTTGACGTCGATCTCGACGTCGGCGCCGCAGCGCAGCGTCCCGCGCAGGTCGAAGCGGGACGGGTCGGCCAGGCGCACGCCGGCCTCCATCAGCGCCTCGGCCTGCAGGCGCTGGTAGCGCCGCTCCAGATCGGCCAGCTGGGACGGGCTGTTGACCCCGAGCACCTCGGTCTCGCCCGAGGGCTGCGCGGACACGACCTCGACCCCCTCGGCCACGGCCATCGCGACGATGTCCGTCAGGTAGTACTCCTGCTGGGCGTTGTCGTTGCGCAGCGCGCCCACCCAGCGCGTCAAGGCCGCGGTGGGCGCGGCCAGGATGCCGGTGTAGACCTCGCGGATCGCACGCTGCGCCTGGCTGGCGTCCTTGTGCTCGACGATGCCCTGCACCCGGCCCTGCGCATCACGCACGATGCGCCCGTAACCGGTGGCGTCGTCGAGCGTCACCGTCAGCAGCGCCAGCCGCGTGCCTGCGCAGGCCTGCGCCAGGGCCTGCACCGTCGTGCTGCGGATCAGCGGCACGTCGCCGTTGAGCACCACCGTCGTCGCCAGGGCGGCGTCCAGCGCAGGCACGGCCTGCTGCACCGCGTGGCCGGTGCCGAGCTGCGGCATCTGGCGCACGAAGACCGCGCCGGTGTGCCGCAGCGCGTCCTCGACCGCATCGGCCCCGTGCCCGGTGATGACCACGGTGCGGGGGGATTGCAGCGGCGCAGCCGCATCGATGACGTGCTGGACTAGACTCTTCGAAGCCAGCCGATGCAGCACCTTGGGCCGGGAAGATTTCATCCTCGTGCCCTTGCCCGCAGCCATGATGACGATGTTCGGTGCCATGCGAAAAGCCTTCCACGCCCTGTGCAGGAAACTCGGGATTATCGGCCTCGGGGGGCTTCTCGCCCTGACGCTGGCAGGCTGCAGCACGGTGCGTCTGGGCTACGATCAAGGTCCCACGCTGGCCTGGTGGTGGCTGGACAGCCGGCTCGATTTCGACGACCGCCAGGCACCGCAGGTCAAGGCCGCACTGGCCCAGTGGTTCGAATGGCACCGCGCCACCCAGCTCGAGGACTACGCCGCGCTGCTGGCGCGGGCACGGGCCGAGAGCGCGGCCACCGATCTGGACGCCGACCGGATTTGCCGCTGGGCCATGGACGTGCGCGGCCGCGCCGCACCGCTGCTGGACCGGCTGGCAGCGCCGGTGGCGCAGATCGCGGTGACGCTCACGCCGGCGCAGATCGACCGACTGGCCCGCCGGCTGGCCGAGGACGATGCCGAGGACCGGGACGAACTCGTCAACCTGCCGCCGCACAAGCGCATCGAGCGCTCGGTGCAGAGAACGGTCGAGCGCTACGAGCGCTTCTACGGCACGCTCGATGAGGCGCAGCGCGCGGTCGTCCTGTCAGCGGCAAACACCTCGCCCTACGACCCGCAACGCCGCCTGGCCGAACGCCAGGGTCGCCAAGCCGAGGTGCTCGCGCTGCTGAGGCAGTTGTCGGCAAGCAGACCTGCGCCTGCGCAGGCCGAGGCCCTGGTGCGCAGCACCTTCGCCCGACTGCTGAATCCGCCGCAGGCCGACGGAGGCGTGTACCAGGACGCGCTGTGGCAGCACCAATGCTCGCTTGCTGCGCGCCTGCACGCCAGCGCCACCTCCACGCAACGGCGGGAGCTCACGCGTCGGCTGGAAGGCTGGGAAAGCGACGCCCGGGCGCTGGCGTCCACGTCCCCCCGGAACCGGTCGACGGCCACAGCGCTGGCGCGCCCCTGAGGGCCCGCAACGCCCCAGCCCTGAACGACATCTCGCAGCTGGCCAGGGTCGGTCACCGGCTGCCAACCCAACTCGCGCCCGGCCGAACCAAAGCCGCCTGACGGCCTGAAATGCGGTCGCGGCGGAATGCGCCCTTCACCGCACCGGCATCGGCATCGGCATCGGCATCGGCCAGCCTACCTGGCCGGGTCCTGATCCGACACAGGCCCTGACGATGGGGCCGCCTGCGCATCCCGATAGGGCACGGTCACGGACCGCGGATTCGGGCCCGCCGCGGGAAAGTCCTTCAAGGCGGCGTCGAACATCGCCCCCAGCGTGCGCGCATCCAGCACCGACGCGCCGCTGCTGGCGGCACGCGCCTCGTACAAAGGCTGGCCGCCGGCACGGTCACGGATCAGCACGGCCACTTCGCGCTCGTGGCGCGGCGCATCCATCATCCCGCCCCACCCCCACCAGGCACCGACCCACGGGTCACCGCCGCCGCGCCAGACGCCTACCCAGCCCGGGCCCAGCCACACCGGGTCGACGCGGGTCAGGCGCGCGGCCAGTTGCACGGTGACGTCGGCGGCCTGTTGGGGGGTTGCCGCGCGGAAGCCCGCGGCCTCGAGCGCCGGCGCCGCCGCCTCTTCCAACGCCTGCTGCCGGGCCGGGTCGGTCTGCTGCGAGGGCAGCCGCTCGAAGACATAAAGCCCGGGCGCACGCCCGGCAGGCCAGAGGCCGAAGGTCGAGACCTCGGACGGCAGGCGCGTCAGCGCGGCGCAGCCCGACAGCGCTGCGACGGCCAGCGCGGCCAGGCCGGCGGCAGCGATGCGCTGCGGCCACCCGCCAGGTCGAAGGCACGATCCGGCCCGACCGCCCCCGCGGCCGGCCCGCAGATCGATGGCCCAACCAGGCCCTGCGCCGCTGACCCATGCCCGCCCGGCCCCCCTGACAGCGACACACCCGACCTGCGGGCACATCGCGGCACCATCGGATCCTGCTCCCACGCACCACCCTCCTGCATCGATGCGGGACGGCACCACTCGGCCCGTGAGCGGCGGCTCCACGCTCCGCCCCGCCCCGCGCCTCGGAGACTGAGCGATTTCTCCGCCGTGCCCGAAAGAGGCGCCTCAATGCCCCGGATCCGGGCGCAGGACCCTCAGCCGCTCAAGCCCTACGCCGCCCCGGCCAAGCCACGACCTGCTCATCGGCCACCCCGGCCGTGGCCGGGCTGGCACAGCCTTCGTCGTCCTCGTCGAAGGCCCGGTCCCCGCCCGCGTCGGCCACGCCCGTAGCCTGCAGCGTCTGGAAGGGGTAGAGCTTGCGGTCCGTCAGGTGCGAGGGCACGACGTTGCCCATGGCCGTGAACATGTTGTCGATGCGCCCCGGGTACTGGCGCTCCCACTCGTGGATCATCTTCTTGACCTGCACGCGCTGCAGGTTGTCCTGGCTGCCGCACAGCGTGCACGGGATGATGGGGAACTGCCGGTGCGCGGCCCAGCGCTCCAGGTCGGCCTCGGCCACGTAGGCCAGCGGGCGGATCACGACGTGACGCCCGTCGTCGCTGACGAGCTTGGGCGGCATGCCCTTCAGGCGGCTGCCGAAGAACATGTTCATCAGCAGCGTCACGACCATGTCGTCGCGGTGGTGGCCCAGGGCGATCTTGGTCGCGCCGAGTTCGCTTGCCACGCGGTACAGGATGCCGCGGCGCAGCCGCGAGCACAGGCTGCACATGGTCTTGCCCTCGGGGATCAGGCGCTTGACGACCGAGTAGGTGTCCTGCTCCTCGATGTGGAAGGGCACGCCGCGGCTTTTCAGGTAGGCCGGCAGCACGTCCTCGGGGAAGCCGGGCTGCTTCTGGTCGAGGTTGACGGCGACGATGTCGAAGGGCACCGGCGCGCGCTCTCGCATGCTCAGCAGGATGTCCAGCAGCGAGTAGCTGTCCTTGCCGCCCGAGACGCAGACCATGACCTTGTCGCCGGCCTCGATCATGTTGAAGTCGCCGATGGCCTGACCGACCTGGCGGTGCAGGCGCTTGGACAGCTTGTTCGTCTCGTGCGCCAGGCGGCGCTCGTCGGCCACGACGGTCATCGGGTGTCTCCGTGGGAAGGGGTTGCCGGGGTCGGCACGAAGGCAAAGTCACGCTCGGCGCGCACGAGATGGCTGCCGGCATCGACCATCAGCGTGCTGCCGGTGACCGAGGGGTTGTCCAGCAGGAAGCGCACAGCCTGCGCCACGTCGGCGGGCTGGACGCCGCGCTTGAGCAGGCTGGTGGCCTGCAGCGCGGCCAGCCGCTGGGCATCGATGAGCTCGCTGCCCAGCGTCAGCCCTGGCGCCACCCCGCACACCCGCACCCGCGGCGCCAGCGCCATCGCCAGCATGGTCGTGGCCGACTGCAGCGCCGCTTTCGACAGCGTGTAAGAGAAATAGTCGGGATTGGGGTTCCACAGCTGCTGGTCGAGCAGGTTGACGACGCAACCGGTGGCCTCGCGCGCGGTCAGGTGATCGTGCAGCGCGCGCGCGAGCACGACACCCGCGCCGGCATTGGCCGCCATGTGGCGCTGCATGCGGGCATAGGAAAAATCCCCGACGTCGTCGTACTCGAAGGTGCAGGCGTTGTTCACGACCGCATCCACCCGGCCGAAGTGCGCCAGCACCTGCGGCAGCAGCGCGCGCGCCGCGTCCTCGTCGCCGAGGTCTGCGGGCCACGACTTGGCACGGGCGCCCTGCGCACGCGCCTGCTCGACCGTGTCCTGCGCATCGGCGGCCGAGCCGCGGTAGTGCACGGCCACATCCCAGCCGTGAGCGGCCAGGTCGAGCGCGATGGTGCGGCCCAGACGCCGCGCGGCGCCGGTGACGAGCACGACAGGACGGGTCTTCATGCTTCCTAGAATCCGGTGGATGGCTGCACAGCACATGCCCAGGCCGGCACGACAGGGGCCGCAGACCGACGCGCAAGCCGATGGGACGGAGACGCCTCGGGCCTGTTCGTCGGGCGATCCGCGCCCGACCGCGGCGCCTGACGTGCCAGCCCCCGGCCAGAGCGCCGACCCCTCGCACGGCGTGCAGCCGGCCAGTGTATCGGCGGCCCTGGCGCGTCGCTTGCGCGCGGACATCGAGGAGGCGGGCGGCTGGATCGGGTTCGACCGCTTCATGCAGCAGGCGTTGTACGCCCCGGGCCTGGGCTACTACGCGCGCGGTGACACGCCTTTCGGGCACTGGCCGCAAGGCCCGCGCTCGGCGGTGGGCAGCGACTTCGTGACCGCGCCCGAGCTGTCGTCGTGGTTCGCGCGCGCGCTGGCCGTGCAGGTGGCGCAGGCGCTCCAGGCGGCGCAGGCCGACGAGGTCTGGGAGTTCGGCGCCGGCTCGGGCGCGCTGGCCGCGGCCCTGCTGCCGGCCCTCGATGCGCTGGGTTGCCCGGCGCGGCGCTACACCGTGATCGAGGTCTCTGGCAGCCTGCGGGCGCAACAACAGGCGCGTCTGGCCGCCTTCGGTGAGCGCGTGCGCTGGGTCGACACGCTGCCGCCAGCCCTGGTGGGGGTGGCGCTGGGCAACGAGGTGCTGGATGCAATGCCGGCACAACTGCTCGCCTTCGACGGGCGCGACTGGTCGGAACGCGGTGTGGCCTGGCACGACGACCGCTTCGTCTTCGCCGACCGGCCGACCGCGCTGCGCCCACCCGAGGGCTGCGGGCCCTTCCTGCCCGGCACCCAGGTCGAGATCCAGCCGCAGGCCGGTGCCTTCATCGCCACACTGGCCGAACACCTGACGCGCGGGCTCGCCCTGTTCATCGACTACGGCTTCCCGCAGGACGAGTTCTACCTGCCGCAGCGCCTGGGCGGCACGCTGATGTGCCACCGCGCGCACCGCGCCGACGCCGACCCGCTGGTCGACGTGGGGCTGAAGGACATCACCGTGCACGTGGACTTCAGCGCCATCGCCCTGGCCGCCCAGGCGGCAGGGCTGGACGTGGCGGGCTACACCAGTCAGGCACGCTTCCTGATCAACTGCGGCATCGTCCCGATGCTGCAGCAGGCCGACACGCGCGAGCGCGTCGATGCGCTGAAGCTGCTGAACGAGCACGAGATGGGCGAACTGTTCAAGGTCATCGCGCTGAGCCGCGGGATCGACCTCGACCCGGTCGGGTTCTGCCAGGGGGACCGTACGCATCGGCTTTGAATGCCGTAAGGTCTGCGCAGTCCATGGATGTTGCCGGCGTCCACACGCCCACCCCCCAGATGCTGTCGCACCGCCCATCCCTTCCTGCACACACCTTCCGGCCTCGTGGCACGTGGGTTCGCGTCGCGATCCTTGCGACGGTGGCCATGGCCGCGATGCTGAACGGCCTGCCGGCCGGCGCAGCGTCGTCTGCCACGCCAGCCGCGGCTGGTGCCGCCGACACCTGGCGCCAGTGGCGCTGCGATCTCTCCTACATGCCTGCGCGCAGCACCTGGGTCCGCCGCGTGGCGCTGCGGGCCGACACGCGGCGGGTGCTGCAGGTGCGCATCGACGGGCAGGACACCCACAGCTTCGCCGTGCGGGACACGCTGGTGCTCACCTCGATGGACGGGGAGCACATCGCCTTCGACGTCGGCAGCGGCCTGTGGGAAAGCGATTTCCGCAGCGCGGCACAAGGCCGGGGACGGTGCGAGCCTGAGGACTGAAGGCGCCTGCCGCCGCCAGTCCGGTCAAACGCCGCGATCTGCCAGACCCGTGGGCATGCGGGTCGCGGGGCGGTCGTCCGCCTCGAGATCGGTCGCGGTCTCGGTGGAAATGCCCCCGTCGGCACCCGTGGGTGAGCCTGCGCTGCCCGGCTCGCCACCGAGCGCCCCCAAGGCCTGCGCCCGAGCCTGGCTCACCGCGCGCCCGATCGCCGGGCCGACAGCCCCCGCCTCGGCGGCGGCATGGGCGACCGCCGCGGCGTCGACGGCGCGGGCCAGACGCAGCGCGTCGGAGAGGCGCGGCCTCTGAGGGTAGGGCCGGTCCTCGAAGCCGGTGCGTCCACGGGCATCGCACTCACAAGCCAGCAAGGCCAGGGCAAAGCGTTCCGGGCGGCGCAGCGCGTCACACCGCTCCAGCAGGCGGAGTGTGGCCTGCGCACCGAGTTCAGCGCTGCGGTGGATGTTCCCATGCTCGCGCGCGACGACGTCGGCCAGTTCGGCACAGTCACCCGGCACCTTCAGCCGCAGCGCAACGGCGCGCGCCAGCGTCGCGCTGCGCGCCTCGTGGGCGATGTGCCGGGGCCACTGGTCGCGCGGGGTCGTGCCCTTGCCCAGGTCGTGCACGAGACAGGCCCAGCGCACCGCCAGCGGCGCCTGCAGGCGCGCCGACTGTGCCAGCACCATCATCAGGTGCACGCCGGTGTCGATCTCCGGGTGGTGGGCCGCCGGCTGCGGCACGCCCCACAGCCGATCGACCTCGGGCAGCAGGCGCGCCAGCGCGCCGACCTCGCGCAGCACCTCGAACATGCGCTGCGGCTGCGGCTCCATCAGGCCCTTGGCCAGTTCCTGCCACACGCGCTCGGGCACCAGCGCATCGACCTCGCCGTGGTCGACCAGATCGCGCATCAGCGCGAGCGTCTGCGGCGCGACGCGAAAGCCCTCGAAGCGCGCCGCAAAGCGCGCCGTGCGCAGCAGTCGCACGGGATCCTCGGCGTAGGCCGGGCTGACATGGCGCAGCACCTTCGCGCGCAGGTCGTCCAGGCCGCCATAGGGGTCGATCAGCGTGCCGTCGGCCGCCCGCGCCATGGCGTTGACGGTGAGGTCGCGCCGTGCCAGGTCCTGCTCGAGCGTGACGTCGGGCGCGGCATGCACGGTGAAGCCGTGGTAGCCCGGTGCCGACTTGCGCTCGGTGCGCGCCAGCGCGTACTCCTCGTGCGTGTGGGGGTGCAGGAAGACCGGGAAGTCGCGCCCCACGGGCTTGAAGCCCAGGTCGACCATGTGTTGCGGCGACACCCCCACGACGACCCAGTCCCGGTCGGCCGACGGACGCCCGAGCAAGGCGTCGCGCACGCAGCCGCCGACCTCGTAGCAGTGCCCGCGCAGACGCGCGGCGGGGTCAGGCGAGTTCATCGACGTACGACTTCCTCAAGACGCGCGACGTGGGCCCCTGCGGGGCCTGTCCCGGGGCAGGCGCGGCACCCAGTACCAGGACTTGAACGCGCCACACTCACCCGCGCCGGGCCCGCCAGCGCTCGAAGCGGCCGGGCCCCGAGGCACGGCCCAGGTAGCCCGCAGCGACGGTCTCCACCGGGGCCGCCGCGATGCCCAGCGACGCGAGTCCGGGCAGCACCCCGCCGGCCACATTGGGCACCTGCATCGAATCGACGTTGTCACGCGACATCAGCGGCTCGCCCGGCAGCCATTCCATGACCGCCGCCTGCAGACGCGCCAAAGGCGCGGGCAGCGGCAGCACCGGGCGCGGATGTCCACTCAGCCGGCCCGCCAGACGCACCAGGTCGGCCAGGGTCATCACGTCGGGGCCGGCGCACTCGATCGTCTGCCCGACGGTCTCGGGGCGGTCCAGGCAGCGGACCGCTGCTTCCGCCACGTCCTCGACCCACACCGGCTGGAAGCGTGCCTGCGCCCCCCCGAGCGGGACCACGGGCGCCAGCGCGAGCAGCCGGGCGAACAGGTTGAGGAATCGGTCTCTGGCGCCGAAGATCACGCTCGGGCGCAGCACGGTCACGTCCAGCCCGGCGTCCAGCCACACGCGCTCGCCGGCGGCCTTGCTGCGCAGGTAGTGGGAAGGTGCCTGCGGCGCGACGCCCAGCGCGCTGACGTGCACGATACGACGCACGCCAGCCCTGGCGCAGGCGGCCGCAAGCGTGCGCGGCAGGTCGACGTGCACGCGCTGGAAATCCGCGGCACTGCCGTGCAGGATGGCCACCAGGTGGACCACGGCGTCACAGCCGGGCAAGAGGCGATCGAGGGCGCGAGGATCGTGGACGTCGGCGACGACCACCTCCACCGTCGGCAGCGACTGGATCGCCAGTCCGGCGCGACGCCGCCGCGTGGGCACCAAGATGCGACCGCCGGCGCCCCCGCTGCGCTCGACCAGGCGCTCGCACACGGCTTGGCCGACGAAGCCCGTCCCACCGGTGACGACGATGCGGCGCGGCGACATCATGGCAGTTCCTTCGCGACCGGGCCTGCAGATGGGTCACGCGGACCGATGGTCGGGCCCATGCGTGGCTTGAGCAGAGGATGCTCCGCGCCGCCCAGGCGCACGGCATACAGGGCTGCGTTGGAAAGCACCTTCTTCACGTAGTCACGCGTCTCGTTGAAGGGAATGGTCTCGGCCCAGGCGGCCACCTCCATCTCCGGGCCCTCACGCCAGCGGCGCGAGCGGCTCGGTCCGGCGTTGTAGGCGGCGGCGGCCAGCGCCACCGAGCCGCCGAAATCCTCGAGGACCAGTCTGAGGTAGCTGGTGCCCAGACGCAGGTTGATGTCCCGGTCGGTGATCATCTCGGGGCGATAGTCCAGGCCGATCTGGCGCGCCGTCCAGCGCGCCGTCGCCGGCATCAACTGCATCAGGCCCGACGCACCGACGTGCGAGCGCGCGTCCATGATGAAGCGCGACTCCTGGCGGATCAGGCCGTAGATGTAGGCGGGGTCGACGCCGAGCTGCGCCGCGGTGGCGACGACCTGGTCACGGAACGGCATCGGGAAACGCTGGGCCAGGTCGACCTCCGCGCGGGTGCGGTCGCTGGTGTTGATGCAGCGGTCCCAGACCTCACGGTCGCAGGCCATCTGGGCGGCGGCCAGCAGTTCGCGATCGCCCATGCCGCGCAGGCTGAAGTTCCACTCCCGCACCCCCTCGCTGCGCAGCCCCAGCGCGATCAGCGCCAAACCACGCTGCAGCCCCGGGTGGCTGGCGGCGGCGGCACGCTCGGCCAGCGTCAAGGCCACCGGCGCCGACGGAAGTGCGAGAACGCGTCCCAGATCCTCGGCAGCCAGCTTGCCGTAGAAGTGGAACGGCGAGGCGATGCGCTCGCGGGCCTGGCGCGCGAGCATGCGGTCGGCGTCACCCGCCGCGCCCGGGTCGGCCAGAGCTTCCACGGCGCGTGCATGCCAATACACCCAGGCCGGGTCGTCGCGCATTGCCACGGGCATGGCTTCGACCGCGCGACGCACCATCGTCCAGCGCCCGGCGTCGTCAGGCGCCGCTCGCAGGGCGGCACGCACCGCCCAGGCCAGCGTGTCCTCGGGCCATGGGATCTCGGCCTGGGCCTGAGGGTCGCGCCGCCAGAGTTCGAAAGCGCGGCCGTACCAGCGCGTGGCCTGCGGCAGACGACGCAGCGCGTACTGTCGTCCGATCGCCGCCCAGGCCGCGGCCTCCAGGGCGGGCGGCATGCCACGGGCCCAGGGCTCACGCATCTGCCGCTCGGCGGCTTCCGGGTCACTGGAGGCCAGGTGCATGACGGCCAGCACCCGCAGGTCACGGGCGTGTCGCACCTTGCCGGCGGGTCGCTGCAGCAGCCAGCGGGTGGGGCGGTCGAGCAGTTGCCTGACCTCTCGCGCGGTCTCGTCGCCCAGCAAGGCGGCAGCCGCCTGCGCCGCACGCGGCCGTCCGGCCTGGACCGACAGTCGCATCTCCTGCCAGACCTGGGCCGCACCGATCTGCCCGGCCTCGAACAGGATGGTTGCCAGGGCGAGGCAGGCGTCGTCGGGGTCGCGCTGCCCGTACCACAGCGCCAGCGCCTGGTCCCGCACCACCTCGCCAGCCAAATGCTTCACGTGCAGGGCGTGACAGTGGACCTGCCGGTCGTCGTCCATGCGGAACCGAGGGTACTCACGCGAGAACGTGGCCCAGTCTCGCTGACGCCCCAGTTCGAGCAGCCAGTCATTGCGCAGGCGGTCTTCGACGTAGGTGCCGGGCCAACGGGCGAAGAAAGCCTCGACCTCGGCATGGCTCGATGCGCCCAGGCGACCGCTGAGATCGAGGTAATGGACCCACTGGGCCATCGGATCGCCTGCCGCCAGGGCTGTCTCTCGCAGCCCGGCCTGGCGCGCACGGCCCCCGCGGCGGGCCGCCCCCGCGGCCGCGACGACGGGCGGCACTGCGGGGGCCACCGCGCGCGTCGGCGCGGTCTTCGAGGCAGTGGACGACAACGCCGGCAGCGCAAGCGCCAGCAGCGCGACGGCGGAAAGGAGCCAGGCAATCGACATGGCTTCATTCTGGCAGGCCGCCCCGACAATCAGCGGGTGAAGGTCAAGGCTTCGGATGCAGATGTCCGGGTCAGGGCCCCCTCCAGCCACACGACGACACGGGAGTCGCCACCATGAACCCGACCGGACCCTGGCCCGCCCTGACCCCCTCGGCCGACAAGAAGACGCTGCGGCGTCAACTGCAGGCCGAGCGCCAGAGCCTGGTCGACCGTCACCACCGTGCCGCGCAGTTGCAGGAAGTCCTGCGCGTATGGCTGGCCACCCGCAGCGACCGGGCCATCGGCGCCTACTGGCCGATCAAGGGCGAATTCGATGCGTTGCCCGCCCTGTTCCGATGGAGCGAATTCGACGAGCGCCGCCGCATCGGTTTGCCGGTGGTCCACCGGGAGACGAAGCAACTGCGCTTTCACGTCTGGTACCCAGGCTGCGAAATGGAAGAGGACGCCTACGGCATCCCCAAACCCCGTGACACGCCGGCCTTCGAACCGACGCTGCTGCTCGTGCCCTGCGTGGGCTACGGGCCGGGCGGCATCCGTCTGGGCTACGGCGGCGGCTTCTACGACCGCACCCTGGCCTCGCTGCAACCCAGACCCTTCACGGTGGGGCTGGCCTACAGCCACGCCTGCGTGCCGTGGCTCGCCGGTGAGCCGCACGACGTGCCGCTGGATGCGATCCTGAACGAGGACGGGGTGGCCTGGCAGGCCGGTTGACCGATCGCCTGGCGGCCGAAGAGGCCTCGCCCAGTTCTGGCCTGCCTGGCCGTGCGGCGGGGCCGTCTCAGGCGCTCAGTCCCTGTTCAACTTGAAGCCGCCGGCGCAGCCGCGCCGATGCGGCGGCAGATCTCCAGCGTCAGATCGGCCTGGTTCATCGTGTAGAAGTGCAGGCCCGGCGCGCCGCCGGCCTTCAGCCGCTCGCACAGCGCGGTCACCACGTCCAGCCCGAAGGCCCGGATCGAGGCCGTGTCGTCCATGTAGCCTTCCATCTTCAGCGCCACCCAGCGCGGGATCTCGATGCCGTCGCGCGCGGCGAACTGCGCGATCCGCGCGTAGTTGTGGAAAGGCATGATGCCCGGCACCACCGGCACCTCGGCACCCAGCCGGCGCGTGTGCTCGACGAAGTGGAAGTAGGCGTCGGGGTTGAAGAAGAACTGCGTGATGGCCGAATTGGCCCCGGCACGCACCTTGTCGGCGTAGTGCTGCAGGTCGCGCGCAGCGTAGCGCTGTTGCGGGTGGTACTCGGGGTAGGCCGCGACCTCGATGTGCCAGTCCTGGCCCTGGGTCTCGCGGATGAAACGCACCAGTTCGGCCGCGTAGCGGAACTCACCGGCCGTGGCCGTGCCGCTGGGCAAATCACCGCGCAGCGCCACGATGCGACGGATGCCCTGCTGCCGGTAGGTGGCCAGGATCTCGCCGATGCCCTCGCGCGTGGAACCGACGCAAGACAGGTGCGGCGCGGCCTCGTGCCCGGCCGCGGCGATGGCCCGCACGGTGGCCAGCGTCTTGTCGCGCGTGGCGCCACCAGCGCCGTAGGTGACGCTGAAGAACTCGGGCTGCGCGGCACCGAGGCGCTGCACCACGTCGACGAGCTTGGCATCGCCGACGGGGGTGTTGGGGGGGAAGAATTCGAAGCTGACGGGGGGTGTGGGTTGCAT
>JBMTXX010000077.1:0-14546 GCA_049453935.1 Rubrivivax sp.
CATGGCCCGCAACACCCAGGTCGCTGCCGACCACCACGCCCCACCCATCACCCAGGCGCTGGCCCGCTTCGTGGCCACCCACCCTTCGCGCGGCTGGAGCGACGAGGTCGACCACGAGGCTCACCGCACCTTCCTGAACTGGGTGGGCTGCGCGGTGGGCGCAGCCACGCACGAGGCGATGGAAGCCGCGCTGGGCGGCATCCGCATGCTCGAGCCCGCGCCGCAGGCCAGCGTGCTGGGCCGTACCGACCGGGTGGACATGGCGGGTGCGGCGCTGCTCAACGGCATCAGCTCGCACACCTTCGACTTCGACGACACGCACCTGAAGACCATCATCCACCCAGCCGGCCCGGTGGCGTCGGCGGCGCTGGCGCTGGCCGAGCACCAGGGCAGCAGCGGCCGGGCGCTGCTGGACGCGATGGTGTTGGGCATCGACGTGGCCTGCCGCATGGGCAACCTGATGTACCCCGAGCACTACGACCGCGGCTGGCACATCACCGGCTCGACCGGTACGCTGGGCGCGGCCGCGGCCTGCGCGCGGCTGCTTGGCCTGGACGAGCATGGCACGATGATGGCCCTGGGCATCGCGGCTTCGCAGCCGGTGGGGCTGCGTGAGCAGTTCGGCACGATGACCAAGCCCTTCCACCCTGGCGGTGCCGCACGCGCCGGGCTGCTGTCGGCGCTGCTGGCGCGGCACGGCTTCACCGCCAGCCCGCGCGCGCTCGAGGCCCCGCGCGGCTACGCCCAGGTGCTGTCGACCAAGTGCGCCTGGAACGAGGCCACCGACGAGCTGGGTGAGCGTTTCGAGATCTCTTTCAATACCTACAAGCCCTTTGCCTGCGGCATCGTCATCCACCCGAGCATCGACGCCTGCGTGCAACTGCGCGAGCAAGGGGTGCGGCCCGAGGACGTCGAGCGTATCGAGCTCAAGGTGCACTCGCTGGTGCTCGAGCTGACCGGCAAGAAGGAGCCCGCCGATGGCCTGCAGGGCAAGTTCAGCGTCTACCACGGCTGCGCCGCCGGGCTGATCTTCGGCCGCGCGGGCGAGCCCGAGTACGCGGACGAGATCGTCACGCGTGAGGACGTGGTCGCGCTGCGGCGCAAGGTCGTGGCCGTGGTCGACGACAGCATCGATGAAGCGTCGGCCGATGTCACCGCGGTGCTGCGCGACGGCCGCCGGGTGCACGTCTTCGTCGAGCACGCCATCGGCTCGCTGCAGCGCCCCATGAGCGATGCCGCACTCGAGCGCAAGTTCGCTGATCAGGCGGACCTGGTGCTGGGTGCGCCACGCACGGCGGCGCTGGTGGCCGGTTGCTGGCGCCTGGGCAGCATGCCCGATGTGCGCGAGTGGGCGTCTCTGGCAAGACCCTGATAAACCGGCAGCGCCGAGCGGCCAGCCCCCGTGGGTATCCTCGAGTCCATGGATACACCGCAAACCCACCCGAAGCTGAACGTCGTCGTGGTCGGTGCAGGAGCCGCCGGCGCCTTCTGCGCTCAGGCGCTGCGCCATCACGGACATGCCGTTCACGTGGTCGACAAGTCCCGTGGCGCCGGGGGCCGGCTGGCGAGCAAGCGGCTGGAATGGACGGACCTGGCGGGCCAGGCCCGGTTGAGCCGCATCGACCACGGCGCACCCGGGTTTGCCGTCGAGTCGGCGGCATTTGCCGACGATCTGGCGCCGCTGTTGGCGGCGAAGCGCCTGCTGCCGTGGCTGCCAGCGTTGAAGCCGGGAAGCGGGCCCGCCGGCGACGCAGGCCCGCTGCTGGTGCCCCAGCCCGACATGCCGGCGCTGTGCCGATCACTGCTGTCGGACATCGCCGTGACCTGGTCTTTTCAGGTCGACAGACTGCTGCACAGCGCTGACGGTTGGCATGTCGAGGCTGCGGGTGTGGCGCTGCCAGGACGGCACGACGCCGTCGTGCTGGCCCTGCCACCGGCACAGGCGGCACCCCTGCTGGCATCTCTCGCGCCCGCATGGGCAAGCAGCGCTGCGGCGGTGATGATGCAACCATGCTGGACCTTGATGGGCGTGGCGCAGGCACCCACCCTCCCGATGGCGTGGGACCTGGCCTTGCCCACCGAAGGGCCGCTGGCCGCGGTCATCCGTGCCGATGCACGGCCGGGGCGCGCCGCAACGGCCGGGCATGCCCACTGGGTTGCCCACGCCAGGCCCGATTGGAGCCGCACCCACCTCGAGCAACCTGTGCCCTGGGTGCGTGGTGAACTCGAAACGGCGCTGCAGGCCTGTGTGGGCGAAGCCATCGTCTGGGAACATGCCATCGTCCACCGATGGCGCTATGCCCGACTGGATCACGGGGCCGATGCAGCGGGCCACCGCTCATCAGACACAACGCCCTGCTGGTGGGATCCGACGCGGCGGCTGGGTGTGTGCGGTGACTTTCTGGGCGGTGGAGACGTCGAAGGCGCCTGGCGTTCCGCGCGCGCGCTGAGCGCTACCATTCTGGCCGGCTGACAGGGTCTATGCCGCAAGCACCCAGGGGTGCTCACCGCCTTGCTGCGTGATCCTGTCCCCGGTTACCGTGTTCGAACGTTCTCAGCGCATCCACCATGCCCAGAAAACTCACTCCAGAGCAGGTCAAGGCCTACGAGCGTGACGGCTTCGTCTTCCCGATCGACGTGCTGAGCGCGCAGGAAGTGCACGACTGCCGCCACGAACTCGAAGCCTGGGAAAAGGCCCGGGGTGCGGCCATCGACTTCCCCGAGAAGTCCAAGTCCTATCTGCTGTTCGACTGGGCCGACCGGCTGGTGCACCATCCGGCCATCCTCGACGCCGTGGAAGACGTCATCGGCCCGGACATCCTGGTCTACCACTCGACGCTCTTCCTGAAGGAGGCGCGCACGCCGGCGTTCGTGCGGTGGCACCAGGACAGCACCTACTTCTATCTCCAGCCGCACCTGCACGTCACCGCCTGGGTGGCGTTGTCGGATGCGACGCAGCAGGCGGGGTGCATGCGTGCGCTGCCCGGCAGCCATCGCTGGGGCGCGTTCGAACACGACGATGCCCCTGAGGCGATGAACATGATCCGGCGCGGCCAGGGCATCAGCGGCCGTTTCGACGGCGAGAGCGGCACGCCGATGCCGGTGCATGCAGGTCAGATGTCGCTGCACCATACGGATCTCGTCCATGCCTCCGGGCCGAACGACAGCGATGATCGACGCATCGGGCTGGCCATCAGCTACATCCCGGCGCACGTGCGGCCTGTGGGTCACGTCAAGCCTTCGGCGCTGTGCGTGCGCGGCCAGGACCATGGCCATTTCGTGCCCGAGCAGCGGCTGACGGCCGCGCTTTCCGAACAGGCCCACCTCGCCCACCGCGAGGCACTGGCGCGGTTTCGCGCGCTGCAGGACGCAGGTTTTGCAACGGCTGCGGCCTGAACGGCCGGGCGCTTTCCAGCACACAAGGGAACGGTGTCGATGACAGATCGCGAATTGACGGCCCTGGTCGAGCGCTACTTCGCGGCGGTCGACCGCATGGACCTGGAGGGCACGCTCGACTGCCTGAGCCCCGAGGCAAGCTTCACCATCGCCACCTACGACACCGTCTACCGCGGGCGCGACACCGGCATCCGCGGGATGTTCGAACGGCTGAACGCCCGCTACGCGAAGGTCTGGCACGGCGATTTCGACCACGTGGTGCAGGGGCCGAACCGCGTCGCCAGCCGTTTCCGCGTCGAGAACACCCTCTTCGACGGCACCGTGCGCGTCAAGCACAACTGCAACTTCTTCCGCGTGGACAGGGCGGGCCCGCAGGCGAGGTTCGACGAGGTCTTCGTCTACATGAGCGGTGACAACTCCCTGTCATGAACATGACCTTGCCGGATCCTGCACGCAAGCCCATCGTCGTCCTGGGCATCTTCGCCGCCGACCTCTCATTTCTGGCGCCACGCCTGCCGGCGGTGGGCGAGACTCTGATCGGCAGTGGTTTTCAGCTCGGTGCCGGCGGCAAGGGCTCCAATCAGGCCGTGGCTGCTGCCCGTGCCGGCGCCGAAGTGCGGCTGATCTCGCGCATCGGCCGGGATGCCTTCGGCGAGGTGGCGCTGGCGACGTGGCGTGATGCAGGTGTGGACATCCGTCATGTGGCCCAGGTCGACGATCAGCCCACCGGCACGGCCTTCATCTACGTCAGCTCGCTGACGGGCGACAACGCGGTCATCGTCGTGCCCGGCGCTGCGGGTGGCTTGTCAGCTGCCGATGTGGCCGCTGCCGACCCGTCGCTGCGCGAGGCAGGATTGTTCATGACCCAGCTCGAGCAACCGCTGCAAGCGGTCGAGGCAGGTCTGCGTGCGGCCCGTCGCCATGGGGTGACCACGGTGCTGAACCCTGCTCCCGCCCCCGCCGGGGGTCTGCCGGACGGGTTGCTCGCACTGTGCGATCACCTCACACCCAATGAAACCGAGGCCCAGGCGCTGACAGGCATCGAGATCCAGGAAGTCGCCGATGCCGCCCGCGCTGCCGCCGTGTTGCGACAGCGCGGCGCGGGCTGTGTCGTGATCACGCTGGGCGCACGAGGGGCCTTTGTGCTGGATGGTGAACAGGCGGTCCACGTCCCCGCGCAGGCCGCGGGCACAGTGGTCGACACCACCGGTGCCGGGGACGCGTTCAACGGCGCCTACGCCGTCGCCCTGACCGAAGGTGCGACGCCGGTGCAGGCCGTCCGTTTTGCAGTGGCGGCCTCAGGCATTGCCGTGACCCGGCCGGGGACGGCAGCGGCCATGGCCAGCCGGGTCGAGATCGATGCACGTATGCGGTGAGGCCGACCGGCCCTCTGCCACGCCGCCTGTCGAGCAGGAACGGACCTCGCTGAACTCGACCGCGCGGGCCCCGTTGCGTGCGCCCGGTCGGATCGATCACACGTCGATGTTCGCCGCCCTCAGCGCATTGCTCTCGATGAAGTCGCGCCGGGGTTCCACCTCGTCGCCCATCAGCATCGTGAAGACGCGGTCGGCTTCGATGGCGTCGTCGATCTGCACGCGCAGCAGGCGGCGCACGGTGGGGTCCATCGTCGTCTCCCACAACTGCTCGGGGTTCATCTCGCCCAGCCCCTTGTAGCGCTGCCGGCCGACGCTGGACTCGGCCTGCGCCATCAGCCAGGCCATCGCGGCGCGGAAGTCGCCGACCTTGTGCTCCTTCTGGCGCTCGCCCTCGCCGCGGCGCACCACGGCGTCGGCACCGAGCAAGCCCTTGAAGGTGCGACCGGCGGTGGCCAGCACCTCGTAGTCGGCCCCGTGCACGAAGTCGGCGGTGATGACACTGCTCTTGACGTTGCCGTGGTGGCGGCGGCTGACACGCAAGTAGTGCTTGTCGGTGCGGGCGTCGTACTCGGGGGCGACCTCGGCGGTGCTGCCCATGGTGCGCAGCGCCTCCTGGAGGGCATCGGCGCTGCCCTGTGCATCGGCTGTGGTGTCGAGGTTCAGCGTCAGGCCGTCGCTGAGCGCACGCAACGCTTCCACGTCCATCCAGTTCGACAGCCGATCGATCACGGCGGTGGCCAGCACGTACTGGCGCGCCAGTTCTTCCAGCGCGCTGCCGGCAATGGCGGGCCGGCCCTCACCCGTGCCCTCCGGCAACACCACAGCTCCATCCAAAGCCACCTTCATCAGATAGCCGTCGAGCTCGTGAGCGTCCTTCAGATACTGCTCGTGTTTGCCGTGCTTGACCTTGTACAACGGCGGCTGCGCGATGTAGATGTGCCCGCGCTCGACCAGCTCCGGCATCTGACGGTAGAAGAAGGTCAGCAGCAGCGTGCGGATGTGGGCGCCGTCGACGTCGGCGTCGGTCATGACGATGATGCGGTGGTAGCGCAGCTTGTCGACGTTGAAGTCGTCGCCACCCATGCCCTTACCGATGCCGGTGCCCAGCGCGGTGATCAGCGTGAGGATCTCGTTGCTGGTCAGCAGCTTCTCGTACCGCGCCTTCTCGACGTTGAGGATCTTGCCGCGCAGCGGCAGGATGGCCTGGAACTTCCGGTCCCGGCCCTGCTTGGCGCTGCCGCCGGCGGAGTCCCCCTCGACGATGTAGATCTCGCACAGTGCGGGGTCCTTCTCCTGGCAGTCGGCCAGCTTGCCCGGCAGGCCCAGGCCGTCGAGCA
This sequence comes from Rubrivivax sp., assembly GCA_049453935.1. GTDB lineage: Bacteria > Pseudomonadota > Gammaproteobacteria > Burkholderiales > Burkholderiaceae_C > Rubrivivax. Next base: position 6,110 of record JBMTXX010000077.1, read on the forward strand.
CGCCTTTGCGGCGCGTCATCTCGCGTGCCTTGCGGGCGGCTTCACGGGCGCGGGCAGCCTCGACGATCTTGCCGCAGACGATCTTGGCGTCGTTGGGACTCTCGAGCAGCCACTCGCCCAGCTTGGCGGCGACGATCTCCTCGACCGGGCCGCGCACCTCGCTCGAGACCAGCTTGTCCTTGGTCTGGCTGCTGAACTTGGGCTCGGGCACCTTGACGCTGATGACGCAGGCCAGGCCCTCGCGCATGTCGTCGCCGCTGACCTCGACCTTGGCCTTCTTGGCCAGCTCGTTGTCGTCGATGTACTTGTTGATCACCCGCGTCATCGCAGCGCGCAGACCGGTCAGGTGGGTGCCACCGTCACGCTGCGGGATGTTGTTGGTGAAGCACAGCACGTTCTCGCTGTAGCCGTCGTTCCACTGCATCGAGACCTCGACACCGATCTCGGTGTTCTGCTCGCTCATCTTGCTGCCCACGGCATGGAAGATGTTCGGATGCAGCGTCTTCTTGCCCTGGTTGATGAACTCGACGAAGCCGCGCACGCCGCCGGCATAGGCGAAGTCGTCCTGCTTGTTGTGCCGTTCGTCGACCAGCCGAATGCGCACGCCGTTGTTCAGAAAGCTCAGCTCGCGCAGGCGCTTGGCCAGGATCTCGTAGTGGAAATCGGCGTTCTGCTGGAAGATCTCGTCGTCGGGCAGGAAGTGCACCTCGGTGCCGCGCTTGTCGGTCTCGCCGGTGATGCGCATGGGGCTCACCTCGACGCCGTCACGCTGCTCGAGCACACGGTCCTGGGGCACGCCGCGCTTGAACTCGATGTAGTGCACCTTGCCGTCGCGCCGCACCGTCAGGCGCAGCCAGCGGCTCAGGGCGTTGACGCAGCTCACCCCCACGCCGTGCAGACCGCCCGAGACCTTGTAGCTGTTCTGGTTGAACTTGCCCCCGGCGTGCAACTCGGTCAGTGCGATCTCGGCCGCCGATCGACGCGGCTCGTGCTTGTCGTCCATCTTCACGCCCGTGGGGATGCCACGGCCGTTGTCGGTGACGCTGATCGAGTTGTCGCTGTGGATGGTGACGACGATGTCGTCACAGTGCCCGGCCAGCGACTCGTCGATCGAGTTGTCGACGACCTCGAACACCAGGTGATGCAGGCCGGTCCCGTCGGAGGTGTCGCCGATGTACATGCCCGGGCGCTTGCGCACCGCCTCCAGACCCTCGAGGATCTGGATGCTGGATTCGCCATAGCTGGTGTCGCCCGCAGGGGCCTTGTCGTCACTCATGGATGCTTTCTGCGGGGCCGTGAAGGGCCCCGACTGTCGACCTGGTATTCACGCTGGGGTGCAGCCACCCGGCAGGATCGCCGGATGACGACGCACACGCGCTGGGCACTCGGCCTCTTGCAGGAGATGGCCTGTCTCAGATGCGCATCGGCATCACCACGTACTTGAACCCTGGCTGACCCGGGGAGGTCAGCAGTGCGCTGGCGTTGCCGTCCTGCAGTTCGAGCGTGACCATCTCTGCGCTCATGTTCGACAGGACGTCGATCAGGTAGGTGACGTTGAAGCCGATGTCGATGACATCGCCCTCATAGTCGACCTCGAGTTCCTCACGTGCTTCTTCCTGCTCGGCGTTGCTGGAGCCGATGCGCAGCGCGCCGGGCTCGAGATCGATGCGCACGCCCTTGAACTTGTCGCTCGTCAGGATGGCCGCACGCTGCAGGCTGGCCAGCAACGGCGCGCGCCCGAGCGTGACGCGGTTGCGATGGCTCTTCGGGATGACGCGGTTGTAGTCGGGGAACTTGCCCTCGACCAGCTTGGTCACGAAATCCAGGCCACCGAAGGCAAAACGCGCCTGGTTGTGGGCAAACTTCATTTCGATCGGGCTGTCCTCGTCCTTCAGCAGGCGCTGAAGTTCGAGCACGGTCTTGCGCGGCAGGATCACCTCCTGACGCTGAGGGACCTCGGTTTCGAGTGCCGACTGTGCCAGCGCCAGACGGTGGCCGTCGGTGGCCACGAGCGTCAGCGTGCGGCCCTCGGCGATGAACAGGATGCCGTTGAGGTAGTAGCGGATGTCCTGGACCGCCATCGCGAAATGCACCTGACCGATCAGCTCGCGCAGGGTCTTCTGCGGGATCGAGAACACCGGCCCGAACTCGACCGCGTCTTTGACCAGAGGGAAGTCCTCGGCAGGCAGCGTCTGCAGCATGAAGCGGCTCTTGCCGGCCTGCAGCGTCAGACGGCTGCCCGATTCCGTCAGCGACACCGTCTGATCCGACGGCAAGGACCGCAGGATGTCGATGAGCTTGCGCGCGCCCACGGTGGTGCTGATGTCGCCTTCGTCGCCGCCGAGATCCAGCGCGGTGCGGATCTGGATCTCCAGATCGCTGGAGATCAGTTCGAGGATGTTGCCGTGCTTGCGCATCAGGATGTTGGCCAACACCGGCATCGTGTGACGCCTCTCGACGATGCCTGCAACGGACTGCATCGCAGCAAGCACTTGCCCCTGGGCTGCCTTGAAGACGATCATGATCAATGCTTTGTTTTGAAGGTAGTCGTGGTAGTAGGCAGCCGTCCGGGCTGTGGACATCCTGATTTTCGCTGATTTTTCATGGGCTTAAATCGGTCCGAAGGCTGTGGATACGGCCCGGTACGACGGCCAGCGGTTTTGGGGACAAGATGGTCTGCGACGGTGGGGCTGTGGACAACCGACGACTTGTCCCAGACTTGTCAACAGGAAGGTCCCAGCCCGGGTGGACGCTGGCGCGGTCTGGTTGCGGCGGGTGTTTCCCGCGTCGACAGTGTCAGCCCTTGAGCGTCTGCTCGAGGACGTGAAGTTGCTGATTCAGCTCGGTATTCTTGCCGCGGTCGGCTGAGACCTTGCGCACGGCGTGCAACACCGTGGTGTGGTCGCGACCCCCGAAGAGCTCGCCGATCTCGGGCAGGCTCTTCTTGGTCAGCTCCTTGGACAGGTACATCGCAACCTGTCGGGGATGGGCGATGCTCGCCGGCCGCTTCTTGCTGTACATGTCCGCCACCTTGATCTTGTAGAAGTCGGCCACCGTCTTCTGGATGTTCTCCACCGAGATCTGACGGTTCTGGATCGACAGCAGGTCGCGCAGGGCCTCGCGCGCCAGCGCGATCTGGATGTCCTTGTGGCTGAAACGAGCGTAGGCCAGCACCTTGCGCAGGGCACCTTCGAGTTCACGCACGTTTGCGCGCACGTTCTTGGCGATGAAGAAGGCCACGTCCTCGGGCATGTGGGTGCCCTCGAGATGGGCCTTCTTGATGAGGATGGCCACGCGCATCTCGAGCTCCGGCGGCTCGATGGCCACGGTCAGGCCGGAGTCGAAGCGCGACGTCAGGCGTTCATCGATGTCGGCCAGACCCTTGGGATAGGTGTCGCTCGTCATGATGATGTGCGAACGCTTGGCCAGCAGGGCTTCGAAGGTGTTGAAGAACTCCTCCTGGGTGCGCTCCTTGCCGGCGAAGAACTGCACGTCGTCGATCAGCAGCAGGTCGAGCGAGTGGTACTTGGCCTTCAGCTCGTCGAAGGTCTTGCGCTGGTAGTTCTTGACCACATCGCTGATGAACTGCTCGGCATGCAGGTACAGCACACGGGCCGTGGCACGGTCGTGCAGCAGCGCATTGCCCACCGCATGCACCAGGTGGGTCTTGCCCAGACCGACGCCGCCGTAGATGAACAGCGGGTTGTACATCGCCCCGGGAGCGCCAGCCACGTGCAAGGCGGCCGTCCTGGCCATCTGGTTGGCCCGGCCGGGGACGAGGTTGTCGAAAGTCAGCGAGGTGTTGAGCCGATGCGTGGGCGACGCTGGCGCAGGGCTGGATGCCGCGGCAGGCGTGCGAGCCACGGAGGATGCCCGTCCTGTCCCGCCGATGGGGTAGGGCTGGGCGGGGGACTCGGCGTCCGAGCCATCGCTCGGCGATGGACGGTCTGCCGAGGGCGGGCGACGTGGCGCCGGCGCCGCATCACGTGTGTTCAGACCGATCTCCAGCCGCACCGGGCGCCCGGCGATCTCGCTGAGCAGGGTCTGTATCCGTGTGGCGTATTGCGTGCGGATCCAGTCGAGCTTGAAACGGTTGGGCACCCGCAGTTCCACCACCGTCTCGGCGGCTTCGTCGCGGTGGTCGATCACCGGTGCGGGCAGCGGACGGATCCAGGTATTGAACTGCTGCTCGGGCAGTTCGGCGGCCAGGCGTGCACAGCCCAGCGTCCAGAGGTCTTCGGTCATTGTGGAAAAGTGGCTGGCAGCGGTGGGATCCGCTTGCCCGGAAGATGTCTGCAAGCCGTAGTTATCCACAATTCCGGCCTTCCCGTCAATGCCCTGCAAACCCCTATCGTTGCGCCGCAGTCTTCCGCGGGCCGGGATGGTTGGGTATGATCGCGGGTTCCGCAAAAATTTTCCTCTACCCTCAACGCCGCGCCGAGGACACATCATGGCCATGAAGCGTACCTACCAGCCGTCCAAGACCCGCCGCGCACGCACGCACGGTTTCCTGGTTCGCATGAAGACCCGTGGCGGACGCGCCGTGATCAACGCCCGCCGGGCCAAGGGTCGCAAGCGTCTGGCTGTCTGAGCGCCGGGCTGGCAAGCCAGCCGGGACCGTCTGGCTGCGACGACCCTCAGGGCGGCCATCCCAGCATGTTCACTACCGGCCGCCTGACCCGGCGCGAAGATTTCGAGCGCCTGCTGGCGGTCCGGCCGAGCGCCCGAACGGCGCACTTCATCGTGCATCACCTCGCCGAGCCGGCCGCCTGCGTGGCGATCACAGGTGCAGTCGTGTCGGCACAGCGCAGTGACGAAGCTGACGTGGCCAAGTTGTCCACAGGTGCTCCACCGAAGCTGACAGCCTCTGTGGACAAGTCGTCCGGCAAAGTCTGCGTCGGGTGTGTGGTACCGAAGCGACACGCGCGCCGCGCGGTCACACGCAACCTGCTTCGGCGGCAGATCCATGCCGCTGTGCGCCGACATCGGGCGCGCATGGCGGCGGGCCACTGGGTCGTGCGCCTGCGTTCGGGGTTCGACCGCGATGGCTACATCTCGGCCGCTTCCGAAGCGTTGCGGTCGGCCGTCAGGTCTGAACTCGACATGCTGCTGACCCGCGCCACGTGAACAGCCATCCCATGGGTCAGCGTCTGGTCCTTGCCTGTGTGCAAGTGCCTCGGCGTGTCTTGATCGCCGGCGTCAAAGCCTATCGGCTGCTCCTCAAGCCCTCGCTGGGCAATGCCTGCCGCTTCGAGCCCACCTGCTCGCAGTACGCCCTGACCGCGTTGGAACGCCATGGCGCAGTGGCTGGCGCGACGCTGGCTACCTGGCGCATCCTGCGATGCCACCCCTGGTGCGACGGAGGATGCGACGAAGTCCCTGAGCGACTGCCAGGTCTTTTTGGGCGCCTGGGCTTGGGTGCGAGTGATGCAAGAGGGTCGGATATCCGCAAGGGCCCATTCGACACACACGGGTCCGATACTGCGACCGCGCCCGATCCCAGGGCGTCCGCAACCACTGTTCAGGAATACGAACGATGACCGACATGCGCCGCACCCTGCTGTGGGTGGTGTTCACGATGTCGCTGGTGCTGATCTGGGACGCCTGGAACAAGCACAACGGCCAGCCTTCGATGTTCGGTGGCCCGGCTCCCCAAGCCGCGGCATCGGCGCCGCCAACCCCGGGCGCTGCGCCGGCAGCCCTGCCCGCGCCTGCTGCCACGGCATCGACGCCTGGCGTGCCTGTGGCTGCCGGCACGGCACAGGCCGTGCCCGGAGCACCCGCCGCGGCCCCGGCGCCAGCCCCGGGTCGCGAGCCCGTGGTCGTCACCACCGACGTCCTTCGCGCGTCTTTCGACACCCTGGGCGCCACGCTGGTCCGGTTGGAGCTGCTGAATTACACCGATCAGGCCGATGAGTCGCGCAAGGTCGTGCTGTTCGATCAGAGCGCGTCGCGCCTGTACCTGGCCCAGACCGGCCTGATCACGGCCGAAGCGGGTGTCAGTCTGCCGAATCACCTCAGCCCGATGCGTCTGGTCAGCAAGGAGACCTCGCTGGCCGAGGGCAAACAGCAGGTCGAGGTGCGTTTCGAGAGCGAGCCGGTCGATGGCCGCCGCCTGGTGAAGACCTACACCTTCCAGCGTGGGGATTACGTCGTGGGCGTCAGCCACGAGGTCGTCAACGAGGGGTCCACGCCGGTGAACCCCCAGCTGTACCTGCAACTTGCGCGCGACGGCAACCCACCCGAAGGTGAATCGTCGTTCTATTTCACCTTCACCGGCCCGGCCGTCTACACCGACGCCAACAAATTCACCAAGGTCGACTTCTCCGACATCGACAAGGGCAAGGCCTCGCACGACCGTTCGGCCGACAACGGCTGGATCGCGATGGTTCAGCACTACTTCGCCTCGGCCTGGTTGCTGCCGGCGGGGACGCAGCGCGAGTTCCGCACCGCCAAGGTGGCCGACAACCATTACTCGGTGGCCATGGTCGTGCCGCTGGGCGAGGTCGCGCCTGGGGCGAGCAAGCGCTTCGACGCACGCTTGTTCGCCGGCCCGCAAGAGGAGAAGAAGCTGCAGGCTCTGGAGCCCGGACTGGAGCTGGTCAAGGATTACGGCTGGTTCACCATCCTGGCCAAGCCGCTGTTCTGGCTGCTGGACCAGTTGCACTCGCTGATCGGCAACTGGGGCTGGGCCATCGTCGCGCTGGTCGTGCTGCTCAAGGCCGCCTTCTACTGGCTGAACGCCAGCGCTTACCGCTCCATGGCCAAGATGAAGGCGGTCAATCCGCGCATCATGGAGATGCGCGAGCGCTACAAGGACAAGCCGCAGCAGATGCAGCAGGAGATGATGCGCATCTACCGTGAGGAGAAGGTCAACCCGTTGGGCGGCTGCTTGCCCATCGTCGCGCAGATGCCGTTCTTCATCGCGCTGTACTGGGTGCTGCTGTCCAGTGTGGAGATGCGCAATTCGTCCTGGCTGTACATCAGCGATCTCGCGCAGCCAGACACCTTGTTCGGCGTGGTGCCCTGGATCAACCTGCCCATCGGCCTGCTGCCCATCCTGATGACAGCGTCCAGCCTGTTGCAGACCTGGCTGAACCCGCGGCCACCCGATCCGATGCAGGCCCGGCTGATGTGGATGATGCCCATCGCCTTCTCCTTCATGTTCTTCTTCTTCCCTTCGGGTCTGGTGCTCTACTGGCTGACGAACAACATCCTGTCGATCGCGCAGCAGTGGTACATCAACCGGCAGTTCGGCTTGAAGTGACCTGACCGAGGACGACGCTTTGCCGGTGCTGGCCGAACAGCTTGCACCGGCTGCGCATCAAGAGGGTGACAGGGGTGTGCCGAATGGATCGCGCCGGCTGCACACCTGTGAGGACGGCTTCATGAACGATGCGTCCCTGGCCCGACGCGGCGACTCCATCGTCGCCATCGCCACCGCCCCCGGGCGCGGCGCGGTGGGCATCGTGCGCGCCTCGGGGCGTGATCTCTCGGCGCTGATCGCCGCCGTCTGCGGCCGTGCGCTGGCGCCGCGCCAGGCCACGTTGCTGCCCTTCCTGGGCGCCGACGGCCAGGCGCTGGACCGCGGGCTGGCGCTGCACTTCCCGGCGCCGCACTCCTACACCGGCGAGGACGTGCTCGAGCTGCAGGCCCACGGCGGGCCGGTGCTGCTGCAGCTGCTGCTGGCGCGCTGCCTGCAGGCCCTGCCCGGCGCGCGGCTGGCCCAGCCGGGCGAGTTCACCGAGCGCGCCTTCCTCAACGACAAGCTCGACCTGGCCCAGGCCGAGGCCGTGGCCGACCTGATCGACGCCAGTACGGAGGCCGCGGCGCGCTCGGCCGCGCGCGCCGTCGAGGGCGATTTCTCGCGCCGTGTGGACGCGCTGGCGCAGCGCGTCGTCACGCTGCGCACGCTGGTGGAGGCCACGCTCGATTTCCCGGAGGAGGAGATCGACTTCCTCGAGCAGGCCGACGCACGCGGCCAGCTGCGCGCCATCGACGCCGCGCTGCGCGCGGTGCTGGACGGCGCGCGCCAGGGCGCGCTGCTGCGCGAGGGGCTGCGCGTGGTCATCGCCGGCCAGCCCAATGTCGGCAAGAGCAGCCTGCTGAACGCGCTGGCCGGCGCCGAGCTGGCCATCGTCACGCCCATCCCCGGCACCACTCGCGACCGCGTCAGCGAAGCGATCCAGGTCGAGGGCGTCCCGCTGCACATCACCGACACCGCCGGTCTGCGCCACGACGACCAGGCCGCCGACGAGGTGGAACGCATCGGCATCGGCCGCAGCTGGGGCGCGATCGCCGGCGCCGACTGCGTGCTCTTCGTCCACGACCTGCAACGCGCCGGCCGCGACGCGGCCTACGACGCCGCCGAGCGCGACATCGCCGCGCGCCTGCCGGCGGGCGTGGCGGTGATCGATGTGTGGAACAAGGCCGATGC
>JBMTXX010000078.1:0-14533 GCA_049453935.1 Rubrivivax sp.
CAGCGCCGGTCGAGACCGACGTGCTGCGCGGCGACGCCGACACCGACAGCGATCGCGAGGGCCGGCGGCGTCGGCGGCGCGGCAGCCGTGGGGCCCGTGACCGCAGCGAGGCCGTGGCCGCAGGCCAAGGCGGCGAACAGGACGGCGTGGCAGCGCCGGCAGAGGCCGAGGCCCGGTCGGTGTCCGACATGAGCGGCGACATCGCTGCACAGCCGACCGACACGGCTCGCCCGGAGGACACATCGTCGGGCGTCGCGCAGGCCACCTCGCTGGGCGAGCCGCCGCAGGAAGGCGTCGCCGAAGGCGGGCGGCGTCGCGGTCGGGGGCGTGACCGCACCCGCAGCGACCGTTCATCGGGTGCAGAACCGGCAGCCGCCGACCAGGTGGTGATCGCCGACGCAGGCGAAACCTCGACGGCCGAAGGGGCGGCTGCACCGGCCGACGGTGCCCCGGCGGATGCGACAGTGCCGGCAGTGCCGCTCGAAGCGCCCGCAGCAGGCCGTACCGGCGGGAGCGCGCAGGTGCAGGCCATGGCGCGGGTCGAGCCCTACGTGTTGCCGCTGGAGGCGTTGCAGCAACTGGCCGAGCAGGCCGGCTTGCACTGGGCACACTCCGACCCTGAGAAGATCGCCGCCGCACAGGCAGCGATCGCGGCCCAACCGGCGCCCGTGCATGTGCCGCGTGAGCGGCGGCCGGCAGTGGTCATCGACGAGGGCCCGCTGATCCTGGTCGAGACGCGCCAGGATCTGTCGCAGATGCGGCTGCCCTTCGAGGTCGCGCAGGGCTGACAGCCGCGGTCACCCCCCCTTGACCGCGGCAACGCGGTCAGGGCCGCGCGGGCTCGCAGGCTCAGGGCAGCAGGTCGAGTGCGCGCCGATAGATCGGGTCGTACATCAGCGCGTCCCAATCCAGCGGCGGGGACTGCGGCAGCAGGGCCAGGCGCCGTGCATCGCTGCCTGGGTCTGGCGCCCAGCGCCCCTGCGCCTGCGCCGCGTCCAAGGCCTCGAGGAAGGTGTCGAGTTCGCGACCGTCGTCCACCTCGGACTGGTTGCACAGCAGCACCATGTCGCAACCGGCCTGCAACGCGAGCAGGGCTGCGTCGTATCGCGCCACGCGTCGACCCTCGACGATGCAGGCGGCCTCCATGCCCAGGTCGTCGCTGAAGATCGCGCCGGTGAAGCCCAGGCGCCCACGCAGGATGTCCTGCAGCCATCGGGACGAAAAGCCTGCCGGACGCCGATCGACGCGCGTGTACACCACGTGCGCCGGCATCACCGCCATCAGGCTCGACGACAGCCAGCCATAGGGCTGCGCGTCGTCGGCCAGCAAGGTCTTCAGCGTCCGACGGTCCACCGGCACGGCCACATGGCTGTCCGCCGCCACCGCACCGTGCCCGGGGAAGTGCTTGGCGCAATGCGCCATGCCGGCGCGCAGCATGCCGTGCATCACCGCGCGGGCCAGCATCGTCACCACTCGCGCATCGCGGTGGAAGGCGCGGTCGCCGATCACCGTGCTCGGGCCATGATCGAGGTCGAGCACGGGCGCGAAGCTCAAGTCCACGCCGCAGGCGCGCAGTTCGCTGGCCAGCACGTACCCGGCCGCCGCAGCGGCGTCGGTGGCGGCCATCGCATCGGACATCCAGCGCTCACCCAGCGCTCGCATCGGCGGCAGGTGGGTGTAGCCATCGGTGCGAAAACGCTGCACCCGACCGCCCTCGTGGTCGACGCACACCAGCAGGTCCGGACGCAAGGCCTTGGCCTCGGCCACCAGCGCCGTCAACTGCGCCCGATCGACCCAGTTGCGGCGAAACAGGATCAGGCCACCGGTCAGCGGATGCTGCAGGCGGCGGCGGTCGTCGGCGCCGAGCGCCGTGCCGGCGACATCGAGGACCACGGGACGGTGTGCAAGTTCGGACATGGCAGATGAAAGTCACCGAGACGGCGACCGAGGGGAGTCAATCGAGCGTCTCGACCACGACGAAGGCCATCGCGTGGTCGAGTTCGTCGGTCAGGCTCACGTGCGCGCGCAGGCGCTGCTGCTCGAACCAGGTGCGCAGTGCGCCGTGCAGGGCGATCTGCGGCTTGCCGCCGGAGGCGTTGACCACCTCGCAGGCGCACCAGGTCATGGGCATGCGCATGCCCAGGCCGATCGCCTTCGAAAAGGCCTCCTTCGCAGCGAATCGGGTCGCCAGGTAGCGCACACCGCGCGCAGGCACCGCCTTGTGCCTCGCGCGGAAGACCCCGATTTCCTGCGGGCCCAGCACCTTCTGGGCGAAGCGCTCGCCCCGGCGCGCCAGCGCCTGCTCGATGCGACGGATGTCGCACAGGTCGGTGCCGACGCCGAAGATCACCGGGCGCCCTGGGCCTGACGGATGCAGCGCTGGTAGGCGCGCACGGTCTCGGCCATGCCGAGTTCGAGTGCGTCGGCGGCAATCGCGTGGCCGATCGAGACCTCGGCCACATCGGGCACCGCGCGCAGGAAATCGCCGAGGTTGTCGCGGTTCAGGTCGTGGCCGGCGTTCACCCCGAGGCCGACCGCGTGTGCGGCCTGCGCCGCCTGGGCGTAACGCTCGAGCAGGGCGGCGCCTTCGGGGCGGCCGTGCGCGCGCGCATAGGCCTCCGTGTAGAGCTCGACGCGGTCGGCGCCGAGCGCTCGCGCCATCGCCATGGCGGCTGGATCCGGGTCCATGAACAGACTCACACGCACCCCCAGCGCATGGAGTTCCTCGATGAGAGGACGCAGCCTGGCCCCGTCTCGCGGCAGATCCCAGCCGTGATCGGACGTCGCCTGCTCGACGCTGTCGGGCACGAAAGTGGCCTGCTGCGGCCGCACCTCACGCACCAACGGCATCAGGTTGTGGAAGGGGTTGCCCTCGATGTTGTATTCCGCCAGAGGCCATTGCGCCAGCAAGGCGGCCAGGTCGCGCACGTCGCGCGAGGTGATGTGGCGCGCATCCGGTCGCGGATGCACGGTGATGCCGTCTGCACCGGCCTGCAAGGCCTGGGTGGACAGTCGCACCACGTCGGGGATGCCCACCGGGCGGGAATTGCGCAGCAGCGCGATGCGATTGACATTCACCGACAGGGCGGTGACACCGCCATGGGCGCGGCGGTGACCGGCCTCTGGCGCAACAAGGGGATTCATGGCCTGGGATCCGAAGATGGACCGCGTGTGCCCCCCCGATGCCTGCCGGCACCGGCCCCGTCGCCGGCCACAGCCGGGACGGCCTCGGATGGCGCCGCGTGCCGGGCCGAGTGTATCGGCTCGGCCAGACGCTGCACGCCCTGGACCACCTGCCGTGTGCGCAGCACCGGCGTGCCCAGGTGGTGCTGCAGCAAGGGCCGCAGCATGGCACGCAGCGGTGCCACGGCCTCCAGGCACAGACGCGGCAAGGCGTCGGTGTGGGCCTCGGGCGCCAGAGCGGCTTCCAGCGCCTGCAGGACGGCGCCGTCGACGGCGTGCTCGGCCCCTGCGGCTGCCGGCACGACGCCTGAGGATGCGTTGAGCGCGTAGCGGGCGCCCTCCCGCAGGGCCTGCTGCGTCGTGGTGACCACGGACAGCTGGGGCAGCACGCCGGCCTCGCGCAGCAGGCGCAGTTCGAAGGCACGCAGGCCGGCCTGCGCCTGGATGTCGTCTCCCCGCACCAGCCACGGCAGGGCCGCCACATAGGCATCGAACAGCGCTGGGGAAGGATCCTGCCGGGGCAGCATCTTCAGCAGCAACTCGTTGAGATAGAAGCCCGCGAACAGCGCCGCGCCCGTCAGGATCGGGCCCCCGCCGACCCATTCCGCACCGCGCAGTGTCAACACCTCGGCACTGTCGTCGGCCGGCGCCCGGCCCAGCGATACCGCGATCCTCTGGAAAGGCAGCAGCACGGATCGGAACTGGGAGTACGGGCGCTTGGCTCCCTTGGCGGCCACCGCCAGACGCCCCCGCTCCCGCGTGAACAGATCCAGGATCAGGCTGGATTCACTCCAGTCGTAGCTGTGCAGCACGTAGGCCGACAGCATCGGCGCGGCGCGCCGGGCGGGCGCGGCTGACGCGACAGAGGCACCGGCCTTCACGACAGCGCAGGCCTGGTCAGCCGGCCCATCGGAGCCGCCCGGGCAGCCGTCGGCCAGCGGCGACGCATGGTCATTCGTAGCCGTAGCTGCGCAGATGCCGTTCGTCGTCGGCCCAGCCGCTGCGCACCTTGACCCACAACTCCAGGTGCACCCGGGCGTCCAGCAGCGTCTGCAGCTCGTGTCGGGCCTCGGTGCCGATGCGCTTCAGGCGCTCGCCGCCCTCGCCGATCACCATGCCCTTGTGCGCGTCGCGCTCGACCACGATCGTGGCCGAGATGCGCCGCAAGGCGCCTTCCTCCTCGAACGTGTCGATCACCACCGTCGAGGTGTAGGGCAGTTCGTCACCCGTCAATCGGAAGAGCTTCTCGCGCACGATCTCGCTGGCGAGAAAGCGTTCGCTGCGGTCGGTCAGGGCGTCGGGATCGTGCAGCCAGGGCTGCTGCGGCAGGTAGGGCGAGACGACGTCGAGCAGACGATCGACGTCGGCGGCGCGGCGCGCCGACATCGGCACGTACTCGGCAAAGGCATGGCGCTCCTGCATGCTGCGCAGCCAGGGCAGCACGTCGTGGCGGCGCGCGAGCGTGTCGAGCTTGTTGGCCACCAGCAGCACGGGCTTGCCTTCAGGCATCAGCGACAGCACCTTGGCGTCCTCCAGCCCGAAACGGCCGGCCTCGACGACGAACAGCACCACGTCGACATCGCCGATCGACGCCAGCACGGTGCGGTTCAAGGTACGGTTCAGCGCCGCCGCGTGGCGCGTCTGGAAGCCTGGCGTGTCGACGAAGACGAACTGGCTCGCGCCGACGGTGCGGATGCCGGTGATGCGGTGGCGTGTGGTCTGGGCCTTGCGGGAGGTGATGCTGATCTTCTGGCCGACCAGCGCGTTCAACAAGGTGCTCTTGCCGACGTTGGGACGGCCGACGATGGCCACCAGACCGCAGCGCTGTGGCGACTCTGAGGAAATGACCGCGCGCGCGTCATCGACATCGGCCGGTGCGGCGGTGTGCGCGGCGACATCGGTCGGGGCGGCGGCATGCACATCCGCATCTGTATCTGCTTCCGCATCGGCGGGGACGGCTCGGCTCATCGGTTCAGACTCCATGGCGTTCGGCATCGAGCCGCTCCAGCACGCGCTGCGCCGCCGCCTGTTCGCCGGCTCGGCGGGACCGCCCCTCCGCCACCTCCAGCAGGCCCAGCGCAGGGATCTCGCATTCGACCTCGAAGGTCTGGGCGTGCGCCTGTCCCCGCGTGGCGCGGATGCGATAGACGGGCACAGCCATCTTTCGGGCCTGCAGACGCTCCTGCAAGGCGGTCTTCGGATCCTTGGCCCACTGCCCGACGTCGCCCTGCTCGATCTGCGGGCCGAAGAGTCCACGCACCAAGGCCAGCGCCGCTGCGAAACCCGCATCCAGGTGCACGGCACCGATGAGCGCCTCCAGTGCGTCGGCCAGCATCGCAGGGCGTTGCGCACCACCGGCCCGCGCCTCGCCATCGGACATGCGCAGCAAGGGCGACAGCCCGATCGCTGCAGCCACCCTGTGCAGGCTGTCCTCGCGCACCAACCACGCGCGCACACGGGTCAGGTCGCCTTCGTCGGAGCGCCCGAAGCGCTCGAACAGCATCTGGGAAATCGCCAGGTTCAGCACCGCATCGCCCAGGAATTCCAGGCGCTCGTTGTGGTCGGCGCCGAAACTGCGGTGCGTGAGGGCACGCTGCAGCAGCCCAGGCTGCGAGAAGTGATGTCCGATGCGGACCTGCAGGGCGTGCAAGGCGGGAGGCATCAGCCGCGCCGGGACCTGGCCGGGACCACGCTCGCGCGCATCGGCTCAGTTGAACCCGCCGATGCGCCCGGGCGCACCGAAATTCATCCAGATGAAGAAGGCGCGACCGACGAGGTTGGCATCGGGCACGAACCCCCAGTAGCGCGAATCCTGGGAGTTGTCGCGGTTGTCGCCCATCACGAAATAATGTCCCTCGGGCACCTTGCACACCATGCCCTCGACGACATAACGGCACCCCTGGCCCTGCGGGAACGAAGGCGTGCCGCTGCCGAAGTAGGACGGCCGGCGAGGATCGACCAGGATGCGGTGCTCGACCTCGCCGAGCTTCTCCGAATACTGCGGCGCGTAACGCAGGCTGTCCTCGTCGTAGAACTCGCCCAGCGACTGCAGCGGCACCGGCTGACCGTTGACCGTCAGACGCTGGTTGAGGTAGGCGACCTCATCGCCAGGCACCCCGACGACCCGTTTGATGTAGTCCAGTCGAGGGTCGGGTGGGTAGCGGAAGACGACGACGTCGCCGCGCGCCGGGTCGTTGTTGGCGATCACCTTGGTGTTCAGCACCGGCAGGCGTATGCCGTAGTGGTACTTGTTCACGAGGATGAGGTCGCCCACGAGCAACGTCGGCACCATCGAGCCGGAAGGGATCTTGAAAGGCTCGAAGGCGAAGGAGCGCAGCAGGAAGACCGCAGCGATCACCGGGAACAACCCGGCCGTCCAGTCCAGCCACCAAGGCTGCGCGAGCAGCGCCGCACGGGCCTGTGCCACGTCGCCGTCGACCTGGCTGATGCCCAGCCGCGTGAGCTCTGCGCGGCGCTGCGCGTGCTGGGCCTCCAGCGCGGCGGCAGCACGCAGCCGGGCGGGCCTGAAGTGGAAACGCTCGGCCAGCCAGAACACACCGGTGACCGAAGACAGCACGAACAGGACGAGAGCGAAATTCCCGATCCAGAAGCCGAGGAACCAGCCGCCCAGGTAGACCACCAGCACGGCGTAGAGCACCGCGGTCAATGCACTCATCGGGATTCCCGTCAATCGTCGACCTGAAGGATGGCCAGGAAGGCTTCCTGCGGCACCTCGACGGTGCCGATCTGCTTCATCCGCTTCTTGCCGGCCTTCTGCTTCTCCAGCAGCTTGCGCTTGCGGGTGATGTCGCCACCGTAGCATTTTGCCAGCACGTTCTTGCGCAGCGCCTTGATGTTCTCGCGCGCGATGATGTTGGCGCCGATGGCCGCCTGGATCGCCACGTCGTACATCTGGCGCGGGATGATCTCGCGCATCTTGGCCGCCACCTCGCGGCCACGGTACTGGCTCTGGCTGCGGTGCACGATCAGGCTGAGCGCGTCGATGCGGTCACCGTTGATCAGCATGTCGACCTTGACGACGTCGGCGGCGCGGTACTCCTTGAACTCGTAGTCCATCGAGGCATAGCCGCGCGAGATGGACTTGAGCTTGTCGAAGAAGTCGAGCACGATCTCGGCCAGCGGGATTTCGTAGGTCAGCATGACCTGACGCCCGTGGTAGGCCATGTTGATCTGCGCGCCGCGCTTGACATTGGCCAACGTCATCACCGGGCCCACATATTCCTGGGGCATGTACAGGTGGACGGTGACGATGGGCTCGCGGATCTCGCGGATGCGGCCCGGGTCGGGCATCTTGCTCGGGTTCTCGACCTCGATGACCGTGCCGTCACCGAGTTCGACCTGGTAGACGACGCTGGGCGCCGTGGTGATCAGGTCCTGGTCGAACTCGCGCTCCAGGCGTTCCTGCACGATCTCCATGTGCAGCAGGCCGAGGAAGCCGCAGCGGAAGCCGAAGCCCAGCGCCTGGCTGACCTCGGGCTCGAAGCGCAGGGAACTGTCGTTGAGCTGCAGCTTCTCCAGCGCGTCGCGCAAGGCATCGTACTCGCTGGCCTCGGTCGGGTACAGGCCGGCGAAGACCTGCGGCTTGATCTCCTTGAAGCCGGGCAACGGCTCGCTGGCCGGGCCGGCGTTGTTGGGCAGCTTCTTCTCGAGGGTGATGGTGTCACCGACCTTGGCGGCCTTGAGCTCCTTGATGCCGGTGATGACGAACCCCACCTCGCCGGCGTTCAACTGGTCGCGTGGCGAGGACTTGGGCGTGAACACACCCATCTGCTCGATGGGATGAATCGCGTTCGTGGCCATCATCCGCACCCGGTCGCCGCGTCGCAGCGCGCCGTCGACCACCCGCACGAGCATCACCACGCCAACATAGTTGTCGAACCAACTGTCGACGATCATCGCCCGGGGCGGTCCGTCGGGCTGACCGCGCGGCGCGGGCATGCGCAGGATCACCGCCTCGAGGATGTCGTCGATGCCTTCGCCGGTCTTGGCAGAACACGGGATGGCGTCGGTCGCATCGATGCCGATGACGTCCTCGATCTCCTGCCGCGCGCGCGCCGGGTCGGCCTGCGGCAGGTCCATCTTGTTGAGCACCGGCACGACCTCGACACCGAGGTCGAGGGCGGTGTAGCAGTTGGCCACCGTCTGCGCCTCGACGCCCTGGCTCGCATCGACAACGAGCAGCGCCCCCTCGCAAGCCGACAGCGAGCGGCTGACCTCGTAGCTGAAGTCGACGTGGCCAGGGGTGTCGATCAGATTGAGGTTGTAGGTGCGCCCGTCGCGCGCCGTGTAGCGCAGCGCGGCGGTTTGCGCCTTGATGGTGATCCCGCGCTCGCGCTCGATGTCCATGGAATCGAGCACCTGCGCCTCCATCTCGCGGTCCGACAGCCCGCCGCAACGGTGGATGATGCGATCGGCCAGCGTGCTCTTGCCGTGGTCGATGTGGGCGATGATGGAGAAGTTGCGGATGTGGTCCATGGATCAAAAAAAAGGCGCGCCCTGAAAGTGACGCGCCGTCCATCCGGGGGTTCGGCAGCGAAGACCGCCAAACCGCCGGATTGTAGGAGGCTCGGTGAGCCGTGTCGGTGCGCGCGGCTATCAGCGTCCGGGGCGGATCACCAGATAGTTGACCCACTCGCCGCGCCGCACCAGCACGCTGACGGCGCGGTTGTTCTCGACCTTGGCCACGGCGGCCGAGAACTGCCCGAGGTCGGTCACCTCGGTGTTGCCCACCGACAAGATGACATCGCCCTCGCGCATGCCTGCACGCGCGGCCGGCCCTTCGACCGCGTCAACCCGCACACCGCCCTTGACCTTGAGCTCACGGCGCTGCGCATCGCTCAACTCGGAAGCTGTGATGCCCAGTGCCTGCTTGACCACCGGCGCCGCCTCGGGCTCGGCCTGCGCGCGGCGCGTCGGACGCTCGGGCTCGAACTCGCCCACGGTCACCGTGAGGTCTCGGGTGCTGCCGCGCCGGAACACCTCCAGACTCGCCCGCGTACCGGGCCGGGTCGAGCCGATGATGCGCGGAAGATCGCCCGCCTTTTCGACCACCTTGCCATCCACACGGGTGATGATGTCGCCCGCCTCGACCCCCGCCCGGTCGGCCGGGCCGCCGGACTCCACGCTCTGCACCAGCGCGCCAGACGGCTTGCCCAGGCCGATGGACTCGGCGACTTCCTTGGTGACAGGTGCGATCTGCACGCCGATGCGTCCGCGGATGACCCGTCCGCTGGTGCGCAACTGGTCGGACACGCGCATCGCCTCGTCGATCGGGATCGCGAAGCTGATGCCCATGAAGCCACCCGACCGGCTGTAGATCTGCGAGTTGATGCCGACCACCTCGCCACGCAGGTTCAGCAAAGGCCCACCCGAGTTGCCCGGGTTGATGGCCACGTCGGTCTGGATGAACGGCAGGTAGTCGCCGGTGTCGCGCTGCTTGGCACTGACGATGCCGGCCGTCACCGTGTTCTCCAGCCCGAAGGGCGATCCGATGGCCATCACCCACTCGCCGACCTTCAGGCGGCTGACATCGCCGATACGGACCGTGGGCAGGCCGGCAGCGTCGATCTTGACGACCGCGACGTCGGTGCGCCGATCGGCGCCGATGATCTTCGCCTTGTACTCGCGCTTGTCGGTCAGGGTGACGAGCACTTCGTCCGCGCCGTCGATGACGTGGGCGTTGGTCATGACGTAGCCATCGGCGGTCAGGATGAAGCCCGAACCCACCCCGCGCTGCTGGGGCTCACCGTCGTCGCGCGGGCCCTGTCGCGGGCCCGGCTGACCAGGCATCGGGATGCCGAAGCGACGGAAGAACTCCTCCATCCGCGGGTCCACCTCGGCGCGACCCGAAGCGCCGGATTGGCGCCGCTCCAGCGTACGGATATTGACGACGGCCGGGCCGACCCGCTCGACAAGTTCGGTGAAGTCGGGCAAGGCGATCGTCGGCGTCGGCGCGGAGGTCTGCGCCTGCGGCTGCGTGGGCCACAGGGCGAGCGCCGTCACGCCTGCTGCCAGCGCAAGCATCAGACGCTTGCGGACCGTGACCTGCCATCGCGCAGCCGCGCCGCACCAGGTCGAGGGGTTCGTCACCATCATCGATCTCCATTCCAGGAAAGACTGAGAACAATGCCCGGTGTGATCCGCGGGCTCGCCGAAGGTTCTATCGGCAAGCACGCCGCCGCACCGGCTTCGGCCGCGTTCAGGGGACGCGCTGCAGCGCCGCCGCGAACCGTTTCAATGTGGCGACGGGGACGTCTCCCATCAAGACCAGACGCCAACGATCGTCCCGGTTCTGCAGCAGCGCGTGGGTCGCACCCATCTGCGTGACGAGGCTGCGCGCATGCCGCCCCGGCCGCACCGGCTCGATGAAGACCGACACGCGGGCCAACCCGTCGGAGTAGATGACCTGCAGGGTGGTCGACTCGTCCGTCATCGCAGACGAGGGCCCAGGCACCGCCGGCCGTGCACTGCCGGAACCTTCGGCCAGATCTCGGGCGGGCTCGCCCCAGGTGACCGGCTTGCGCACGCAGCCCAGCAACTGGAAGCCCTCCGGCAGGTCGTCCAGTCGCCAGCCCTCCTCGGCCAGCTGGGTCGGTGTCGACTGCATCTTCACCAACTGCCAGCCTTCGGTCTCCCGCATGGCCGCCTGCACCGACGACGCGCGCGGACGCACGCCGATCTCGATGTCCGTGAACGACGTGGACTCCAGCACTTCGCCACGCGCGCCCAGCACGTCGGCCCGCAGCATCAGCCCCGACTCGACGTCCACCCACAGGCGCTGCGCGAACCGCAGCGTGTCGCGGGGGGACAGCAGCAGCACGTGGGTGAGGCGGCCCGCCACGCGGTCCAGCCCGCGTTGGCGCGTCTCGTAATGCTCGCGGAAGCGGGCCTCGGGCACCGTGCCCAAGGGACTGAGCGCTGCAGCGTCACGCCGGCTGACGGTCACCACCTGGCGCTGCGGCCAGAACGACATCACGAGATCGTTGTGCCGGAAGCTGCGCTGCCCGGCCCCGTCGAGCGCCTCCACACGCTCGAAGGCGTCGTCACCGACAACGTAGTGCCCGACGCGCGAACTGGCGACCACGCCCCCGGCGGTGAAGACCATGGTGCCCTGGTAACTGTAGCTGCCGGCCGCCGTGCGCATGCGCGACAGCCAGGCCTGCGCGACCTGCGTGCCGTCGGCAGCCGCCGGTCGTTTCGTCGACAAGGGCTCGCCCCCCCCTTCGGCCTGCACCGGCAGGGACAGCGCGGCCAGCAAGGCGGCCGCCGCGATGCACCACGACGCGTGGGGCAGCGATGAGGCAGGGCCCGGGGTACACCGGGGGCGCCGAAGGCTCATGGCTCGAGCACCACCGTCTCGAACCGACCCGTGACACCCCCCGGCAACGCCGGCGCCCCGGCACGGTGGGCCCGCAGATAGCTGTCCAGCTGCGCATCCCGGATCAGGCGGCCATCGACGGCCTGCCAGGACGGCTCTTCGGCGGCGACCACACCGACGGCCTGGCCCAAGGTCGCCCACGTGGCCTGCCAGCTGTCGGCCGAGCCCGGTGACCCGCCCTGCGCGAACCAGGCGACCAGCGCCACGGCCATGAAGCCGGCCGCCGCCGCCATGGCCGTCCGCACCCTGCCGACCCGCCGCGGACCTGGTCGCGCCACAGGCGGCAACGCCGGTTCGTCCGGGGCGGACGACGTAGGCGCGAAGACCACGGGTTCGCGCGCCAGTTCGGCGCGGAAACGCTCGAGGAAGGCGTCATCCCGTCCTCGGGCCGGTGCGAGCTCCTCCGAGCGCATCACGTCGCCGATGAGCTGCCAATCCTGCCAGGCACGCATGACCTGCGGGTCGGATCGACATGCCTGCAGCGCCAACGCCAGCTCGTCCGCGTCGGCCTGACCGTCATGGAGGGCCGACAGCGCGTGCAGCCGGGGGTCGTGATCCCGTGCCGACGACACCGGGTGATCGGGCGTGAGCTCGTGCGCCGGTGTCGTCGCAGGGCCGTCGGATCGTTCTTGCTCAGCCATGGCGCCGTGATCCTTCATGCAAGTACAGGGCCGGCACTACCAGCGCCGCCCATCGCGGGTGTCGAGCAGCGGCCGCAGCCGCTGGGCAATGGCTTCCCGGGCACGGAAGATGCGTGATCGAACGGTGCCGATGGGGCAGTTCATGATCTCGGCAATCTCCTCGTAACTCAAGCCTTCGATTTCCCTCAGCACGACGGCCTGGCGCAGGTCCTCGGACAGTCGCTCGATCGCGGCGTTGACCGCTGCAGCGATCTCGCGACTGGCAATCACCGCATCTGGCGTCTCCGTGTCGATTGGTTCTGTCTCGGGCCTGAAAGTTTCGTCGGCATCGCCAGCCGGCAACAACGCCGACTCGGTGATCACCGGCTCACGCCGCAGTTCGACCAAGGCCTTCTTCGCCGTGTTGACGGCGATGCGGTACAGCCAGGTGTAGAACGCGCTCTCGCCGCGGAATTGCGGCAGTGCCCGGTACGCGCGCAAAAAGGTTTCCTGTGCCAGGTCTTGCACGAGATCGCTGTCCCGGACCATGCGCCCGATGAGGCGCTCGATGCGCCGCTGGTACTTGACGACCAGCAGTTCAAAGGCTTTCTGGTCCCCGCGGCGCACCCGCTCGACGAGCGCGGCGTCGACGTCCGGCTGCGCGGTCATGGCGCGCGCATCCCGCCGGAGCGCGCGCCACCGACCGACCGGTGCGGCCGGGTCTGCGCCTGCAGCGCCACTCTCAAGGGGTGCCATTGCTCGGCCGCCGTCCTCTGGGACACAGCCAGCCAGAGCACACGGCGACGGGCCGACGCATCTGGCAGTGGCTGCGCGCGGATCAGCAGCCAGGACCCGAGATCGAGCGCGATCGATGGGGCGCAAGCCCAGGGTGACCGATCCAGCTCGGCGCAAGACCACGCCTGCCCGTCCCAGACCAGCCGATATGGCGCCAGACCCGCGTGGCGCCAGGCCAGCACCGCGACGGCGAAGGAGAGAAAGGTCCCGACGAGCGCAGGGCCGACCGGACTGGCAGACAGCCCGGCAACGAGGTCCGACGAGGCCAGACCATGTCCGTGGGTCCAGGCCAGAACGGCGGCCGTGGCAGCGCCGGCCAGCGCACCGACGGACAGCCGCCAGCCAGGCTCGGCCGCCAACAGGACCTGCACGGCGGGCGCGGCCCTCACGGTCGCCGCATCCAGGCAGTGCAGAAGCCGGGCGCAGCCGCGCACAGGCCAGCCCGAACCCATCCGGGTGGGACTCCTGGGCGGTTCACGCTGGCGTCCGGCGCAGATCAGGCCCGGCGGAACACGAGCGCGCCGTTGGTACCGCCGAATCCGAAGTTGTTCTTCAACGCGACATCGATGCGCATCTGGCGCGCCTGGTTGGCGCAGCAGTCCAGATCGCAATCCGGGTCCTGATCGAAGACGTTGATGGTCGGGGGGCAGATCTGGTGGTGCAACGCGAGCACGGTGAACACCGACTCGATGCCACCGGCCCCGCCGAGCAGGTGCCCCGTCATGGACTTGGTCGAGGTGATGACCACGTCGCGAGCCCGGTCCCCGAGCGCCAGCTTGATGGCATTGGTCTCGTTGACGTCCCCCAGTGGCGTCGAGGTGCCGTGGGTGTTGATGTGATCGATCTCGTCCGCGTTCACACCGGCATTGCGCATGGCAGCGAGCATCGCGCGCTTCGGTCCGTCGACATTGGGCGCGGTCATGTGGTGCGCGTCTGCACCCATGCCGAAACCCGCGAGCTCCGCGTAGATGCGGGCACCACGGCGACGCGCGTGTTCGTATTCCTCGAGCACCAGCACCCCGGCGCCCTCACCGAGCACGAAGCCGTCGCGGTCCTTGTCGAACGGCCGCGATGCCGTCTCGGGGGAATCGTTGCGCGTGGACAACGCCCGCGCGGCCGCGAATCCACCGATGCCCAGCGGCGACACCGTGCTCTCGGCGCCGCCGGCGATCATGACGTCGGCATCGCCGTACTCGATCAGACGTCCCGCCTCACCGATGCAGTGCAAGCCGGTGGTGCATGCCGTCACGATGGCCAGGTTGGGCCCGGTGTAGCCGTAGTGAATCGAGATGTGGCCAGAGATCATGTTGATGATCGAGGCTGGCACAAAGAAAGGAGAGATCCGGCGTGGCCCGCGTTCGCGGTACTCACCATCGGTCTGCTCGATCATCGGCAGACCGCCGATGCCGGAGCCGACCATGCAACCGATGCGCTCGGCCTGCTCGGGACTCAGCGCCTGCCCAGTGGGCAGGCCGGCGTCCTGCACGGCCTGCATGGCCGCCGCCAGGCCGTAGTGGATGAAGGTGTCCATGTGCCG
>JBMTXX010000079.1:0-14498 GCA_049453935.1 Rubrivivax sp.
CTCACACGCCCAGGCCTCGCATCTGGCAGGCCAGGTCCACCATGCGGCAGGCGTAGCCCATCTCGTTGTCATACCAGGCGTAGACCTTCAGCAGCGTGCCGTCGGTCACCAGCGTTGACGGCGCGTCGACGATGCTGCTGCGCGTGTCGCGGGCGTAGTCGGCGCTGACCAGCGGCCGGGTTTCGTAGCCCAGGATGCCGGCCAGCGGCCCTGCGGCGGCTGCGGCGAACAGCGCATTGACCTCGGCGGCCGTGGTGGTGCGCTGCAGCTCGAACACGCAGTCGGTGAGCGAGGCGTTGAGCACCGGGGCGCGCACCGCGTGCCCGTCGAGCTTGCCCTTGAGCTCGGGGTAGATCAGCGCGATCGCGGTCGCGCTGCCCGTCGTCGTGGGCGCCAGGCTCATCATGGCGCTGCGCGCGCGCCGCAGGTCCTTGTGCGGGGCGTCGACGACCACATTGGTGTTGGTCGGGTCGTGGATGGTGGTGATCTGCCCGTGGCGGATGCCCAGGGCTTCGTGCACCACCTTGACCACCGGTGCCAGGCAGTTGGTCGTGCACGAGGCCGCCGTGACGATGCGGTGCTGCGCAGGGTCGTAGAGGTGGTCGTTGACGCCGACGACGACGTTCAGCACGCCCCCCGTCTTGACGGGTGCGGCCACCACGACGCGGCGTGCGCCGCGGTCCAGGTGGCCTTGCAGTGTCTCGGGCGTGAGGAACTTGCCGGTGCATTCCAGCACCAGGTCCACCCCCAGCTCACCCCAGGGGATGGACTGCGGCGCGGCGTGGGCGCTGAAGCCCAGGCGGCGCTGGCCGACGCGCAGCACCTCCTCGCCCTCGGCGGCGATGTCCTCGCGCCAGCGACCCTGCACGCTGTCGAAGGCCAGCAGGTGTGCGGTGGCAGCGCTCCCGCCCTTGATCTCGTTGACGTGCACGACCTCGAGCCGGTTGCCGGCCCGCGGGTCGTCGGCTGGCCGCTCGGCCGCGCCGAAGGCCGAGCGCAGCGCCAGGCGCCCGATGCGCCCCATGCCGTTGATGCCTACTCTCATGGTGAAGTGTCCTCGCTGCAGAGACGTCCTGTGGCCACTGGCAGATCTCTTGGAGATTTCCAGAACGGTCGAATCATGCGGCGGCATCGTGTCAGATGTGTGACGGTGCGCCGGGCTGGCCACGCCCCGTCGTCACGCATGTCGGGGCACCCCGACGGCGGCCACGGCCGTCACCGGCGCCGATGTGTTCAGCATGGTGTCGCGGACGGCGGCGCAGAGGTGTCACACCGCCGCATGCGCAAACTTTTTTTTGTGCATGGGCCGATAAATCCGTCTTGTGGCAGCGCTGGCGCGAAAGAAGAATCAGCCCGGTCCATCAACCCACCGATCCACGCGCCACATGATCCTCCTGCCATCCGGCTGGCGACGGCCTCCCGACTTTCTCGTCGGCCCCATGCGGGCCCGCTTTGGGGCGCTCGCATGAACCCACTCCCGCTCGTGCTGGTCGACGCGTTCCCGCGCTCGAAGGACATGATCTTCACGCCCGAGACCGAGCGTGCCCTGCTCGGCCAGGTCCGGCTCGTCGAACATTACGGTGCCAGGATGCCCGACGCCATGGTCGAGGCCCATCTGGCGCAGGCCTCCATCATCGTGGGCCAGACGCCGATGGACGCCGACCGTCTGAACCGGGCCCGCAACCTCAAGGCCATCATCAACGTCAAGGGGAACTGGGAGCCGAACATCGATTACAGGGAGGCCCAGCGACTGGGCATCCATGTGTTGAGCATCGCGCCGGTCATGGCGCCCGCCGTGGCCGAGATGTGCCTGGGCATGGCGATCAGCCTGGGCCGGGGCATCGTCAAGAACGACCAGTTGTTCCGAACCGGCATGGAGCGTTACGGTATCGCCGGCAATGCCCAGGCGCTCAGTTTGTACGAGGCGCCGGTGGGCTTCATCGGCTACGGCAACCTCGGACGTGCCCTGGGCCCGCTGCTCGCGCCTTTCTCCTGCTCGATACGCATCTACGACCCCTGGCTGTCCAAGGGTTATCTGGCACGCGAGGGTTACACCGCAGCGACGCTCGACGAAGTGCTGCAGCAGTCCCGGTACCTGTTCCTGCTGGCGGGCGTGCATACGGAGAACGATGGCTTCCTGTCGCGCGCCCGGCTCGAGACGATCCGCCCGGATGCCTGCGTGGTGTTGGCCAGCCGGGCCGAGATCGTGGATTTCGACGCCTTCCTGGACCTGGCCGAACAAGGGCGGTTCCGGGCTGCCGTCGACGTGTTTCCGCAGGAGCCGGTCGACAAGGCGAGCCCGATGCGCGAGCGCGCATCGATCATCTTCTCGTCCCATCTGGCGGGTGGCATGCGCGCGAGCTACCAGCGCATCGCCGACAGCCTGGCCGAGGAGATCCCGCAGATCCTGAACGACCTGCCCCCGCTACTGCTGCAGCGCGCCGAGCCGCGTCTGGCGGCGATGCAGACCAGCCGCTGAAAGCGCACCACGTGACCGACACCCCACCACTGGTCTTCGCGGCCATCGGCCTGGACCACCGCCACATCTACGACCAGGTGAAAAGCCTGCTCGACATCGGCGCGCGCTGCGCCGGCTTCTGGTCGCAGGACGATTCGCAGCCGCTGGCCGGCTTCATCGAGCGTTTTCCGCAGATCCCGCGGGTGCGCGACCGCGCACGCCTGCTCGAAGACACGTCGATCCAGCTCGTGGCCTGCGCCGCGGTGCCGAACACCCGTGCCGACCTGGCCATCGAGGCGATGCGCCATGGCAAGGACGTGATGATGGACAAGCCCGGGCTGACGACGTTCGAGCAGCTTGCCGCGGTGCGCGCCGTCCAGGAGGAAACCGGTCGTATCTTCTCGGTCGACTTCACCGAGCGCTTCGAGGTGCGCGCGGCCATGCGCGCCACCGCACTCATCCGGGCAGGTGCCATCGGTCGGGTGGTCCACACCTGCGGGCTCGGGCCCCATCGCTTGAACCGGGCATCGCGTCCGTCGTGGTTCTTCGACAAGGCGGCCTACGGCGGGATCCTGGTGGACATCGGTTCTCACCAGTTCGACCAGTTCCTGCACTTCACCGGCGCGCAGGATGCGCGCATCGTCAGCGCCAGCACCTACAACCGCGCCCACCCGGGCGACCCGGGACTCGAGGACCTTGGCGAGGTGGTGCTGCAAAGTGAGACCGCGTCAGGCTATTTCCGCGTGGACTGGTTCACGCCCGACGGCCTGGCCACGTGGGGGGATGGCCGACTGACCATCGTCGGCACCGACGGAACGATCGAGCTGCGCAAGTACATCGACGTGGCCGGGCGGCCCGGCGCAGATCACCTGTTCCTGACCGACCGCACCGGCTCGCGCCACATCGATTGCGCGGCCGAGCCGCTGACCTACTACACCGACCTGCGCCACGACATCTTCCACCGCACGCAGACGGCAATGGCGCAGCAGCACTGCTTCAAGGTCTGTGAGCTGTCGCTGGCTGCGCAGGCCATCGCCAATGGCGTTCCAGCACCGGGTTTCGCCGGGCGCCCGGGCCGTTAGTCGACATGGCCGATCTCAGCCTTCGCGCGGTCCGCAAGTCGTTCGGGCAGGTGCGCACGCTGCATGGCATCGACCTCGATGTCCGGGATGGTGAGTTCGTGGTGCTCGTCGGCCCTTCGGGCTGTGGCAAGTCGACGCTGCTCAGGCTCATCTCCGGCCTGGACGAGGTGACCTCGGGCGAGATCGAGATCGACGGCCAGATCGTCACACAGGTGTCGGCGGCGCAGCGGGGCCTGGCCATGGTGTTCCAGAACTACGCGCTGTACCCGCACATGACGGTGTTCCAGAACCTGGCGTTCGGGCTGGAGAACACCACGATGCCCAAGGCCGAGATCCGGCAGCGGGTGCACCAGGCGGCCGAGCTGTTGCAGTTGTCTGCGCTGCTCGCGCGCAAGCCGCGGCAGCTTTCGGGGGGGCAGCGGCAGCGCGTGGCGATCGGACGCGCCATCACGCGCCAGCCGAAGATCTTCCTGTTCGACGAGCCGCTGTCCAACCTGGACGCGGAGTTGCGCGTCCAGATGCGCATCGAGCTGTCGAAGCTGCACAAGGCCTTGCGCGCCACCATGGTCTACGTCACGCACGACCAGATCGAGGCGATGACGATGGCCGACAAGATCGTTGTCCTGCGCGACGGCCGCATCGAGCAGGTGGGCAAGCCGCTGGAGCTTTACAACACGCCGGCCAACCGCTTCGTCGCGGGCTTCATCGGCTCGCCGCGCATGAATTTCATCCCGGCGCAGGTGGGTGCGGGTCAGGCCGGGCATCTGCAGGTCCGCTGTGAGGGGCTCGCGCCGCTGGCGCTGAACCTGCCCCCCGACCGGCTCCCGGAATCGACGTCGGTGACGGTGGGTGTTCGACCCGAGCACCTGGTGCCGGGCGCCGATGGGGATTGGCCTTTGCGGGTGGGCGTGATCGAACAGTTGGGAAACACCAGCTTCGTGCACGGCAGCCTTCCTTCGGGTGCGCCACTGTCGATGGCACTCAGCGGCCAGACCCGCATCGAGCCGGGTCAGACCATCCGTGTCAGGCCGATCGACGGCACGGTGCACTTGTTCCAGACCACCGGACTCGAGGAGGCGATCGTGTCAAACCCCTGAACAACGCATGCCACCCCATGCCCACCGTCCCCGTCCGTACCAGATGGCCACACCCGCGACAGCGCGGGGCGTGACACCACATACCAGGAGCACACATCATGATCATCCGACTCAAGGCTGCGGCGTCCGCGCTGGCAGCCGCAGGCGCCCTTGCAATCGCCTCCATGGCCGGCATCGGCCAGGCCCATGCCCAGGCGGCGCAACCCGTTCAGCTGCGCATCATGTGGTATTCGGACGGGAACGAAGGCGAGGTGTTGCGTGACCTGCTCGACCGGTTCGAGAAGCAGAACACCGACATCAAGGTCGTCCTCGACCGGGTGCCCTACAAGACCATCGCCGAGCAGTTGCCGGCCCTGCTGGACAGCGGGCAAGGCCCTGATCTGGCCCGCGTGACCGATCTGGGGGGCTTGTCGCGCCATTACCTGGACATCCGGCCGCACCTGAAGAACCCGGCGTATTTCGACGAGAACTTCGCATCCACGCTGCCGTGGTTCCGCCCCGGCAATGGCAACAAGGACGGCATCTATGGCGTCATGAGCCAACTCGCGCTCACCATCCCGTTCGTCAATGCGACGCTGTTCGAGCAGGCCGGCATCCCCCTGCCCGGACCGAAGGCCACCTGGGACGATTGGGCCAAGGCCAGCAAGGCGGTGGCCGAGAAGGTCAAGGCCCCGTACCCGATCGCCTTCGACCGCTCCGGCCACCGCATGTCGGGCATGGTGATCTCGATGGGCGGCAAGATGCTCAACGGCGACAAGCCCGCCTTGCTGGACGACGGCTTCAAGTCGGCCATGAAGCAGATCCACGACTGGCATGGCAACGGCACCATGTCCAAGGCCTTGTGGGGTTCGGTGGGCGGCACGACCTACCGGGGCGCCAACGACGAGTTCGCCAACGCGCAGGTCGTGCTCTACATGAGCGGCACATGGCAACTGCCGCAGTTCACCAAGACCATCGGCCAGACCTTCAACTGGCAAGCGGTGGCCAGCCCCTGTGGCCCGGCGGCCTGCACCGGCATGCCCGGCGGTGCGGCGTTGGTACCCATCAAGACCACCCGGCATCCGCGCGAGGTGGCACGCGTGCTGGAGTACTTCGCATCCGAGCCGGTCTATCAGGAGTACCACGCCCGCACGCTGTTCCTGCCGGCGCACGCGGGTCTGGCAAAGAAGGGGATCCCCTACCAGACCGACGATGTCAACGTGAAGAAGTCCCTGGCGGTGGCCGTCACACAGGTCGCCACGACGTCGCCCATCGCCTTCAGGATGCAGGGCTACGAGCACAACCGCATCATGTTCAACGCCATGATCTCGCGGATCAACCAGGCCATCAACAACGAGATGACGCTCACCGAGTCGTACACGAGGATGCAGTCCGACATCGTCGATGGTTTCGCCGCCAAGGGCATCAAGCTCCCCTGAGCCGTCGCGGGCGTCAGGCCGTTGCCAGCGGCCTGAGTACCGCCCTCGGGCGCTTGCTCCGCACACACCGTCGGTGACGGTGTCGGAGCAGGCTGCCGAACCGGCAGGACCTGCATGTCACTCCCTGTGCCTGCGATGAACCGACCCGCATCTTCCGCCCCCGAGTCCCCGGCCGAGCCCTGGTTCGAGCGCGCGTACTCGCTGGCGATGCGCATGCTCGAACCGCCTTTCGCGGTGCTGCAAAGACGCCTGGGCATCAAGGGCATGGCCTATGTGTTCGTCGCCCCGAACCTGGTCTTCTTCGCGCTGTTCGTCGCCTTGCCGATGGTCCTGAACCTCTGGTACGGCGTCACCGGCTCGGATCGGTTGATGGTCCAGGATCGCCACTGGGTCGGCTTCGACAATTTCCGTGCGCTTCTCGATTGCGGCAGCTACCTGGATGCCAACTCCTGCCAGCAGGACCGCTTCTGGCGTGCGGTGCACAACTCGACCCTGTTCGTGATTCTGCAGGTCGCCTCGATGGTGCTGCTGTCGATGATCGCCGCACTGCTGCTGAACGGCAAGATCCGTGGCCGCGGGTTCTTCCGGTCGGTCTTCTTCTTCCCGGTGCTGCTGTCGCCGGTGGTCGTGGCCTTGATCTGGAAATGGACGCTGCAGCCCGACGGCATCCTCAATGCGGCCATTCTGTGGTTCGGTGGCGAGCGCGTCGCATTCCTGCATGACGCGTCATGGGCGTTCTTCTGGACCGTGTTCGTGTCGGTGTGGTCCCACATGGGCTTCTACACCCTGATCCTGCTGGCAGGTCTGCAGTCCATCCCCGCGGAACTCTACGAGTCCGCGCAGATGGACGGTACGTCGCGCCGACGCATCTTCTGGCGCATCACGATGCCGCTGCTGATGCCCACGCTGCTGGTGGTGCTGATCCTGAGCCTGATCCGCGGCGTTCAGGCCTTCGAGGAGGTCTTCATCCTGACCGGCGGCGGGCCTGGCACCGCCACCCAGTACATCGTGCAGTACATCTACGAGACCGCGTTCGCGAACCAGGTGCACCTGCTGGGTCTGGCGGCGGCGGCGTCGCTGCTGGTGGCCGCGGTGTTGATGGTGTTGACGCTGATGCAACTGCGCATCTCCTACCACGGGAAGAACCGGTGAAGTTCCTCCACGCGTTGACCCGGACCCGCATCAAGGGCCAGATCGGGCTGACCGACTGGCTCAGCTACGGGTTCCTGCTGGCCGGTGTGGTGCTGATGCTCGGCCCCGCCCTGTGGCTGGCGTCTTCGTCGCTCAAGACCAAGACTGCCCTGCAGGAGTTTCCTCCCTCGTTCCTGCCGACCGGTCAGAAGGAAGTTCGGCTGGCCGAAGGAGGCAAGACCTTGCCCGTGTACCTGGTGACCCGGCCCGACGGTTCGTCGCAGGAACTGGCGCTGTCCCGCCGGGTGGGACTGATGGGTTTGTTCGTCGACCCGAGCGCACCGTCTGCCGAGCCGATACGCGCCAGGATCGACGAAGCCCGGCCGGTGCGTGAGATCAGGCTTGCGTGGGAGAACTACACCGAGCCCCTGCAGCGCCTGCGTTTCGACCGCTACCTGACCAACAGCGTGTTCGTCACCGTCACCGCCACCGTGCTGACCCTGCTGGTCAACTCGATGTGCGCCTTCGCGCTGTCGAAATACAGCTTCCGCGGCCGCAACGCCATCTTCGTGCTGATCCTGTCGACACTGATGGTGCCGGTCTCCGTCATCCTGATCCCCTCATTCCTGGTCATCACGTCCCTGGGCCTGACGAACTCGCTGTGGGGTGTGATCCTTCCACCCGTGGCTTCGCCGACCGGGGTGTTCCTGCTGAGGCAGTACATGCTGACGATCCCGGATGAACTCATCGACGCCGCGCGCATGGACGGCGCTTCTGAGTGGCGCATCTACTGGCGCATCGTCATGCCGCTGGCGATACCTGCACTGGCCGTGCTGGGCATCTTCTCGGTGATGTGGCGCTGGAACGACTTCCTGTGGCCCTTGATCGTGTTGAGCCGCGAAGAGGTCTTCACGCTGCAACTGGGGCTGGCCAGTTTTCAGGGGGAGCTCGATACCCAGTGGCATTACCTGCTGGCCATGACGGTGGTGACGCTGGCGCCGGTCGTGGTGATCTTCGCGTTCCTGCAGAAGCACATCACCACCGGCATCGCATCAACCGGCCTCAAGTGAGGCGCGCTTTACGGGTCTTCAACTCGTCAGGCGGGCCTGCGCCTCGATCCATTCGCACACGGCATGGATTTCCGGCAGCTCCCGGGCACCCGGCCGAGTGAGCAGGTGGTAAGCGCGCGATGGATGGTAGGCCGTCTCGAACGGGCACACGAGGCGGCCAGCCTCGACCTCGCTGCGTATCAGCGGAAAGATGCCCATGAACACACTGTGTCCGTCCAGTCCCGCCTGCAGCACGATGTTGGAGTCGCGCATGGTGACCTCCTGCGCGAACCGCAGGTCGCCCAGTCCGAACAGGCTGAGCCACGAGGTCCACTCCTCCCGGTCCCACTTGTGGATGATCGGATACCGGGCAAGGTCGGACGGTTTTGCCAGTCCACCCAAGCGCTGCAGCAGGGCGGGGCTGACTGTGGGCTTGAACGTGACCTCGAACAAGCGGGTCGCGTCGAGCCCCACCCAGTCGCCGTTCCCCCAATCGATCATCACCATGGTTTCCATCTGCTCGGCGCTGGTGATGCGCGGGCTGTGGTGCAGCACCAGATCGATGTGGGGATGCGTCTGCTGGAAATGTCCCATGCGCGGCAGCAGCCAGCGCGCACCGAAGATCGGCCCCACCGCCAGCGTCACCGTCTTGCGCTTCTGCAGGATGAAGACATCGACCTCCTTGCGGATGTCCTTCAGCGCACGTTGCACCACCCTGGCCAGGGATCGCCCGGCATCGGTCAGCACGATCTGGCGCGTCTTGCGCGTGAACAGCAGGCAGCCCCACTCGGCTTCCAGGCGCCGGATCTGGCCACTCACGCTCTGTGGGGTGACGCACAATTCCTCGGCTGCAGCCTTGAAGCTGAGCAGTCTGGCGGCCGACTCGAAGGTCTTCAATGCCGTCAACGGCAACTTCTGGTATGGCTGCATGCAAAACAGTCTAATCGTGCCTTCCGGAGCCCCGTGCGCACGGGATGTTCAAGCGCTGTGTGCAAGCTCGGCGGCCTGCAGCCCCACATCACCTTGGACCCGGTCGCTGCGTGATCTGTGCCCGACCACGGTCGCCACTCGAGGCTGATGCGCTGACGACGACGTGGCCCCACCCCCTGAGCAAGACACCTGGAGAACCCCCTGATGGATCGCATCGGCATCGCCCTCGTGGGCCTGGGCCCGGGTTCGCAGCCCCACGTCAAGAGCCTGGTCGACCTGACCTCGCGCGTGCAGGTGCGGCACGCCGTGTGCCGCCACCCCGAGCGCGCCGATGTCGGCGCGCTGGCCGGCCAGGTGCACGCCAGCGCCGACCTGCAGGCCGCACTCGACGACCCGCGGGTCCAGGCCGTGATCGTCGCCACGCCGGCCGCCACGCACGCCGAGATCGCCGGGCGTTGCCTGGCCGCGGGCAAGCACGTGCTGGTGGAGAAGCCGCTCGAGGTCTCGCTGCCGCGGGCGCAGGCCCTGGTGGCGGCCGCGCGGGCGAGCGGGCGGCGCTTCGGCGTCGTGCTGCAGCACCGCTTCCGCCCGGGCTCGCTGCGCCTGCGCGCGCTGCTGGAGAGCGACGCGCTCGGGCCGGTGCAGTTCGCGCTCGTTCGCGTGCCCTGGTGGCGCCCGCAGCAGGGCTACTACGACCAGCCCGGCCGCGGCACGCGCGCCCGTGACGGCGGCGGCGTGCTGCTGACCCAGGCCATCCACGCGCTCGACCTCTTCCGCTCGCTCGTCGGCGTGAGCGCGGTGGAGGCGGCGCAGGCGACGACCACGGCGGTGCACCGCATCGAGACCGAGGACTACGCCGCCGCCTTGCTGCGCCTGGCCCATGGCGCGCCCGGCCTCATGGTGGCCACCACGGCCATGTACCCGGGCAGCCCGGAGTCGATCGAGATCGCCGGCACCCTCGGTACCGCCGTGCTCGCCGCCGGCCGACTGCAGGTGCGCTGGCACGACGGACGGGAAGAGACCATCGAGGCCGAGGGCCCCGGCGGCAGCGGAGCCAACATCATGGACTTCCCGCACGACGCGCACCGCGCTGTCATCGCCGACTTCCTCGATGCGATCGAGCAGGGCCGTGACCCGGGCGTCACCGGCGAGGAGGCCCTGGCCACGCAGACTCTGATCGAGGACGTGCTGGCGAAGGCGGGCTGAGCCGCTTCCGAGCAGCCGTCGAAAGCATTCCGCCGTGCTTCGGGGAGGCGTTGCAGGTGCTCGAACGCCTGCAACGCCCCGGATCTCCGCGCCTAGACGCTTTGACGGCCAACCGGTGCCGGGGCTCCACGCGCGGATGGTGACGCGTTCATCAACGCGGCGACTCTGGCACGATCTCGCCCAGCCGCCTGCGCCAGCGTGGCTCGGCCAGCAGCGCGTGCAGGGTGTGGGCCCGTGGTGCGGCTGCGTGGCCTTGCAGCAGTTCCATGGCATGCCACCACAGCGCCAGGTTGCAAGAGAGCACCGGCACACCGGCCGCGTTGTCCGGCGGTGTGGCGATGGCGCCCAGCGTGGGAGTGCCGGTGCCCAGCAGCAGCACGGCCTGCGCGGTGTCGGCCCCCAAGCTGGCGATGCCTTCGCGCGCGGCGGTGCTGCCCAGCGCGTAGATCGGATGGAAGCGGCTCGCGTCCGTGGCCAGCCTCTGCACGCGCGCCACCTCCAGCCCGCGGCTGCGCCAGTAGGCCTGGCTGGCGTCCGTCAGCCAAGCGGGGTAGGGCGAGACGAGCGACAGGCGTGTCGCGCCCAGGGCCCGCATCGCCGCCACCACGGCCAGCGCCGAGTTCGTCACCGGCACCCCCAGGTCTCGAGACCACGCATCGAACAGCACGTCCTCGGCGTGCGCGCCGATCAGGTAGGACGATCCGGTGCAGGCGCTCGCCACCACCCCCAGCGGGGCGTTGGCGAACTGTGCCGTCCAGCGTTGCGGCTCGCGGTAGTAGTCGCGCAGCCGGGCTTCGAGATCGGGCGCGGTGCTGCACATCCGCGCCGCGAGCAGGCCCACGCCCGGTGGGCACAGGCATTGCAATTCCGGCTCGACGGTGGTGTTGGCCTGCGGGGTCAGCACCCCCACCAGGCCGATGGGGGCGTATTCGACGGTCGTGGACATCCGGGATCCTGCTCGGCGAGAAATCGATCGACAAGGACAACGGC
This sequence comes from Rubrivivax sp., assembly GCA_049453935.1. GTDB lineage: Bacteria > Pseudomonadota > Gammaproteobacteria > Burkholderiales > Burkholderiaceae_C > Rubrivivax. Next base: position 11,362 of record JBMTXX010000079.1, read on the forward strand.
CCCAGGCGTTGCGCCTGGGGCCGTGTGTGATCGTATCGCCGAGTCGACTTCCCGGACTCGGGCGGGCAAGCCGGGCCGAGGCCCGGCCCTCGGCGGCCGTCAGACCCCGATGATCCCGCCGTCCTCGCGCGTGATCACGATGGTCGCCGAGCGCGGGCGGCCGGGGCGGCCGTAGCCCCGGTTGCCCGGCCACAGGCTTTCCGGCGTACCGCCGGCCTTGGTGTTCTCGCCCGGGTGCTGGATGTTGACGAACAGCGTGCGGCCGTCGGGCGATTCGGTCACGCCGGTGACTTCCGAGCCCGGGGGCGCGATCAGGAAGCGACGCAGCTTCGCATCGCCCAGGGTCGCGCCGATGAAGGTCTCCTGCGTGCCGGTCTGCTCGGCGCCGTTGACCATCATGCGGTTCTTCACCGTGACCTTGCCGCCGTCACCGACTTCCCCGGGGATGGCAGCCAGCATCATGCAGCCCGACTCGTCGGTCATCGCGCCGTCGTCGGTCTGGATCCAGCAGATGCCGGTGGCGCGGCTGAACCACAGGCCGTCCGGCGACGAGAAGGCGTTCTTCGCGCTCAGACCCGACAGGTTGGCGTCGCCTGCGTCCTCTTCGGCGCCGAACAGGAAGATGTCCCAGGTGAAGCCCATCGCCACCGACTGACCGCCATCTTCGCGGAAGCGGATGATGTGGCCGTTGGGGTTGCCCGAACCCTTCTTGCCGTCGGCGTCCATGTAGGCGCGCGGGTTGGCCGCATCGACCTTGCCCGGCGTGCGGTTGGCTGCGCTGTTGTTGGTCAGCGTGAAGTAGACCTCGCCGTTGCGCGGGTTGACCGCACCCCACTCCGGGCGGTCCATCTTGGTCGCGCCCACGGCGTCGGCGGCGTGGCGGGCATTGACGAAGACGTCGCCCTGGTGCGCGAACTTGTACGCGGCGTGGTTGGCGATGCGCGGGTCGGCGATCGTGAGCTCGAGCCACTCGCCACGGCCGTCGGCGTTGAACTTCGCGGCGTAGAGCTTGCCCTCGTTGAGGTACTTGTCACCGGCCACGATGCCGCCGCCCACGTCGCGCGGATCCCATTTGGCCGCGCTGACGAACTTGTAGATGTACTCGTTGCGCGAGTCGCAGCCCTGGTAGACGGCCAGCGGCTGGCCCGGCACCGGCAGGCTGAAGACCGCCGCTTCGTGCGCCATACGCCCCATCGCGATGCGCTTGACCGGCGTCGCGTTCGGGTCAAGGGGATCTATCTCGACGTTGTATCCGAAGGTATTGACTTCGTTGCGGAAGTCGCGCTCGGCGTTGGCGCCCAGGGCGGCCAGGTTCCAGCGTGCGAAGCGGTCGTCGCTGGCGGAGACGGTGTGCCAGCCCTGGCTGCGCTCACGCTTGGCAGTTGCCGCCGGCGGCGCCGACACGACGCCGTAGCGGCGGCGCGAGGCCACGGTCTTCGGGTCCAGCGCCGCGCCGTCGCCCGTCATCCCGAAGTAGACCGCCCAGTTCTCCTCGCACCCGATGTAGGTGCCCCACGGGGTCTTGCCGTGGCCACAGTTGTTCAGCGTGCCGCGCGACATGCCACCGGCCGTGTCCCAGCGGGTGACCATCATCGAGCGGATGGCGTCGATGTGCGCGCGCGGGCCAGCGATGCGCATCGGGGTCTGGGCGTTGACGCGACGGTTCAGCGGCGAGCCCTGCACCATGCGCCAGCCCGCCGGCGTGCGCACGATCTCGACGATCGACACGCCATGGTGGTTGATCTCCTTGAGCACCTCGAGCTCGGGCCGCGTGCCCAGGTCCCAATCGCCGAACTGCGAGAACTTCTTGCCCGACACGCCGTTGGACGTCTGGCCGTTGGGGTGCATGAAGTAGCTGTCGGCCGAGCTCTCGTGGTTGACAGCCAGCACGGCGCGGCCGGTGTCGGCCTCGGTGTATCGGCCGTTGGCGTCGATGAAGAACAGGTCCATGCCGTCGTGGTGGTCGCCGATGCGACGCGACCAATCGTCGGTTTCGGCGCCTGCGTTCGAGTAGACCGGCAGAGCCGGGTCGAGGCTGTCACCCGTGGCGTGCAGCACGGTATAGCGGTAGCCGGGCGGCAGGGTGACGTCATCGAGGACCACCTTGTCGACCGAGGGGAAGCCCAGGCCGTGGCCGGCCGTGCCGGCCGTGGACGCGAGCGCCGAGGCGCCGGGCAGCAGGGCCAGACCTGCCAGACCCAGGCCGCCCCGCAGCAGGCCACGGCGGCTCGGGTTGGCCAGGCCCCGCGCCAGGATGTCCTGGAAATGGGGGTTGGAAGATTCGTTGCAGATCGGCTCGTTGTCGGGGCTGGACATCTTCAGGCTCCAGGAGAGGTTGAGGAATGGCCTGAAGTAGACGCACGGACGATGACAACTTCGTGTCGCAGCCCCGCCTGCGCGGGGCCATCGACCCACGGGTGCGGCGTGCCCGCGGCCGCGCTGCTATCTTGGCGAGTGGAACGTTGAAGGAGGCCCGACGATGACTCAGGACTGGACCCTGCCCCCGACCGTGAAGCACCGCCGCGCTGGCTATACCGTGCGTACCGCGGCGTGGGCACTTGCCGGCGTCGTGTGGCTGTCGCCGATGCCGGTGTCGGCCGTGGATGTGCCGACCTCGAACCCGCCGCTGGAGGATCTGGCGATGCGCCAAGCGCGCGAGGCTGTCTCGCAAAAGGCCTGGGAGCAGGCCCTGACGCTGCTGCAGGGCCACCTGCGGGCCGCGCCCGACGACGCCGACGGCCACAACCTGCTCGGCTACAGCCTGCGTCACCTCGGCCGCCATGCCGAGTCCCTGGCCGCCTACGAACGCGCGCTCGCGCTGAACCCCGCCCATCTGGGGGCGCACGAGTACCTGGGCGAGTTGTTCCTGCAGACCGGGCAGCGCGCCCGCGCGCTGCGCCAACTGCAGATCCTGGCCGACCTGTGTCAGGCGCAGTGCGAGGAGTACCAGGAGTTGAAGCAGGCGATCGAGCAGCGGCCGCAGTGATCGCGGCGGTCTTGCCGCTGTCCCAGGTCTGGCTCGTGCACCTCGCGCGACACCTGGGCGTCACCCAGGTGTCGGTCTGGACGCTCAGTCCAGCGGCTTCACTGCAGAACGCCGTCGGCGCGCCGGGCCAGGTTCTGGATCCGTGTGTCTG
>JBMTXX010000080.1:0-14242 GCA_049453935.1 Rubrivivax sp.
ATGAACGCCGCCACCCGCCACTACGCGATCGTCACCGCCGCCTACTGGGGCTTCACGCTCACCGACGGCGCGCTGCGGATGCTGGTGCTGCTGCACTTCTTCCGCCTGGGCTACTCGCCCTTCACGCTGGCCTTCCTGTTCCTGCTGTACGAGGCGGCCGGCATCGTCGCCAACCTCATCGGGGGCTGGCTGGCCACGCGCTACGGCATCGCGCGGATGCTGGTGGTCGGTCTGGCCACGCAGATCACCGGCTTTCTGCTGTTGTCGGCGCTGTCGCCAGATTGGTCGGCGGCCCTGTCGGTGGCCTGGGTGGTGGCGGCGCAGGGTGTGTGCGGCGTGGCCAAGGACTTGACCAAGACCGCCAGCAAGTCGGCGATCAAGCTGACCGCCGGCGAAGCCTCGGGCCGGCTGTTCAAGTGGGTGGCCTTCTTCACCGGCAGCAAGAACGCGATGAAGGGCGCCGGCTTCTTCCTCGGCGGCGTGCTGCTGCAGGCCCTGGGCTTCCAGGCCGCGCTGTGGGCGATGGCCGCGCTGCTGGGGCTGGTGCTGGCCGGCGTGCTGGCCTTCGTGCCGCGCCTGATGGGCAAGCGCAAGGCCTCCACCTCCGCGCGCGAACTTTTCGCGAAGAACCGCGGCATCAACCTGCTGGCCGCTGCGCGGGTCGCGCTGTTCGGTGCACGTGACGTCTGGTTCGTCGTCGGCGTGCCGGTGTTCCTGTATTCGGCCGGCTGGACCTTCACGATGGTCGGTACCTTCGTGGCGCTGTGGACCATCGGCTACGGGGTCGTGCAGGCGGCAGCACCGGCCATCGTGCGGCGCAGCGACGACGGGCTCAGCCGGGAAGTGCCTGCCGCGCGCACCTGGTCGGCGCTGCTGGCGCTGGTGCCGGCGGTGCTGACGGCGCTGGTGCTGGCCCAGGTGCCGCACCTGGAATGGGTCGTGGTCGCCGGGCTCGCCGTCTTCGGCTTTGCCTTCGCCGTCAACTCCTCGGTGCACTCCTATCTGGTGCTGGCCTACGCCGGCTCGGAGAAGGCCGCCGAGGACGTGGGCTTCTACTACGCGGCCAATGCCGCCGGGCGCTTCGGCGGCACGCTGATGTCGGGGCTGCTGTATCAGTGGGGCGGCCTGGCCTGGACACTCGCCGGATCGGCCGCGATGCTGGCCGTCTGCTGGCTGGTGACGCTGGCGCTGCCGCGGGAGCGTGCCCATGGCTGACGCCAAGCCGCCTGTGACAAGCGACCTGAGCGAAGCAGGCGCCGTCGCCGCCCTTGCTGCGCTGGCCCAACCCGTGCGGTTGCGGGTCTTCCGCGCCCTGGTGGGCGCCGGCCCGGGCGGGCTGACCCCGGGCACGCTGGCCGCCACACTCGGATTGCCGCCCTCGTCACTGTCCTTCCACCTGAAGGAGCTGGTCCAGGCCGGACTGGTGGACGTCGAGCGTCAAGGCCGGCACCTGCACTACCGGCCCGCGGTCGGACACATGAACGCCTTGCTGGCCTACCTGACCCATCACTGCTGCCACGGTGAGCCCTGCGGGCTTGTCACGACAGGCCCTCAACGGGGCGGCTGACACAAAGCCTCGGGCTTTTATACTGATGGCCGTCATCGGGGAGTAGCCGCCCTGCCCAGCGCAGGGGTCCGTGTCAACACACTTGGCCATCACGGCCGTGGCACGGGCAGCTCCGCAGCCTGGCAAGACCTTTGACCACATCGCCTCCGGGTCGGGCCGGGGTCGCGGTGCGGTCATCGGCAGCCATCCGGCCCGCGGGAGTTTGCATTGGAAGCTTTTTTCATCTCCACAGGCGTCGTCGCCCTCGGCGAGATCGGCGACAAGACGCAGCTGCTGGCCATCGTGCTGGCCGCCCGGTTCCGCCGCCCCTGGCCCATCGTCGCAGGCATCCTCGTGGCCACGCTGGCCAACCACGCCGCGGCCGGCGCGGTGGGGGGCTGGGTGGCGGCGATGCTCGGGCCACAGGTGCTGCGGTGGGTGATCGGCCTGTCCTTCCTGGCGATGGCCGTTTGGATGCTGGTGCCCGACAAGATCGATGACGACGAGATGGGGCATTCGTCACGCCTCGGGGTCTTCGGCGCGACGGTGGTCGCGTTCTTCCTGGCGGAGATGGGCGACAAGACGCAGATCGCCACCGTGGCGCTGGCCGCAAGGTATGCCGACGTGGTGCAGGTGGTGCTGGGCACGACGCTGGGCATGATGCTGGCCAACGTGCCCGCCGTCTTCCTGGGGGAGAAGATCGCGCAGAAGGTGTCGATGCGGTGGGTCCATGGCATCGCCGCGGCCCTGTTTGCGGTCCTGGGGGTGCTGACGCTGCTGGACATCGGGCAACTGCTGCCGGGGTGACTCGCATCGTCGGCGGCAAGGCCCGGGCCTGTGGGCTAGACTCGTTTCGTGCGAGTGATGCTGCGTTTATGGCTGGTCTGGATGCTCACGCTGGTGCTGCCGGTGCAGGCTGTGGCTGCGCCGATCCTGGCGGCGTGCGGTCCTGCGCACGGGCACATGGTGGTCTCCGAGCGGGCAACGCCCGCCGCACAGGCGCCGAGTCACGCCACGCATGGACACCACACGCTGCGGCCGGTGCCGCTGCAGGCGTCCCCGGATCCACACGCCCACCGTCAGGCGACGCACGAGCCTGCGCAGGCCGACTGTGACATGCCTGCCTCAGGGCACGCCTGCAGTGCCTGTGCGGCCTGCTGCACGATGCAAGCCCTGCCTTTCTCCCTGGACTGGCCACAAGGCAGTCCCAGCGCGGGAGAGCCCTTGGGCGCAAGTGGCGGGCCCATGCCGGCCCCGACCGCCCACCGGCTGGAGCGGCCACCGCGACGGCTTCAGGCCTGACGCAGCGGCCCCCGGGCCGGTCACGCACGACTGCGACTGCCCACCGAGCCCACCGGGCTCGATCGACCCCAGCCCGTGCGCACAGCCCGGGTTTTGCACCGCACTGCGGCCTCTACGCAACGCTTCCCGCGACGTCGGGAAACCCGTGAACGATCGTCTCTACAGGAGGTGCCGACGATGGCGCTGACCTTGAAAACGCTGCGCGTCGCGTGCGCGGCCGTGCTGTCCGTCGCTACAGGCCTGGCTGCGGCGCAAACGCCCGCGGGCGGGAACACGCGGCCCGATCCGCTGGACCCGTATGCGCCGGTGCCCGCCATGAAGCTGCCGTCCGGCCTGAGCGGCTACCGCGCCTGGGGCGAAACGCCAGCCCTGTCGTGGCGGCAGGCCAACGACGATGTGACCCGCATCGGTGGCTGGCGCACCTATCTGCGGCAAGCGCAGGAGCCGGACCCACCGCCACCGACGACGGAATCCACCGCCGCATCCGCATCCGCGGCCACGCCCACCGCACCCGGCACGCCCGCCCCTGGGCCGACCGCACAGCCGTCCGCCACAGGCCACGGCGGCCATCACCCGCATTGAGGGGCGACGATGACCGACGCCAAGCACACCGTCACGCACACCCGCGTGCCCAGACCCCGAAGGACGTGCACCGCGGCGTCACGACGACGCGGCCCGGAAGACGGAAGGCTCGCCGCCGCCCCGCCAGCGCCCCTGCCGATGTCATCGGGCGTCTCCCAGCGCTCGATCCGCGGCGCAGCCACTCGCCCGGTGCGGCTGGCCTGCGCGCTGGCCGCCCTCATGCTCGGCGCCTGCGCCGCACCCGACCCCGACCGCGCCTTCGATCCGGTGCGCCAGACCACGGCCACGCATCTTGGCGAGGGCGTCGACCTCACCTGGGCGCGCGAGCCGGCCGCACAGCAGCGCACCGACGCGCGCGTGACGGCACTGCTGGCGCAGCCTTTGGGCATGGACGCGGCGGTGCAGGTGGCGCTGCTGAACAACCGGGGCCTGCAGGCCGCGTTCGCCGAACTCGGCCTCACCGATGCGCAGGTGGCGCAGGCCGGACGTCTGCCCAACCCTGGCTTCAGCTTCGGACGTGTCACACGCGGCGACGAGGTCGAACTCGAGCGCGGCCTGCACCTGGACCTGGCGCGCCTGCTGGTGCTGCCGCTGATCCGCGAGCAGGAAGCACGCCGACTGCAGCAGGTGCAGGCGCAGGTGGCGATGCAGGTGCTGGCACTGGCGGCCGACACACGCAAGGCCTGGGTGGAGGCCGTCGCGGCGACCGAGGCGGCGCGCTATGCCGACCAGGTGATGCAAGCCGCGCAGGCCGGCGCCGAACTGGCCCGCCGCATGGCACAGGTGGGCAACTTCAACACCCTGCAGCGCGCACGCGAGCAGATGTTCTACGCCGAGGCCGCGCAGAACCTGGCGCGGGCGCAGCAACAGCAGCACGCCTCGCGCGAGCGGCTGACCCGGCTGCTGGGCCTGTGGGGTGAGCAGACGCGGTTCGCGCTGCCCGAGCGGCTGCCCGACCTGCCAGCCCAGCCGCGTGACCTGCCGGACATCGAACGCCTGGCACTCTCGCAGCGGCTGGACGTGGCAGCCGCGCGCGCGGGTGTCGAGCAGACGGCGCGCCACCTCGGGCTGACCCGCAGCACGCGGCTGGTCAACGTGCTGGAGTTGGGCACCATGCGCAACAGCTCCAACGAGGCGCCGACGCAGAAGGGTTGGGAGGTGGGGCTGGAACTGCCGCTGTTCGACTGGGGCACAGCACGCGTGGCGCAGGCGCAATCGGTCTACATGCAGGCGCTGCACCGCGCGGCCGACACCGCGATCCAGGCCCGCTCCGAGGTGCGCGAGGCCTATGGCGCCTACCGCACGGCCTGGGACATCGCGCGCCACCAGCGCGAGGAAGTCGTGCCGCTGGCGGCGCGCATCTCGGAAGAGAACCTGCTGCGCTACAACGGCATGCTGATCGGCGTCTTCGACCTGCTGGCCGATGCGCGCGCGCAGATCGCCAGCGTGCAGGGCGCCATCCAGACGCTGCGTGACTTCTGGATCGCGCAGGCCGACCTCGACATGGCCCTGGTGGGCAAGCCCAGCCTCACGGCAGCCCCCGGCCCCAAGATCGTCGCCGGCGGCGACACCGGCGCCGGGCACTGAGCCACCCCCTTCGAAGGAGAACCTCGATGGTTTCCCGCAGACATTTCCTCGGTGGTGCCGGCGTGACGGCGGCCGCCGTCAGCGCCAGCGCGGTCAGCAAGGTGGCGATGGCGGCGCTGCCCGAGCCGGTGATCCAGACCCGGCCCGACACGATGCCACCGCTGGAGCCACCCGACGGCCGCCCTTACCGTCCGGTGGTCACACTCAACGGCTGGACGCTGCCGTGGCGCATGCGCGACGGCGTCAAGGAATTCCACCTCGTGGCCGAGCCGGTGGTGCGCGAGATGGCGCCAGGCTTCAAGGCCCACCTCTGGGGCTACAACGGGCAGAGCCCCGGGCCGACGATCGAGGTCGTCGAAGGCGACCGCGTGCGCCTGTTCGTGACCAACCGCCTGGGGGAGCTGACGAGCATCCACTGGCACGGCCAGCGCCTGCCCAACGGCATGGACGGGGTCACCGGCCTGAACCAGCCCGGCATCCCGCCGGGCAAGACCTTCGTCTACGAGTTCGAGGCGCGCCGGCCGGGCACCTTCATGTACCACCCGCACGCCGACGAGATGGTACAGATGGCCATGGGCATGATGGGCTTCTGGGTCACGCATCCCAAGAGCGCGCACCCACTGATCGAGGAGGTGGACCGGGACTTCTGCTTCCTGCTGGCCAGCTACGACATCGACCCGGGCAGCGCCACGCCGAAGATCATGACGATGCTGGACTTCAACCTCTGGGCCTGGAACTCGCGCATCTTCCCCGGCATCGACCCGCTGGTGGTGCGGCACATGGACAAGGTGCGCATCCGCGTGGGCAACCTGACGATGACCAACCACCCGATCCACCTGCACGGGCACGAGTTCCAGGTGACCGGCACCGACGGCGGGCCCACGCCACTGGCCACGCGGCGCTACGAGGTGACCGAGGACGTGGCCGTCGGCCAGATGCGCCAGATCGAGTTCCTCGCCGACGAGGAAGGCGACTGGGCCTTCCACTGCCACAAGAGCCACCACACCATGAACGCGATGGGCCACGGCGTGCCGACGATGATCGGCGTGGACCACAGCGGGGTCGCGCGCCAGATCACGAAGCTCATCCCCGACTACATGGTCATGGGCGAGCGCGGGATGAAGGACATGACAGAGATGGAGATGCCACTGCCCGACAACACCGCGCCGATGATGGCCGGCCAGGGGCCGTTCGGTGCGGTCGGCATGGGCGGCATGTTCAGCATCGTCAAGGTGCGGCGCGACCAGAAGCCCGGCGACTACCGCGACCCGGGCTGGTACACGCATCCGCCGGGCACCGTGGCCTACGAGTGGACAGGCGCACTGCCCGAGCCGGCGCGCAGCGACGCCGGTGGGGGCGTGTCGATGCCCGTGCTGGCGCGTGCGCCCACGGGTGAGGTGGAGGTGCGCGTGCGCAAACCCGGGGCCGGTTCAGGCGGCCACGCAGGCCACTGAAACGCCCGACCCATCCACCCCACCCCACGCCACGACTTCCTCCAGGACGAAGGAAACACCATGAAACCACCCAGCACCCTCCCGCACCCGGGAAGACGACAGACCCTGCTGCTGGCAATACCAGCCCTGAGCGCCCTGGGGGCCGGCCTGATCGGCGTCCCAGGCGCCGTCCGGGCACACGGCAGCGAGCACCACGCCAAACCCTCGTCGACACTGCCGCCCGAGCAGAAAGACTGGGGCATCGCCGGCGCGGCCGGCCAGGCGCGCCGCACCGTCGACGTCAGCATGAACGACTCGATGCGCTTCACGCCCTCGAACATCGAGGTCAGACTCGGCGAGACCGTGCGGTTCCGGGTGCGCAACGCGGGCAAGGTGATGCACGAGTTCGTGATCGGCACGCGCCAGGAGAACGAGGCGCACGCCCGCATGATGATGAAGTTCCCGAACATGGAGCACGACGAGCCCTGGATGGCCCACGTGCCGCCCGGGCGCACCGGCGAGATCGTCTGGACCTTCAACCGCGCCGGCACCTTCGAGTTCGCCTGTCTGATCGCCGGGCACTACCAGGCCGGCATGGTCGGGACGATCGTGGTGCGTGCGTCGTGACGCGCCCAGCGGTGCTTTTCTTCGTCCGGGGGATCACGCGCAGCGCAAGCGGTTGCGGTCCGGCCCCTGACCAGCCACTTTCACATCGGAGACGCGAGATGCGTGTTCAGAAGTCCCTTCGAGCCCTGGCCCTGATCGCGGCGCTGTCCGGGGTGTTCAGCGCCTGTGCGCAGCACAACCATGGCGCGCACGGCGCACACAGCCCTGCAGCGACGCCACCAGCGGCTGCGGCGAGCACGTCCGGCGCCTCGACACCGGGCACGGACCTGGCCGAAGGCGTCGTGCGACGCATCGACGCATCGGCCGGCAAGATCACCCTGCGCCACGGCGAGATCAAGCACCTGGACATGCCACCGATGACCATGGTCTTCCAGGTGCGCGACCGGGCGCTGCTGAACGCCGTCACGCCCGGCGCGAAGGTGCGCTTTCGTGTCGAGCAGATCGGTGGCGCCTACGTCGTCACCGCCATCGAACCCGCCCCCTAAGGCGTCGATCGGGGCCGTGCCGCTGCATTCAGTGGCACGGCGCAAGGCTCAGAACGATGTCCATTCGCCGTCGTCGCCTGCGTCTGCACGCGGCGCGGGGGACGGCGGCGCCAACCGTGCAGGCGGCCTGGCGCGGGGCGACGCGGCGGGCCCTGCGCCGGTCGATGCACCACGACCCAATGCGCGCGGGGCCGGGGCCGCGGTTATGGGCTTGGGCGGCGCCACCGGCGCAGGCGCCGGCCGGGTCTGGCGCGGCGGGGCCTTGCGGGGCAAGGGGCGCAGCGGCGTCACCACGGCATCGCGGTGCCCGAGCTTGAACACGCCGACCTCGGCCACGAGCGCCTGCGCCTGAGCCTTCAGGTTCTCGGCCGCGGCGGTGCTCTCCTGCACCAGCGCCGCGTTCTGCTGGGTCACCTGATCGAGTTGCTCGGTGGCCTGCGCCACCTGGCGGATGCCCGATGCCTGCACATCGCTGGCGGCCGTGATCTCGTTGATCAGGTCGGTCACGCGTTGCACCTGGGTGACGATCTCGCCGACGCTGGTGCCGGCATCGGCCACCTGCTGCGAACCGGCCTCCACGCGCTCGACGCTGGCGGTGATCAGGTCCTTGATCTCCTTGGCGGCGGCGGCGCTGCGCTGCGCCAGTGTGCGCACCTCGGCGGCCACCACCGCGAAGCCGCGGCCCTGCTCGCCTGCCCGGGCCGCTTCGACGGCGGCGTTCAAGGCGAGGATGTTGGTCTGGAAGGCAATCCCGTCGATGACGCCGATGATGTCGGAGATCTTGCGTGAACTGCCGGCGATGGCCTCCATCGTCGTCACCACCTGAGAGACCGTGTGGCCGCCTCGCACGGCGGCCTCGCTGGCCCCGGCGGCGAGGTCGCGCGCGCGCCGAGACAGCTCGGTGTTGTGCTGCACGGTGGCCGTCAGGTCCTTCATCGACGCTGCGGTCTCCTCCAGATTGGCCGCCTGCGCCTCGGTGCGCTGGCTGAGATCGGCGCTGCCCGCGGCGATCTGCGACGCCCCGGTGGCCACGCCGTCACTGCCGGCGCGCACCGCGCCCACGATGCGGGCCAGGCTGTCGTTCATCGAACGCAGGGCCTTCAGCAGGTCAGCGGCCTCGTCGCGCCCCTGCGCGTCGACCTGCGTCGTGAGGTCCCCGGAGGCGATCGATGTGGCCACGGCCCCTGCCTGCCGGATCGGCCCGGTGATCGAGCGGGCCACCAGCACGCCGAGCCCCACGCTCACCAGCACGGCGCACGCCACCAGCACCAGCGTGAGCCACAAGATGATGTCGAAGCGCGACTCGGCTTCGCCGTAGACCTGCTTGGCCACGCGCAGCTGCAGTTCGATGAGTTCGCCGATCTTCTCGCTGATGGGATCGATCGAGTCGTACAGCGGCCCGTCGAAGTCCTGCAGCCGCCCCTCGGCACTGCCCTCGATCTGCTTCAGCGCCGCCTGCAGGCGCGCGATGTCGCGGTCGGCCGCAGCGAACAAGGCCTGCGCCTCGCGCGCGAGCGTGGTCTCCTCGGGTGTGAGGTAGGTGGCCATGTAGGCCTTCCACTCCCGCTGGATGGTGGCGCTGGCCTCGTCGACGAGGCCAAGCGCCTGCTGCACATCCACGCGCCCGGCATGGGCCTTGTTGACCGTGTCGATGACATTGACGGCGTACATGTCGGCGATGACCTTCAGCCCACGCAGCGGCACGACACGGTCTTCGTAGAGGGTCTTGATGCCCTGGTTGAGCTGTGCAAGCGCCTGCATGCCGGCCCAGCCGCTGAGGATCAGGCACAGCACCGGGACGAAGAACCCCAGGCCCAGCCGGGAGCCGATACGCAAGCTTCGAAACAGGTTCACGACAGGACACTCCTCGAGGATGCGGCCTCGCCGCCGACCCCCCGGCTGTCGCGAGCGCACGATGGCCACCCCGGAAGCCCACGCACCGCCCGTCCCGCTGCAATCGGCGGGCGGGTCCATCGCAGGTCAGCGACAGGGAGGCGCCGCCAGGAAACACCCGAAGAGCCCGTGGAATGGACCAGATCGGGCGTCACCCACCACTCGATGGTACGACACGACGATGACGCGACCCCGCACCTCCTGGCCAGACGGCCCAGGGGTAAGCCTGCCCGCAGTGGCTGTCCTGACCGTCAGGACAGGTCGAACCGGTCCAGGTTCATCACCTTCGTCCAGGCCGCGACGAAGTCGCGCACGAACTTGCCGCCGTTGTCGGCCTGGGCGTAGACCTCGCAGAGCGCGCGCAGCTGCGAGTTCGAGCCGAAGGCCAGGTCCACCCGGGTGGCCGTCCACTTCGGGGCGCCGGTCCTGCGGTCGCGGCCCGCGTAGGCGTTGTCGCCGGTGGGCGCCCAGACCGTGCCCATGTCGAGCAGGTGCACGAAGAAGTCGTTCGTCAACTGGCCGGGGCGCTGCGTGAGCACGCCGTCCTTCGATCCACCGACATTCGCGCCCAGCACCCGCAGGCCACCGACCAGCACCGTCATCTCGGGGGCCGAGAGCGTGAGCAGCTGTGCGCGGTCGACCAGCATCGCCTCGGGTGTGACGCTGAAGGCCTGGCGCCGCCAGTTGCGAAAGCCGTCGGCCTGCGGCTCCAGCACCGCGAAGGAGGCCGCATCGGTCTGCTCGGCCGTGGCGTCGGTGCGCCCCGGGGTGAAGGGCACCTGCACCTCGTGGCCTGCAGCCCGCGCGGCGGCCTCGACGGCGGCGTTGCCGGCCAGCACGATGAGGTCGGCCATCGACACCTTGCGGCCGGCGGGCGCCGCCGCGTTGAACTCGCGCTGGAGATGCCCGAGCACGCCCAGCACCCGCGCCAGCTGCGCGGGCTCGTTCACGGCCCAGTCCTTCTGCGGCGCCAGGCGGATGCGCGCGCCGTTGGCGCCGCCGCGCTTGTCGCTGCCGCGGAAGGTGGACGCCGAGGCCCAGGCCGTGGCGACGAGTTCGCCCACCGTCAGGCCCGAGGCAAGCACGCGCGCCTTCAGCGCGGCCGCGTCGGCCCCGTCGATCAGCGGGTGGTCCACCGGCGGCACCGGGTCCTGCCAGATCAGGTCTTCGGCCGGCACCTCGGGGCCGAGATAGCGGCTCTTCGGGCCCATGTCGCGGTGGGTCAGCTTGAACCAGGCGCGGGCGTACGCGTCGGCGAAGGCCTCGGGGTGGGCCAGGAAGTGGCGCGAGATCTTCTCGTAGGCCGGATCGAAGCGCAGCGAGAGGTCGGCCGTGGTCATCATGGGCCGGTGCCGCACGCCCGGCAGGTGCGCGTCAGGGATCAGGTCCTCGTCGTCCACGTCCTTGGCCAGCCACTGCCAGGCGCCGGCGGGGCTCTTCACGAGCTCCCACTCGTACTTGAACAGCACCTTGAAGTAGCCCATGTCCCAGGTGGTGGGGTGGGGCTTCCAGGCGCCTTCGATGCCGCTGGTGGTGGTGTCGGCGCCCTTGCCGCTGCCGTGCCGGTTGATCCAGCCGAAACCCATGGCCTCGAGCGGCGCGGCCTCGGGCTCGGGGCCGACGAGCTTGGGATCGCCCGCGCCGTGCGCCTTGCCGAAGGTGTGTCCGCCGGCCACCAGAGCCACCGTCTCCTCGTCGTCCATGGCCATGCGCGCGAAGGTCTCGCGCACGTCGCGGCCGCTGGCCACCGGGTCGGGCTTGCCGTCGGGGCCTTCGGGGTTCACGTAGATCAAGCCCATCTGCACGGCGGCCAGCGGGTTGTCGAGGTCGCGCTCGCCGCTGTAGCGGCTGCCCGGCTTGTCGCTCGTGGCGAGCCATTCCTTCTCGGCGCCCCAGTAGATGTCCTCCTCGGGGGCCCAGAGGTCCTCGCGGCCGCCGCCGAAGCCGAAGGTCTTGAAGCCCATGGTCTCCATGGCCACGTTGCCGGCCAGGATCATCAGGTCGGCCCAGGAGATGGCGTTGCCGTACTTCTGCTTGATCGGCCACAGCAGGCGACGCGCCTTGTCGAGGTTGCCGTTGTCAGGCCAGCTGTTGATGGGCGCGAAGCGCTGGTTGCCGGTGCCCGCGCCACCGCGGCCATCGGCCGTGCGGTAGGTGCCGGCGCTGTGCCAGGCCATGCGGATGAACAGGCCCCCGTAATGGCCCCAGTCGGCCGGCCACCAGTCCTGCGAACCGGTCATCAAGGCCGCCAGGTCCTGCTTCAGCGCCTGGTAGTCGAGTTGGCGGAAGGCCTGCGCGTAGTCGAAGCCTGCATCCATCGGGCTCGACACCGGCTGGTGCTGGTGCAGGATGGCCAGGTTCAGCTGACCGGGCCACCAGTCGGCGTTGGACTGCGCACCCTGGGTGCTGCGGGCGCCGGCGTGGAGGGGGCATTTCGTCTCGCTCATCGGAGGCTCCTGGATCCAAGGACACGGAAGTCCATAGCGTAAATCTCAGAAAAAAGATTCGAGATTGACATTGGCTATGAACAAGATCATGCCGACGCATCCGGGAGTCTGGCCCGTGAGGCAGGTTCGCGGTTTGCCGCGGCGCAACGGCCTGCGTGCCGGCGCAGGCCAACCCTCAGCGCGGCCCGGGCACGCTCACCGACGCGCGGTCTCGCCGAAGTCCAGCGGCAGGCCGACGTAGTTCTCGGCCACGGTGCGCAACGCGGCTTCGGAGTGCACGATGTAGTCGAGCTCGGCGTCCTGCAGCTTCTGCTGGATGGGCCCCTGCTCGGGGAAGTTGTGCATCAGCGAGGTGAACCACCAGCTGAAGCGCTCGGCCCGCCAGATGCGGCGCAGGCAGCGCGCGCTGTAGTGGTCGATGCCGGCGGGGCTGCGCTCGATGAAGAATTCGATCAGCGCCGCGCTGAGGTACTTCACGTCGGTGGCGGCCAGGTTGAGACCCTTGGCGCCGGTGGGCGGCACGATGTGCGCGGCGTCCCCGGCCAGGAACAGGCGCCCGAAGCGCATCGGCTCGGTGACGAAGCTGCGCAGCGGCGCGATGCTCTTCTCGATCGAAGGCCCCGTGACCAGACGCTCGGCGGCCTCGTCGTCCAGACGACGCCGCAGTTCGTCCCAGAAGGCCTCGTCGCTCCACTGCTCCACCTTGTCGGTCAGCGGCACCTGCAGGTAGTAGCGGCTGCGCGTCATGCTGCGCATCGAGCACAGCGTGAAGCCGCGCGGGCCGCGGCCGTAGATCAGCTCGTCGTTGACCGGCGGCGTGTCCGACAGCAGCCCCAGCCAGCCGAAGGGGTAGACCTTCTCGTACTCGGTGAGCGCCGCACGCGGCACGCTGGCGCGGCACACGCCGTGGAAGCCATCGCAGCCGGCGATGACATCGCACACCAGTTCATGACGTGTGCCGTCCTTGGTCCAGCACACGCGCGGCGCGTCGGTGTCGAAGTCGTGGACGCTGACGTCGGCGGCCTCGTAGACGGTGAGCAGGCCAGCGGCGGTGCGCGCGTCCATCAGGTCGCGCGTGACCTCGGTCTGGCCGTAGACGGTGACGTGCCGGCCGTCGCTGTGCCGCGCCAGATCGACGCGGTGTCGCTGGCCCCCGAACAGCAGTTCGAAGCCGTCGTGCACCAACCCCTCCGCGTGCATGCGCGCGCCCACGCCGGCCTCGTCCAGCAGGTCGGTGGTCACCTGCTCGAGCACGCCGGCACGGATGCGGCCCAGCACGTAGGCCGCGCTCTGGCGCTCGAGGATGACGGCATCGATGCCCGCCCGGTGCAGCAACTGGCCGAGCAACAGCCCGGACGGGCCGGCACCGATGATGGCGACCTGGGTACGCATGGAGGCTCCTGGATGTGACACAGCGCCCGCGAGCAGCGACGCGCCGAGGGCCGAACAAGACGCAAGGGGTTGCGATGCTAGTCCATCCCAAGGCCGCCAGCGCAGGCTGTGCGTGACGCCCCGGCGCCGGCGACTCGGACGGGTGAGGAAGGCCTGCGGGAACAGGGCACACTCATGGGCCTCGAGGGGCAATCGAGCCCCCGCCCCTTCCGACGCCCATGTTCATCAAGGTCACCACCTCTCGCGGCCGACGCTACGCGCAACTGGTCGAGTCGTTCCGCAACGAAGCCGGGCAACCCCGACAACGGCTGCTCGCCACCCTCGGCCGCCTCGGGCACGGAGGGCAGGTCGAACGGCTGCTCGCGGCACTGCAGCGCGCGCAGGCGGAGGCGGCCCAGGAAGTCGCGGCTTGCGACCCATCCCTGATCGTTGCCCCCTCGGCGGATACGGGCTCGATCGCGCCGGCTGGGGCGCTGTCCCTGGCACCAGACCCGGCACGCGACCTGCAACTGCAAGAGGACGTCCCCCTCACGGCCGAACAGTTGTTTTCCGGCTGGACAGATCCGCAGACCCTGATGCAGTGGTTCTGCCCAAAGCCTTGGCGGACGGTCGCCTGCGAGATCGACCTTCGCCCCGGAGGCCGGTTCGTCACCGTGATGGAGTCGCCCGAGGGGCAGCGCATGCCGGCAAACGTCGGGTGCTATCTGGCCGTCGAGAAGCCGACGCGTCTGGTGTGGACCAACCTGCTGGGGCCTGACTTCAGCCCGAACGCGATCCCCTCACCCGGGTTCGGCTTCGTCTGCGAACTGCGGTTCACGCCCCTGGCCGAAGGCGGCACGCGGTTCGAGGCAACGCTGCGCCACACCAGCCCCGAGGCCCGCGACCAGCACGCGGCGATGGGCTTCGATCAGGGCTGGCGCATCGCGCTGGCGCAGTTGGTGTCCTTGA
>JBMTXX010000081.1:0-14168 GCA_049453935.1 Rubrivivax sp.
CGGGAGCGCCGAGGGCAGGGGCCGCATCGGCGCCGCGCTGCAGGAGGTGGTGGAGAGAGACTTCGAGTGTGTTCATCTCGGGGGCCGGCAGGTCAAGCCGTCACGCGCGCAAGCGCCGGACAGCGGGGCGGCGAGTTTATTTCGCCCTGCGTTTTCGCGTGCGGCGTCCGCAGGTGGCGGTGACCGCGCCGCAGGCGCGTGGCCGAAGGACGGACAATCCGGCGTGATGCGCGGAGGCTGTGTGCCGGTCTGGGACCGGGCCTTGCGCTGGACCGACCGTCAACCGACACCACTGCCATGACATCGACCTATCTCTTCGAACCCGCGCCCGTCGTCTCCGTGCCCGTGCGTGGAGAGAACGCCCGCTTCCCCGTGCGGCGCATCTACTGCGTCGGCCGCAACTACGCCGAGCATGCGCGCGAGATGGGCCACGACCCGACGCGCGAGCCGCCGTTCTTCTTCCTGAAGAACCCCGACAACCTCGTCCTCGACGGCGCCGACTTTCCCTACCCGGACGCCAGCAGCGACGTCCATCACGAGATCGAACTCGTGGTGGCCATCGGCCAGGGCGGCAAGGACATTGCCGTGGAACGGGCGCTGGAGCACGTCTACGGCTACGCGCTGGGGCTGGACATGACGCGACGCGACCGGCAGTCCGAAGCCAAGAAGGCAGGGCGACCCTGGGAGGTCGGCAAGGCCTTCGAGCACAGCGCGCCGATGACCGACATCGTGCCGGCCGCCACCTGTGGGCACCTGTCGCGCGGGGCGATCCGGCTCGAGGTCAACGGGCAGGTGCGGCAGTCCAGTGATCTGGACCAGTTGATCTGGAACGTGCCCGAGATCATCCACCACCTGTCGCGGCTGTTCGAGCTGAAGGCGGGCGACCTGATCATGACGGGCACCCCCGCCGGGGTGAACGCCGTGGTGCGTGGCGACGTCATGGTCGGCCACTGCGACGGGATCGGCACGCTGACCACGAAGGTGGTCTGAACCGTGCAGCCGTCGTCGCAGGGTGCAACGACGGTGGCCGCCGCCATCTTGTCAGCATCGGGTCAGTCCCGCGTCAGCGGCGGCGCGTGACACGACGGTTAGACTTCCGGCTTACCCGTCATACCGAGCGGGCAGGGCTGCCGAGGAGGGGCCCGCCCGAGCGTCATCTCAACGAGAGCCTGACCCATGTACCAGCATATCAAGGTGCCCTCGCAAGGCCAGAAGATCACCGTCAACGCCGACATGTCGCTGAACGTGCCGGACGAGCCCATCATCCCCTACATCGAAGGCGATGGCACCGGCTTCGACATCACGCCGGTGATGATCAAGGTGGTCGATGCGGCCGTGGCCAAGGCCTACGGTGGCCAGCGCCGCATCCACTGGATGGAGGTCTACGCCGGCGAGAAGTCCACCCGTGTCTACGGGCCGGACGTGTGGCTGCCGGAGGAGACGCTGCACGCGCTGCGCGACTATGTCGTGTCGATCAAGGGCCCGCTGACCACGCCGGTGGGCGGCGGCATCCGCTCGCTGAACGTCGCGCTGCGCCAGGAACTGGACCTGTACGTCTGCCTGCGCCCGGTGCAGTACTTCAAGGGCGTGCCCTCGCCGCTGAAGGAGCCGGAGAAGACCAACATGGTCATCTTCCGCGAGAACTCCGAGGACATCTACGCCGGCATCGAGTTCGAGTCGGGCTCGGACAAGGTGCGCAAGCTGATCGACTTCCTGGTCAAGGAGATGGCGGTCAAGAAGATCCGCTTCCCCGAGACCTCGGCCCTGGGCGTCAAGCCGGTGTCGATCGAAGGCACCGACCGCCTGGTGCGCAAGGCCTTCCAGTACGCGATCGACAACGACAAGCCCAGCGTGACGCTCGTGCACAAGGGCAACATCATGAAGTACACCGAAGGTGGCTTCCGCGACTGGGGCTACGCGCTGGCCAAGCGCGAGTTCGGTGCGGTCGAGATCGACGGCGGGCCGTGGTGCAAGTTCCGCAACCCGAAGACGGGCAAGGACATCATCGTCAAGGACGTGATCGCCGACGCGTTCCTTCAGCAGATCCTGCTGCGCCCGGCCGAGTACAGCGTGATCGCCACGCTGAACCTGAACGGCGACTACGTCTCCGACGCGCTGGCCGCGCAGGTCGGCGGCATCGGCATCGCCCCGGGGGCCAACATGTCCGACTCCGTGGCCTGCTTCGAGGCCACGCACGGCACCGCGCCCAAGTACGCCGGCAAGGACTACGTCAACCCGGGCTCCGAGATCCTGTCGGCCGAGATGATGCTGCGCCACATGGGCTGGACGGAAGCTGCCGACCTGATCATCAGCTCGATGGAGAAGGCCATCCTCAGCAAGAAGGTCACCTACGACTTCGCACGCCTGATGGAAGGCGCCACGCAGGTCAGCTGCTCGGGCTTCGGGCAGGTGATGATCGATCACATGTGACCGACCGCAGGCCGCGGATCGCGGCTTCATGACCGCCCCCGAGCCTCCTTCGAGATCGGGGGCTTTTTTCAATTCAGGTCCTTGCCGGTGGTGTGTCTGCAGGCCCTTCGGCCCGGCGCGCGGCGGTGAACGCCGGTGCCGATAGGATCGGGGGCTGGCGATACCGGAAGTTCCCCGCATGAAGGCAGACCTCAACGAGCGACTCACCCGCATCGGACCGGGCACGGCGGCGGGCGCGTTGCTGCGACGCTACTGGCAGCCGGTGGCATTGGTCGAGGAATTCGACCCCGCGGTCGATGCGCGCATGGCGGTGCGGCCGGTCAAGGCGGTGCGGCTGCTCGGGCAGGATCTCGTGCTGTTCCGCGATGCGCAGGGCCGCTGGGGGCTGATCGATCGGGATTGCCCGCACCGCGGCGCCGACCTGGCCTATGCGCGCCATGAGGGCGACGGCCTGCGCTGCCCCTTCCACGGGTGGAAGTTCGATGTCGCCGGCCGCTGCCTCGACACCCCGGCCGAGCCGACCGGCAGCCGCCTGTGCGAACGCATCCGCCAGCGCGCCTATCCGGTGGCCGAGCGCAGCGGTGTGCTGTTCGGCTGGTTCGGTGACGAGGGCTCGACGCCGCCGCCGTTCCCGTCGTTCGATGCCTTCGTCGCACCAGCCACCCACACCTTTGCCTACAAGGGCCTGTGGCACTGCAACTGGTTGCAGGCCTTCGAGGTGGGCATCGACCCGGCGCACACGTCCTTCCTGCACCGCTTCTTCGAGGACGAGACGCTCGAGGCCATCGGTGACAACGCGGCAGGCAAGCAGTTCCGCAGCGCCAGCAGCGGCGAGTTCGACGGCCAGCGCTGGCCGATGACGCGCATCATGCGGGAGTTCCACCGGCCGGACATCCGCTTCGAGCGCCAGCCCTGGGGCCTGCAGCTGACGACGCTGCGGCCGATGACCGACGAGCTGACGCATGTGCGGGTGACGCAGGACATCTTCCCCCACACCTTCGTGATCCCCTTGTCGGAGACGATGACGATCACGCAGATGCACGTGCCGATCGACGACACGCACACCTGGTGGGTGGCGGTGTTCACCAGCTTCGCCGGCCCGGTCGACCACGCCGCCATGCGGCAGCAGCGCGCCCGGCACATTCCGCCGCCGGACTACGTGCCGCGGGCCGGACGCCACAACCACTGGGGCTATGACCCGCTGGAACAGCGCAGCCGCACCTACCTGGGCATGGGCGAGGACGACATCAACGTGCACGACCAGTGGGCGGTGGAGGGCATGGGGCCCATCCAGGACCGCACGCGGGAGCATCTGGCCAGCAGCGACAAGGTGATCGCGGCGCACCGGCGCATGCTGCTGGAGGCCATCGACGCCGTCGAAGCCGGTGGCGAGGCACCCGGGGTGGCCGACGTCGCGCAGGCGCCGCAGATGGTCGGGCCCGACACGGTCGACGGCATCGCCCCGGCCGGCCACTGGCCGACGTGGTGGCGCGATCGCGTCGCGGCGCGGCGTGCCGACTGCCCCTGGGGTTGAGCCGTCACATGAGCACTTTCGCCGAACGTTGCGGCGTCCACGACGACGCCCGTGAGCGCGCCATCGAGGCCTTCGAGCGGCGTCTGGACGAGGAGGGTGTCGATCGGGTCCGCGTCGCCTGGTGCGACCTGCACGGCCAGATGCGCTGCAAGACGCTGACCCCGCCGGCGGCGCGCCGCGCGCTGCGCGACGGCATCGGCTGGGTCAGCACGCTGATGCTCAAGGACAGTGCCGACCGCACCGCCTATCCGGTGTTCGAGCCGGGCGGCACGGCCGGCCTGCCGGGCTTCGGGCAGGGCGACAACCTGCAGTGGCTGCCCGACCCTGCCAGCCTGCGGCTGCTGCCTTGGGCGCCGCGCACGGCCTGGGTGCGTGCCGACCCCTGGTTTGCCGATGGCCGGCCCGTGACCCTGGACGCGCGCCGGGTGTTGCAGCGTGCGCTCGAGGGCTTGGCGGGGCACGGGCTCGGCATGCGTTGCGGGCTGGAGGTCGAGTTCCACATCTACCGCATGACCGACGCGGCGGCGCAGCTCGACCCCGCGCGCGCCGCTTGGCCGGGCGAGCCACCGGCGCTGCAGATGCTGCACCCGGGCTACCACCTGTTGTCCGAAGCCTGGGCCGACATGGCCGACGAGGCCTTGCGCATCGTCCAGCACACGGCGCAGGGCCTGGGCCTGCCGCTGACCTCGGTCGAGATCGAGATGGGCCCCAGCCAGTTCGAGGCCGTCTTCGACGCCGTGGACGCGCTGCAGGCGGCCGACGACATGGCGCTGTTCCGCAGCGCGGTCAAGCAGGCGCTGCGGCGGGCCGGCTACTTCGCCAGCTTCGTGTGTCGGCCGCCCTTCGCGCAGATCATGTCCAGCGGCTGGCATCTGCACCACTCGCTGGTCGACCTGACCGACGGCCACAACCGCTTCGTGCTGCAGGCGCCGCAGGCCGGCACCGACGCGCTGGAGGCCGCCCACACGTTGTCGCAGGTCGGCCAGCAGCATCTGGCCGGGCTGCTGGCGCATGCGCGCGGAATGGCGCTGCTGTGCACGCCGACGATCAACGGCTACGGGCGCTTCCGCCCCAACGCGCTGGCGCCGCAGGCGGTGCTGTGGGGGCGTGACAACCGTGGCGCGATGCTGCGCGTGGTGGGCGCCTGCGGCGATGCCGGCACCCGGATCGAGAACCGCATCGGCGAGCCCGCGGCCAACCCCTACCTGTACATCGCCGCGCAGGCCTGCGCCGGCCTGGACGGCATAAAGCG
Organism: Rubrivivax sp.; assembly: GCA_049453935.1. Lineage (GTDB taxonomy): Bacteria > Pseudomonadota > Gammaproteobacteria > Burkholderiales > Burkholderiaceae_C > Rubrivivax. Next base: position 5,217 of record JBMTXX010000081.1, read on the forward strand.
CGGTCTGCAGCCGCCACGCGCCACCGAGGCGCCCTACGCCGCGGGTGCGCAGCCGCTGCCCACGCGCATGGGCGACGCGCTGCAGGCGCTGGCCGACGACACGGTGCTGGCGCAGGCGCTGGGCAGCGAATTCGTCGCCCACTACCTGCACGTCAAGCGCGCCGAGTGGCGTCGCTGGGAACAGGCCCAGGACCGCGAGGCCTTCGAGCGCACGGAGTATTTCTCCCGCGTGTGAGCAGCCGCTCGCCGCAGCACGCCGCCGTAGCCCTGAAGAGTGCGGCAGATGCCCTTTTCATCGACACTGACGTCGGTGTCGATCACCTGCCCTCTGCCTTGCCTGCAACGACCATGCTGAACGGCTACATCCCCGCGCACCGCTTCCTGCCCTACCTGAGCTGGACCGACATCGCCGCGCTGCCCGACCGTGAGAACACCGTGATCGTGCTGCCGGCTGGCGCGACCGAGCAGCACGGCCCGCACCTGCCGTGCAGCGTGGACGCGGTCATCGCCTCGGGCGTCATGGGGCACGCGCTGGCGCGACTGCCCGCAGAGGTGCCGGCGTACGCGCTATCGCCCATCGTCTACGGCAAGTCCGAGGAGCATCTGCACTTTCCCGGCACGATGACGCTGTCCGGCCCCACGCTGCTGGCCACCGTCACCGAGCTCGGCGAGTCGGTCTACCGCAGCGGGTTTCGCAAGTTGCTGATCGCCAATGGCCACGGCGGTCAGCCGCAGGTGATGGAGATGGCAGCCCGCGAGCTGCGCCTGCGCCATGGCGACTTCGTCGTCCTGCCGCATTCGGTGTGGCGCATGCCCAGTGGGCTGGCGGCCTACACCACCGAGCGCGAGAAACAGCTTGCCATGCATGCCGGCCACGGCGAGACCGCCCTGATGCTCGCGCTGGCGCCCGAGACCGTGCGCATGGCGCGTGCCGTGGCCGAGTACCCGCCGCCTTTCCCGATCGCCTCGCTGTCGACCGGCGGCCGCCCGGGATGCGCCTGGAGCACGCTGGACTTCAGCGCCAGTGGCGTGGTCGGCGACCCGACGGCGGCCACGCCTGAGCAGGGCCATGCCATTCTTGAATCCCTGGCCAGCCATTGGGCGCAGGCGATCGAGGACATCCACCGCCTGCGCTGGGTCGAGCGTGCTGCGCCCACCTGGGGTCGCGGACATGAGCAGGGCCACGTGCAGGCTTCTGCCTTCGCCCCCGAATGAGTCGCCACGAGGAAAGCCCGATGCGCAAGACCCCGATGACCGCCCGACTGGCCGCCACCGTCGGCCTGACCGCCCTGGCCCTGGCCGCCGCAGCCGCCGCGCAGGCCCAGGAAAAGTTCACCTATCAGACCAACTGGTTCGCCCAGGCCGAGCACGGCGGCTTCTACCAGGCGCTGGCCACCGGCCTGTACGACAAGGCCGGGCTGGATGTGACGATCAGGATGGGTGGCCCCCAGCTGAACAGCCTGCAGATGATGGTGGCCGGCCAGGCCGACTGCATGATGAGCACCGACATGGCGATGCTGCTGGCGCGCAACACCGGCGTGCCGGTGATGACGGTGGCCTCTGCCTTCCAGAAGGATCCGCAGGTGCTGATCGCGCACGAGGACGTCAAGTCCTTCGCCGAGATGAAGGGCAAGACCATCTTCATCGGCGCGGCCTCGCACCGCACCTTCTGGCCCTGGCTGAAGGCGAAATACGGCTTGACCGACGCGCAGGTGCGGCCCTACACCTTCAACATCCAGCCCTTCGTGGCGGATAGGAACTCGGTGATGCAGGGCTTCCTCACATCCGAGCCCTTCTCGCTGCAGAAGCAGGGCGTCAAGTTCAACGTGCTGATGTTCTCCGACCACGGCTATCCGGCGTACAGCACGACGATCGCCTGCATGGAGAAGACGGTGAAGGAGCGGCGCCGTGCCGTGTCGGCCTTCGTGCAGGCCACGATGGAGGGCTGGAAGAGCTATCTGCGCAACCCTGCGCCGGGCAACGAGCTGATCCGCAAGGCCAATCCGAACATGACGCAGGAGCAACTCGACTACAGCGTGGGCAAGCTGCGCGAACTGGGCATCGTCACCGGCGGCGACGCGGCGACCCAGGGCATCGGCACGATGTCCGAAGCCCGGCTGCGTGCCAGCTACGACCTGATGGTCGCCTCCAAGGTGATCGATCCGGCCAAGGTGGACCTGGCCAGCACCTACACGCTCGACATCGTCAACGCCATCAAGGTCCTGCCGTGACCGGATCGCCGGTGGCCGTCGACGTCCGGGGGGCCGACAAGACCTACCCGAACGGCACGCACGCGCTGCAGCCGGTGGACCTGCGCATCGAGGAGGGCGAGTTCGTCACGCTGCTCGGGCCTTCGGGCTGCGGCAAAAGCACGCTGCTGAAGATGATCGCTGGGCTGCTGGAGGGCGACGACGGCGAGATCCTGCTGTGGGGTCAACCCACCGGCATGGGCGCGCGCCTGCCGAAGAAGCTGGCCTTCGTCTTCCAGGCGCCCACGCTGATGCCCTGGGCCGACGTGCAGACCAATGTGCGTCTGCCGCTGGATCTGGACGGCCGGCCCCGCCGGGAAAGCGACGCCCGCGTGCGCGAGGCGCTTGCCCTCGTCGGGCTGGAGGCGTTCGCGCAGTCGCTGCCCAACGCGCTGTCCGGCGGCATGCAGATGCGGGTGTCGATCGCGCGCGCGCTCGTCACCGATCCGCAACTGCTGCTGATGGACGAGCCCTTCGGTGCGCTGGACGAGATCACGCGCCACAAGCTCGACGGCGAGTTGCTCGAGCTGTGGCAGAAGAAGGGGCTGACGGTGGTCTTCGTCACGCACTCCATCCACGAGGCGGTGTTCCTGTCCACCCGTGTGGTGATGATGGCGGCCCGCCCCGGGCGCATCGTCGACGAGCTGCGCATCGACGAGCCCTATCCGCGCTCGCCCGATTTCATGGTGTCCACCGATTTCAGCCGTCACGCGCGGCGGTTGCAGGACAGCCTGCGCAGCGCCAGTGGCGATGCGGCAGCCGTGCGCTGAGGTGGGCTTGACATGAGTTCTGAGGCCCCAGCGCCGGCCCGCAGGCCGCGCCCCTCCCGCAACAGCCCGTCGGCGCACAAGCAGCGGCTGCAGCGCGTGCTCTACCCGCTGCTTGTGGCCGTGGTGCTGGTGGGCGGCTGGCAGGGCATGGTCACCGGGCTGGAGCTGCCGCACTACCTGGTGCCCTCGCCCGTGCTGATGATGGAGACCCTGATCGCCAACTTCGGACAGCTCATGCTGGCGCTGTGGGTCACCGTCAAGGTCACGGTGCTGGCCTTCGCGCTGGCCACCGTGGTGGGCGTGGCGATCTCCTTCCTGTTCGTGCAGAGCCGCACGATCGAGACCGCCTTCTTCCCCTACGCCATCCTGCTGCAGGTCACGCCCATCGTCGCAGTCGCGCCGCTGATCATCATCTGGGTGCGCAACCCCACCGGGGCGATGGTGGTGTGCGCGGCGCTGGTGGCGCTGTTTCCCATCATCTCCAACACCACGCTCGGGCTGCGCAGCGTCGACCCCGACCTGCAGAGCTATTTCCGCATGAACCGCGCCAGCCGGCTGCAGACGCTGCGGAGACTGCGCATCCCCAGCGCGCTGCCTTATTTCTTCGGCGGCCTGCGCATCTCCAGCGGCCTGTCGCTGATCGGCGCCGTGGTGGCCGAATTCGTCGCCGGCACGGGCGGCACCGGGGCCGGCCTCGCCTACCAGATCCTGCAGGCCGGCTTCCAGCTCGACATCCCGCGCATGTTCGCCGCGCTGTTCCTGATCTCGCTGACCGGCGTGGCGCTGTTCGTGCTGATGGCCTGGTGGTCGCGTCGGGTGCTGGGCGGCTGGCACGCGAGCGAGGTGTCGCAGCATGGTTGAAGCGTCATGCCCGCGGTGCCCTTGACCGGGCGCCTCGGCCTGCGTCCCGCTCGAACAGGGCGTGCCGGTCGGCAAGGCTTTCGCAGGCGCTGAACCCAGAGCGCTTCAGTCGCAACCCAGCCGGTCTGCCAGCGCGTGCAGATCGACGCAGTGCAGGTCGTTGCCCGGCTGCGGTGAGACATCGTTCAGCCGCATCGAACCGAATTCCAGCGGTCGCTCGATGTAGGCGGTGCGCAGGCCGCAGCCTCGGGCGCCGGCCAGGTCGTCGTGGTGGGCGGCCACGAGCATCACGCGCTGCGGCGCCACATCGAACACCTGTGCCACGCCCAGATAGGTGGCCGGGTCGGGCTTGTAGGCGCGGAACACCTCGGCGCTGAGGACGCAATCCCAGGCCAGCCCGCCGTGGTGGGACAAGCGCGCGAGCAGACCCAGGTTGCCGTTGGACAGGGTGCAGATCAGGTACTTGCTGCGCAAGCGGCACAGTGCGGCCGCCGTGTCGGGCCAGGGGTCCAGCCGGTGCCAGACGCGGTTCAAGTGCTGGCGCCGGGCCTCGTCCAGGTGGCCGAGTCCGAAGCGCGGCAGGATCTCGTCGAGGATGCCGCGGTGCAGGTCGTCGATCAGCGTCCACCCCTGCTCGCCGCGCATGACCCGTGCCATCGCTGGTTTGTAGCCGGCGCGCCATGCCGTTGCGAAGGCATCGGCGTCGATGCCCGGGAAATCGCGCGAGACCTCGCGCGCAATGCTGCCGTGCCAGTCGACGACGGTGCCGAAGATGTCGAAGGCGAGGACGTCGACGTCGGGAGGGGTGACTGTGTGCAGGGCTGTCATGGTGTGTTGCTGGAGGGGTGTACTGGTGGGGCCGGCTGCGGCATCGGGCCCGCCGCCGTCGGCCATGAACGGATCGGGGGGCGGTGGATCATCGCCTTTCGCCAGGACCCTGTCGACAGTCGCTCCGAAGGCCGGGCCGCCTTCGCCGGCTCACAACCCGAACGCGCTTCGCACCGCCCGCCGCAACTCGTCTGCCGATTGCGGCGATCGCAGAAGCGCCACGCGCTGGCCGCGTGCGTCGAACAGCACCACCGTGCCGTCGATGGCCCCGTGCCGCGCGGCGAAGTCGCGGCCGTCAGGGCGGGACAGCGACGCCACCAGGAACTGCACCGAGTGGCCGAACTCGTCACGCACGTCGTGCAGCAGGTGCATCACCGAGGCGCCTTCCAGGTAGTGGCTTTCCATGGTCAGCACCACCGCCGGTTGGCCCTCGCCGATGCGGGACAGGTCGGTCGGATAGCTGCCGTCGGGCAATTGGCTCCAGGCGAAGGCCCCGAGGGCGGCGACGATCGACAGGGTGACCAGGCGTCGGCGCCATCGGGACGGGACGTTCTGGGGGGATGTCAAGGCAGGATCCGTGCGCACGGTGGCTGGTCAGGAGGTGGTGATCTGCCTGTGATCGGCCGGTGGCTGAAGCGTTCCAGTGTTGTTGGACTTGCAGTCGCGTGCCGGGAGGGCCTGCGCTGACGGCCGGGCGCGGCCGCAACGCAGCGGCGCCTGTCAGCCCTGACGCGCATCCGGTGCGGGGCGCGTGTCGGCCGGCTTGGCGCCCATGCGACCCACCCGCGTTTCGAGCAGCCACACGGTCAGCGCGCCCAGGGCCATCAGTGCCGCCGCGGTGGCGGTCGCGGCGCTGGCGTCAGGCAGATACCAGTCAAAGCCGGTGACCACGGTTTTCACGCTGCCGTCGGGGCGCGCGATGTCTGCCGTGGCCTTGTGTTTCCAGGGCCAGATCACGGCCAGCGAGCCCAGCACGAAGCCGGTCATCAGGGCCAGCGTCAGGTCACGCCAGCGTTTCAGCACCCAGTCCAGCAGCCGTGAGAAGCCCAGCAGCCCGACGGCGCATCCCAGTGTCATGGGGATCAGCACCGGCCAGTGCAGGTGCCCGACCGCGCCGAGCACGAGCGCGTAGTTCCCCATCATCAGCAGCACGAAAGACCCTGACAGCCCGGGCAGGATCATGCTGGCCACGGCGATGACACCGCACACGAAGACGTAGACCGGATCCGGGTTCTCCGAGGCCGGGGCCATCAGCGCGACGCCGGCGGCCACCGCCGCGCCCACCAGCAGGGCGATCAGGCGATCGGCGCGCCAGTGTGCGACGCCTTGACCGACGTAGAAGATCGACAGCAGGATCAGGCCGAAGAAGAAGGCCATGGTCTCGACCTCGTGCGTGCGCAGCAGCCACTCGAACAGACGCGCGAAGGTGAAGATGCTGACGATCAGGCCTGCCCCCAGGACGGTCAGGAAGGACCCGTCGGCCGCCGTCCAGGCCTCGCGCCAGCGGCGCGCGCGGGCCAGGCGCAGCGGCGCGCCGGTCAGGTGCCCGACGGCGGCCAGCAAGCGCCCGTAGACCCCTGTCAGCAGCGCGATCGTGCCACCTGACACCCCCGGGATCACGTTGGCTGCACCGATGCACAGCCCGGTCAGGAAGTGGCGTAGCGTTGGCTGCATCGGCGCATTCTGGGGCTCAGCCCCGTGTGTAGGCATCTGTTGCGGACCGGACGGCGCGCAAGGCGTGTTCGCAGTCCGGGTCGTCGCAGTCGGCGCAGCGCCACAGGCGCGCAGCCGGCTGTGCATTGCGCTCGGTCAGTCGGGTGAACAGCCCGCTGCCGGTGCTGGCACGCCCGCGCAGGAGCGGCGCCAGCGCGTCCATGGCCTGCCGAACCGCATCGCCGTCGGCACCGCCGACGACGCTCCAGTCCAGCCCGAGCTGGATCAGTCGGTCCCGCCACCGGTCTTCGGCGCCGAGAGCGCGGGCGGGTGGAGACGTCCCGGTGTGTCCTTCCAATGCCGGCCCGGCGCGTCCGTCGGTCTTGGTGACCGTTCGGCACAGCAGGACCCGGTCAAAAGCCCCCGCCTTCACCGGGGCGTCGGTGTCGTCGACAGACGGGAGGCTCGGGTCCTGCGACGCGAACCCGACCAACAAGACGTCGGCAAGGGGCAGCATCGGCTCAGCCCTCTGCAGTGGATGCCATGCCAGGTGCACGCTCAGGCGGGTGTCGCTGACGATGTGCTCTCGCAGGTCCTGCACGAGCTCACGGATGACGTGTTCATCGCTGCCCACCACCGCGAAGCACAGCGGCTGTCGGGCGTCGCGCCGGATCAACGGCCCCCCGACACCTGGACGAGGATCTCGTTCGGGCGGATCATCCCGAGGTCGGTACGCGCGCGCTCCTCGACGATCTCCAGACCTTCACGCAGGTCGGCCACCTCGGCTGCGAGTTGCTCGTTGCGCTCGCGCGCTTGCGCATTGAGCTCGCGCTGCGCCGCCAGCTCCTGTTCCAGACGCCACTGGTGCGGCAGGCTGCCGCGACCCAGCCAGAGGTCGGCCTGCACCAGCAACAGCAGCACGCCCAGGACGACCGGGAGCCAGCGGATCTTGGGGCGCATGGCCACAGCAGGGGTGAGGGCGGACGCGGCGTGCCGGGCGACAGGGCGTCAGCGCAGGTTGTAGAAGGCCTTGCGCCCCGGGTAGTGGGCGATGTCGCCCAGGTCTTCCTCGATGCGCAGCAGCTGGTTGTACTTGGCGATGCGGTCGCTGCGCGACATCGAGCCGGTCTTGATCTGGCCGGCGTTGGTGCCCACGGCGATGTCGGCGATGGTGGAATCTTCGGTCTCGCCGGAGCGGTGGCTGATGACGGCGGTGTAGCCGGCACGCTTGGCCATCTCGATGGCGGCGAAGGTCTCGGTCAGCGTGCCGATCTGGTTGATCTTGATCAGGATCGAATTGGCGATGCGCTGCTCGATGCCGCGCTCGAGGATCTTGGTGTTGGTGACGAAGAGGTCGTCGCCGACGAGCTGGACCTTCTGGCCCAGGCGCTCGGTCAGGAGCTTCCAGCCGTCCCAGTCGCCCTCGTGCATGCCGTCCTCGACGCTGATGATCGGGTACTTGTCGCACCAGGTGGCCAGCATGTCGGCCCAGGCGGGGGCCTCGAGCTGCAGGCCTTCGCCCTCGAGGTGGTAGTGGCCGTCACGGAAGAACTCGCTGGCCGCGCAGTCCAGACCGAGCGCGATCTGCTCGCCCGGCGTGTAGCCGGCCTTGGCGATGGCCTCCAGGATCATCTGGATCGCGGCCTCGTGGTTCTCGACGCTGGGCGCGAAGCCGCCTTCGTCGCCCACGGCGGTGCTCATGCCGCGCGCGTCGATGATCTTCTTCAGGGCGTGGAAGGTCTCGGCGCCCCAGCGCACGGCCTCGCGGAAGCTCGGCGCGCCCACCGGGATGATCATCAGCTCTTGCAGGTCCAACGTGTTGTTGGCATGCGCGCCGCCGTTGATGACGTTCATCATCGGCACCGGCATCTGCATGCTGCCCATGCCACCGAAGTAGCGGTACAGCGGCAGGCCGGACTCCTCGGCCGCCGCGCGCGCCACGGCCATGCTCACGGCCAGCGTGGCGTTGGCGCCCAGCCGGCCCTTGTTCTCGGTGCCGTCCAGGTCGATCAGCGTCTTGTCGAGGAAGGCCTGTTCGCTTGCGTCCAGGCCCAGCACGGCCTCGGAAATCTGGGTGTTGATGTGCTCGATGGCGCGCAGCACACCCTTGCCGAGATAGCGTCCGGCGTCACCGTCGCGCAACTCGATCGCCTCGCGGCTGCCGGTGGATGCGCCGGAGGGCACGGCCGCGCGGCCCATGGTGCCGGATTCGAGCAGGACGTCACATTCGACGGTGGGGTTGCCTCGGCTGTCGAGGATTTCGCGGCCGACGATGTCGACGATGGCACTCATGGGTGGTCTTCTCTGAAGTTCAGGGGTGGGAAGGGCAAGGGGGCAGGGGGCTGGGCGCTCAGGCGGCTCGGCCGCTCACCCCGTGAAGGCGTCCTCGAGCAGCGGGCGTGACTTGACCACACGGTCCAGTGCCACCAGTTGATCGAGCAGGGCAGGCATGTGCTGCAGCGGCACCGCGTTCGGTCCGTCGGACCAGGCTTCGGCCGGCCGGGGGTGGGTCTCCATGAACAGGCCGGCCACACCCGCGGCCACGCCGGCGCGCGCCAGCACCGGCACCATCTCGCGCGCGCCGCCGCTGC
>JBMTXX010000082.1:0-14078 GCA_049453935.1 Rubrivivax sp.
GCCATGCCCGACACCCCCTTCGAAATCCTCGACCCCCGCTTCGAGCGCCTGGCGCTGGCCAATGTCCACCTCGAGCATCTGGCCGGGGGCTGCCGCTGGGCCGAGGGTCCGACCTATGTGCCGGCGGGGCGCTACCTGCTGTGGTCGGACATCCCCAATGACCGGGTGATGCGCTGGGACGAGACCGACGGTTCGGTGTCGGTGTTCCAGCAGCCTGCCTGGCACCCCAACGGACACACGCTGGACCGCCAAGGCCGGCTGGTGAGTTGCGAGCACCGCGGCCGCTGCGTCTCTCGGACCGAGCACGACGGCCGGCGCACCGTGCTGGCCGAGGCCTACGAGGGCCGGCGCCTGAACTCGCCGAACGACGTCGTCGTCAAGTCCGACGACAGCATCTGGTTCACCGACCCGACCTACGGCATCGACGGCGACTATGAAGGCGACGCCGCCGCCTCGGAGATCGGCACCGCCGACGTCTACCGGATCGACCCGCACACCGGGCAGGTCACACGGGTCGTCGGCGACATGGTGCGCCCCAACGGCATCGCCTTCTCGCCCGACGAGCGTTGGCTCTATGTCGTCGACACCGGCGCGTCGCACGTGCCCAACGGCCCGCGCCTGATCCGGCGCTACGGCGTGACCGCCGACGGGCTCGGCGTGGTCGGCGGCGAGGACTTCGCGCGCAGCACCGCCGGCTTCTTCGACGGCCTGCGGGTGGACACGCGCGGGCACCTGTGGGTGGCCGCCGGCGACGGTGTGCACTGCCACGCCCCGGACGGCACGCTGATCGGCAAGGTGCGGGTGCCCGAGGTCGTGGCCAACGTCGCCTGGGGCGGGCCCAAGCGCAACCGGCTGTTCATCTGCGCGACGACGTCGCTGTACGCGATCTACGTCAACGCGCGCGGCGCGGACTGGCCGGTGTGATCAGGCGACGCTGACCGGACGACCGCGATCGGACGGCCCGGGCCGGCGCGTCCCCTTCAGACGGTGCGGGTCGGTGCGGTGCCTAGGCGGCGGCGCTGCCCCGGACGGCTCAATAGCGCCCCGTGATCCCCGCCACCCGCAGGTAGACGTTGGCGATCCAGGCCACGGCACCGCGCGAGGCCCAGCCGCGCAGCCCGCGCGGCAGCGGCGGCGCCGTGACCTCGGCCGACGCGGCAAATGCGGCGTCCAGGCGCATCTGCAGGTCGGCCGCGACGTCGGGGTCGAGCACGACGACGTTGGCCTCCATGTTCAGCAGCAGCGACAGCGGGTCGATGTTGGAGCTGCCCACGGTCACCCAGTGGCCGTCGACGACGGCCACCTTGGCGTGCAGGAAGGCCGGGGTGTACTCGTGGATGTGCACGCCGCAGGCGAGCATCTCGTCGTACAGCACGCGCGCGGCCAACGCGGCGATGCGGTAGTCGATGCGTCCCTGCATCAGCAGCCGCACGCGCACGCCGCGCTGCGCCGCGCGTCGCAGCGCGCGGCGGAACAGCCGTCCGGGGTAGAAGTAGGAGCACGCGATGTCGATGTGCGAGCGCGCGCGCGAGATCGCCTCGATGTAGGCGCGCTCGATCGCCCGGCGCTGCGTGAGGTTGTCGCGCACGACCAGCGCGGCGCGCACCGGCGGCAGCCGTGCCAGTGCGCGCAGCGCGTCGGCTCGTCGCTCACCGTTGGGCGGGCCGACGACCACGGCGCGCAGCCAGCCCAGCGCGCGGCGCGCGCGGTGCCCCGGCGAAGGCGGGCGCGTGCGCATCTCGCGCACCAGTTCCAGCGTGCGCTGCACCGGCTCGGCGCTGCGCGCCAGCAACGCTGCCTCGTGCCGCCAGCCGCGTCGTGCCACGGCCGCACGCGTCCACAGCGCCTGCGTCAGGTGCTGCACGTCGGCAGCCACCGGGCCTTCGAGCGCCAGCGCGAAGTCCAGCCGCGGCGCCTCGCTCCAGCCGTGCTGGATGTCGAAGCGGTCGTCGATGACGTTGATGCCGCCGACGAAGGCGACCTGACCGTCCACCGCACACAGCTTCTGGTGCATGCGGCGCAACTGTCCCGGCTGCAGCCAGGCCCACCAGCGTTCCAGCGGTCGGAAGACCTCCAGCCGCACCGCGCTGCCGGCGAACCAGTGGCGCAGCACGGCGATGCGTCCGCTGGTGCCGAAGCCGTCGACAACGACATGCACGTCGACCCCGCGCGCCGCGGTCGCGATCAGGGCATCGGCCATGCGCCGGCCGGCCGGGTCGTCGCAGAAGATGTAGGTGGCCAGCCAGACCTCCTGCCGCGCAGCGGCAAAGGCCTGCTCCATCGCGGGGAAGAGCTCGTCGCCGCCACCCAGCAGGCGCACGTCGTGCCCCCCCAGAAAGCGCGAGGACAGCCGGCCGAGCACGCCCTGCGGCACGCGCACGGCATCGGCGGTGGGCGCAGGCGTTGGGTGCGTCATGGCGCGACGCGGGCGTGCAGCGGTCAGGCCGCGGCCAGTTCGACCACCAGCGGCAGGTGGTCCGACCAGCGTGCCCAGGCCGCGCCGCGCGGCACGTGGGTGGCGACGCACTTCAGCCCACGGGTGTAGACACGGTCGAGCGCGAACACGGGCACGCGGGCCGGAAAGGTGGGCGTGGGCGCCGGCAGCATCGGGCGCGGATCGATCGCGCGCTGCAAGCCGATGCCGCGCATCGGCTCGTCGAGCTTCTCGCCCCAGTCGTTGAAGTCGCCGGCCACCAGCAGCGGCTCGTCGTCAGGCACCTCGGCTGTCAGAAAGCGTGCCAGGCGCTGCACCTGACGCACGCGGCTGGCGTGGGCCAGACCGAAGTGCGCGACAACAGCGTGCACGCGACGGCCTGACCAGTCCACCGGCACGTGCAGCAGGCCGCGCTGCTCGAAACGGTGGTCGCTGACGTCGTGGTGCCCGACGTCGCCGATGGGCCAGCGGCTCAGCAGCGCGTTGCCGTGCTCGCCGTGGCGTGTGACCGCATTGGTGCGGTAGGCCACGGCGTAGCCCTCGGGCGCGAGGAACTCGGCCTGCCCGGCCTCGGGCCAGCCATGGGCCTTGCGCCGGAAGTGCTGCGCGTGCCGGTGGTGGAACAGCCGCACCTCCTGCAAGGCCACGAGGTCGGCGCCGAAGCCCTGAACGGCCTGGCCGAGGTTGTGGATCTCCAGCCGCTTGCGCGGCCCGACGCCTCGCACACCTTTGTGGATGTTGTAGGTGACCACGCGCAGGCGGTCGGGCTCGGGCGGGCCCAGGGGCTGGATCCGCTCGACGGCCGTGGAAGGCGACGGCGGCTGATCGGGAAGATCGAGAGGAGACGGACTGTCGGCAGGCATCACCCGCGGAAGGCTACACGAAACGCGGCAGTTGCAGGATGGCCTCGGCGTTGCTGGGGGAGAAGCAGCGGTCGGCAGCCTCGCGCCAGGGCAACCACCGGTGCTGCAGGTGCTCGCGCGGGTTCAGCGTCACGACCGTGTCGGGCGGCACACGCAGCCCGAACACATGCTCGGTGTTGTGCGTGACGCCCGGGGCGTAACGGTGCCGCCAGACCGGGTAGATCTCGTAGACGTTGCGCAAGCCCCAGTCGCGCAGCGCCTCGAGCGGCACCGCCGGCGAGCCCACCACGATGCCGGTCTCTTCCGCGACCTCGCGCACCGCCGTCTCCTGCAGCGGCTCGTCCAGCCGGTCCTTCGAGCCGGTGACGCTCTGCCAGTAGCCGGGCTTGTCGGCGCGCTCGATCAGCAGCACGTCGAGTGCTGCGGTGTGGATCACCACCAGCACCGACTCGGGGATCTTGGGCGGGCGGGTGGCGGGCGTCATCGGGCGGGTGCCGCGGTCGGGCTGCGGGTCTCAGACGCTCATGCCGCCTGCGGGTTGCGCAAGCGAATGTGCAGCTCGCGCAACTGGCCCTCGTCGACGCGGCTGGGCGCGCCGGTGAGCAGGCACTGCGCGCGCTGGGTCTTGGGGAAGGCGATGACGTCGCGGATCGACTCGGCGCCGGCCATCAGCGTGGCGATGCGGTCCAGACCGAAGGCCAGGCCGCCGTGCGGCGGGGCGCCGTATTGCAGCGCGTCCAGCAGGAAGCCGAACTTCACGCGCGCCTCGTCGGGCGTGATCTTGAGCGCATCGAAGACCTTGCGCTGCACCTCGGCGCGGTGGATACGCACCGAGCCGCCACCGATCTCCCAGCCGTTGAGCACCATGTCGTAGGCCTTGGACAGGCAGGCCCCTGGATCGGTGTCCATCAGGTCCTCGTGGCCGTCCTTGGGGCTGGTGAAGGGGTGGTGCACCGCCGTCCAGCGGCCGGCCTCCTCGTCACGCTCGAACATGGGGAAGTCCACCACCCACAACGGCGCCCAGCGGTCCTCGAACAGGCCGTGCGAGCGGCCGAACTCGCTGTGCCCGATCTTCACGCGCAGCGCGCCGATGGCATCGTTGACGACCTTGGCCTTGTCGGCGCCGAAGAAGATCAGATCGCCGTTGCGCGCACCGGTCTTGGCGATCACCTGCTCGATGGCCGCGTCGTGCAGGTTCTTCACGATGGGGCTCTGCAGTCCGTCGCGGCCCTTGCCGGCATCGTTGACCTTGATCCAGGCCAGGCCCCTGGCGCCGTAGATCTTGACGAACTCGGTGTAGGCGTCGATCTCGCCGCGGCTCATCTCGCTGCCGCCCGGCACGCGCAGCGCCACGACGCGCCCGCCAGGGGTGTTGGCGGGGCCGGAGAAGACCTTGAAGTCCACGTCCTTCATGACCGGGGTGAGTTCGGTGAACTCGAGCTTCACGCGCAGGTCGGGCTTGTCGGAGCCGTACTTGGCCATCGCCTCGCCATAGGTCATCACCGGGTACACCGGCAACTCCACGCCCATGGCGCGGCGGAAGACGTGGCGCACCATGGCCTCGGTGGTGGCGCGGATCTCCTCCTCGGTGAGGAAGGAGGTCTCGATGTCGATCTGCGTGAACTCGGGCTGGCGGTCGGCGCGCAGGTCCTCGTCGCGGAAGCACTTGGTGATCTGGTAGTAGCGGTCGAAGCCCGAGACCATCAGCAACTGCTTGAACAGCTGCGGGCTCTGCGGCAGCGCGAAGAAGGTGCCGTCGTGCACACGGCTGGGCACGAGGTAGTCACGCGCGCCCTCGGGCGTGCTCTTGGTCAGCATCGGCGTCTCGATGTCGATGAAGCCCTGCTCGTCCAGGAACTTGCGCACCTCGATGGCCACGCGGTAGCGCAGGCGCAGGTTCTTCTGCATCGCCGGGCGGCGCAGGTCGAGCACGCGGTGCGTCAGCCGCACCGTCTCCGACAGGTTGTCGTCGTCGAGCTGGAACGGCGGTGTCACGCTCGGGTTCAGCACCTCGAGTTCGTGGCACAGCACCTCGACCTTGCCGCTGGTCAGGTTGGCGTTCTCGGTGCCGGCCGGGCGCGGGCGCACCTTGCCCACCACCTTCAGGCAGAACTCGTTGCGCACGTCCTCGGCCGTGGCGAACATCTCCGGGCGGTCCGGGTCGCACACCACCTGCACCAGGCCCTCGCGGTCGCGCAGGTCGACGAAGATGACGCCGCCGTGGTCGCGACGGCGGTGCGCCCAGCCCATCAGCGTGACGGTCTGGCCGAGCAGGGCCTCGCTGACGAGGCCGCAATAGGTGGTTCTCATGGGAGTCGTTCCGGCGAAGGGGGTGACGGGATGCCCGGGTGCGGCGGCGCGACCACACCCATGGAGATGATGTACTTCAGCGCCTGATCGACGCTCATGTCGAGTTCGACCACGTCAGCGCGCGGCATCATCAGGAAGAAGCCCGAGGTTGGGTTCGGTGTGGTGGGCACGTACAGGCTGAGGTAGTCGCCTGGCAAATGCGAGGCCACCTCACCGCCGGGCCGCCCGGTGACAAAGGCCAGCGTCCACGAGCCCTGGCGCGGGTACTGCACCAGCACCGCCTCGCGAAAGGCCTGCCCGCTGCTGGAGAACAGCGTGTCCGAGACCTGCTTGACCGAGTTGTAGATGGACTTGACCAGCGGGATGCGGGTCAACACCGCGTGCCACCAGCGGCCGAACCACTGACCGACGACGTTGGTGACGAACACGCCGGTCAGCAGAAGCATCACAGCCAGCACCACGACACCCAGCCCGGGGATGTGCCGCATCTGCTCGATGGCCGCGTGGGTGTGCGGGGGCAGCACCGCCTGCGTCAGGCCCAGCAGCAGGCCGAACAGGCTGTCCATCGAGCCCAACAGCCAGGTGATGACCCAGATCGTCACCCCGATGGGCAACCAGGCCAGCAGGCCGGCGATCAGGTACTTCTTCATGTGCGGGCGTTCAGGCCGTGGGCGGGGTCAGCCGCGCACGGGATGCGGCATCGGGCAGCAGGAGGGGCCGACGGCCTGCAGGTGCCACCCGAGGCTCAGGGTGATGGCGTCGAAGAAGGTGCCGGCGCCGGCGATGCGGTGGCGGCCTGGGACGTGCTGCCCTCAGCCGCCTTCGTGCCGGCGGCGGACGATCCGCCCGCGTCGGCTGTCTTCTCGGGGGTTTTGTCGGCGGACTTCCCCGCGGCGTCAGCGCCCGCCTCGGCGGGCTTGTCCTTCTTGCCGCCGCCGTCACGGAAATCGGTGACGTACCAGCCCGAGCCCTTGAGCTGGAAGCCCGCCGCCGTGACCTGCTTGACAAAGGTGGCAGCGCCGCAGGCGGGGCAATCCGTCAACAACGGGTCGGACATCTTCTGCAGCACGTCCTTGCGGTGGCCGCAGGACTCGCACTTGTAGGCGTAGATCGGCATGATGACAAGGAAGAGGTGGACGGGCCTGGGCGTCTGATGCGCCTTGCCGCACACAGCGGGACGAGCCCCTTGGGGCCTCACGCATCTGCATGCGCCCGGCTTGCGGAAAACCGCACATTGTATCGGCGGGTGCGGGCGCGCGTGCGGCGCAGCGGCAGGCCGTCAACCCACGAGCCAGATCCCCATCAGCACCGCACCGGCCACGAAGCCCAGCGCCGACCACGCCAGCCCCGACAGCAGCCGGTTGGTGCGCCGCTGCTCGGCCAGCAGCGCCAGCAGCACCGGGGACTCGCGCGGGGGGCCGCTGCGCTGCAGCGCCTGATGCGCCAACCGCGGCAACTCGGGCAGCAGTTGCGCGTAGCGCGGCGCCTCGGCCTTGAAGCGTTCGACCCAGGCGCGCCACCCCACCTGCTCGCTCATCCAGCGCTCGAGGAAGGGCTTGGCCGTGGTCCACAGGTCGAGCTCCGGGTCGAGCTCGCGGCCCAGGCCCTCGATGTTCAGCAGCGTCTTCTGCAGCAGCACCAGCTGCGGCTGGATCTCGACGTTGAAGCGGCGCGAGGTCTGGAACAGCCGCAGCAGCACCTGGCCGAGCGAGATGTCCTTCAACGGGCGCTCGAACTGCGGCTCGCATACCGCGCGGATCGCGCTTTCCAGCGCATCCACCCGGGTGTTCGGTGGCACCCAGCCGGACTCGACGTGCAACTCGGCCACACGCTTGTAGTCGCGCCGGAAGAAGGCGATGAAGTTCTGCGCCAGGTAGTCCTTGTCGCGCTCGGTCAGCGTGCCGATGATGCCGAAGTCGAGCGCGATGTAGCGCCCGAAGCTCTCGGGCGCCAGGCTGACCTGGATGTTGCCCGGGTGCATGTCGGCGTGGAAGAAGCCGTCGCGGAAGACCTGGGTGAAGAAGATCGTCACGCCGTCGCGCGCGAGCTTCTTGAAATCGACCCCGGCCTCCCGCAGGCGCTGCACCTGGCCGATGGGCACGCCGCGCATGCGCTCCATCACGATCACCGTGGGCGTGCACAGGTCCCAGATCATCTCCGGCACCAGCACCAGGCCCAGGGACTGCATGTTGCGGCGCAACTGCGTCGCGTTGGCCGCCTCGCGCACCAGGTCGAGCTCGTCGTGCAGGTGCATGTCGAACTCGGCCACGACCTCCCTCGGCTTCAGCCTCCGCCCGTCGGCGCTCAGCCGCTCGACCCAGCGTGCCAGCGTGTGCAGCAGGTCCAGGTCGCGCTCGATGGCCTCCCGCATGCCGGGGCGCAGCACCTTGACCGCGACCTCGCGGCCGGCGGTCGCGCCGCGCGCCACGCCTTCGCGCAGGCGACCGAAATGCACCTGCGCGATCGACGCGCTGGCCACCGGCTCGGCTTCGAAGTGCTCAAAGAGCTCGTCGATGCGGCGATCCAGCGCGCGCTCGACCAGACGCCGAGACTGCGCGGCCGGAAACGGCGGGACGCGGTCCTGCAGACGCGCGAGTTCATCGGCGACGTCGGGCGGCACGAGATCGCGCCGCGTCGACAGCACCTGACCGAACTTCACGAAGATCGGGCCGAGCCGCTCGAGCGCCAGGCGCAGCCGCACGCCGCGGGGCGCCGACAGACGGCGCCCGACCGTCACCACGCGCACCAGCGCGCGCACCCAACGCTGGTGGAAGCCGCTGAGCACCACCTCGTCCAGGCCGAAGCGCAGGACGGTGAAGACGATGAACCACAGCCGCGCGATGCGCTTCATCGCGGCTGCATCCGACGATGGGCGGCAGCGGCAGCTGTGGCGCAGGCCGCTGCCGTCACAGGGTCACGCCGCGGCGCCGCCACGGCCGACCACGCCGGCGGCACGCCGCGCCAGCGACGACAGGGCCTGCCGCGCGCCGGCAGCCAGGGTGGCCAGCGCCTGCGCAGGGCCCGGGCCGAACAGCCGGTGCAGCTCATCGGCCAGATCCCAGCGCAGGTGGTCGGCGAGCCACTGCACCGCCGAGGCGAACTCGGCGTCGCCCTCGACCTGCATCGCCGGTGGCCGCCCGGACAGCAAGGACAACGCCGCGCGCGCCGGGTCGGGAGTCGAGATGCGCACCCGCAGATCGGCCTGGACCAGGTCATCCTCAGGCCCGCACCACTCCAGCAGGCCGGCAGGTGACACGCGGAAGGCAAGCCGGGGCCAGGGCGGCAGCAGCCTTGGCCAGTCGTCGACCTGCACCTGCAACACCCGGCCGGCGTGCGGCCGCAGCCGGTCCAGCGCTGCCGGCTCACGCCACAGCACGTGATTGATGAGCAGGGTCAATCGCTCCATCAGCGCGGGAGCGACCATCGCGTGCAGATCGTGCAGGGGGCTGAGCATGGGCGGATTGTAGGGATGGCCTCTCGCCGGGCGGGCTGCGCGCCACAGCCCAACCCACTGCCCGGTCGAAACGCGTGAAGCGCGCGCCAGCGCGCGCCGATCAGGCCCACCGGGCCGATCCGGGAGGACATCCAAACCGAGGGGCAGGACTTGGCGCAGGACGACGCGAGGCGGCAGGACGAGACGGCAGACGCCAAGGGCACACGCCCCGCAGGCCAGGCACGTCAGGCACAGGCGGCCGGTGGTGGGGCACCGGCACGGACACAGACCGAGGCACAGGCGCACGGGAAAACACAAACCCAGCCACGGTCACCGAACGCAGCGCACACGAGGGCGCAGACGCAGACACCCGCGGGCGCCCGGATCATCGAACTGCCGCCGACATCCAAAGCCATCACGAGGGTCGACGCCGCGCCCCTCGCTGCACCCGCCGCGACCCGGACGCCGGCCGCACAGCCACCGGGCTTTCGCGCCGCGCCGCCCGCGGTCGCCGCCGCGGCCAGCGCCGTGATCGAGCCGGCGCTGGCCGTGGCGATGCTGGCGGGGCTGACGCTGGCCTGGGGGGCCGAATTCGGCCGGGCCGAGTCCGTGCTGGCGCTGCTCGTCTTCGCGCTGTGGCGCACCGGCCCCGGCCGGCTGCACCTGCGGCTGCGCGAGGCCGCGGCCGACCTGCTGGCCCAGTGGGCCGTGGTGGCGGGCGTGCTGCTGGCCGCCGGCTGGCTGACCGACAGCCTGACGCTGTTCGACCCCGGGCTGCTGGCCGCCTGGGCGGTGCTGACCCCGGCGGTCGGGGTGGCGGCGCTCGGCCTGACGCAAGGGCTGCACCGGCGGGGGGCGCGGGACCCGGCACGGCGCCGCCGCGCCATCGTCGTCGGCGCCGGGCCGCTGGCGGCGCGGCTGAGCCAGGCGCTGCGCGATCAGGCATCGACGACGGAGTTGGTCGCCTTCTTCGATGACCGTCTGGACGACCGGCTCGACCCTGGCGCTGCGCGCCAGCGACGCGGCGCCCTGGCCGACGTGGCCGAGTTCGTGCGGCAGCAGCACATCGACGACGTCTATGTCGCGCTGCCGCTGGACGGCAGCGCGACCGCCTCGGGCAGCGGTCGCGGGCGACGACGCGCGGCGCGGCGGGACGGTTCAGCCCGTGAAAGCAGCCACGTCCCGGAGGCCAGAGGCGGTGACGCGCCACGCGCCGATGCGCCGCGCGTGGCGGCCGTGCTTAAGGCGCTGCAGGGCACGACCGCCTCGGTCTTCCACGTGCCCGACATCCTCGGCCTGACCATCGTCCAGGGACGGCTGCGCGATGTCGGCGGCGTGCCGGTGATCGGCCTGTGCGAGAGCCCCTACAGCGGCATGAACGCCGTGCTCAAGCGCGCCGAGGACCTGGTGCTGGCCAGCCTGATCCTGCTGGCGATCGCCCCGCTGCTGGCCGTGGTGGCGCTCGGGGTCAAGCTGAGTTCGCCCGGGCCGGTCATCTTCCGCCAGCGCCGCAACGGCCTGGACGGACGCGAGATCGTGGTGTGGAAGTTCCGCTCGATGCGCACGATGGACGACGGGGCCGTGGTGCGCCAGGCCACGCGCGACGACCCGCGCGTCACGCCCTTCGGCGCCTTCATCCGCCGCACCTCGCTGGACGAGCTGCCGCAGTTCTTCAACGTGCTGCAAGGGCGCATGAGCATCGTCGGCCCGCGTCCGCACGCGGTCGCGCACAACGAAGCCTACCGTCGTCTGATCGGACCCTACATGGTGCGGCACAAGGTCAAGCCCGGCATCACCGGCTGGGCCCAGATCCATGGCCACCGTGGCGAGACCGACACCCTGGACAAGATGCGCGACCGCGTCGCGCACGACCTCGAGTACCTGCGCCACTGGTCGCTGGGGCTGGACCTGCGCATCGTCGTGCGCACGGCCCTGCTGATGCTGGCCGACCGGCAGGCGTACTGAGAGGCTGAGCGTCTGTCCCCCAGCGCGCCGCCTCTGACCTTCCACGAGCCCCCGGACCCATGCCCGACACCCGCCCCCTGCCCGCACGACTCGCCCTGCAAATCCTGCACGCTCTAACCGCTCCGCACGCCCTGGGCGCCGTGACCGCCCTGCCGGCCGGGATCGACCCGCGCGGACGTGCGCCGTCACACCCGGCCCGTCCGAAGGCCCACCGGGCTCGCGCATCGTGGGCCCGCCCCGGCGGCCCCACCGGACGGTGGCTCACGCAACTCGGTCTGCCGCTGGCCGTGGCGCTCGCGACGGCGGGGCCGGCCAGCGCGCAAGACCGCCCCTGGACGGCCACCGTCACGCAATCGCTCGAGCACGACACCAACCTCTATCGCCTGCCCTCCGGAACCTCCCCCGGCGCGGGCCTGGGCCGCAGCGACACGGTCTCGACGACGACGCTGGCCGGTGGCGTCGACACCACCTTCAGCCGCCAGCGACTGAGCGCCGACGCGGCGCTCGACATCGTGCGTCATGCCGACAACTCGGCCCTCGATCACGAAGGACACGCGCTGTCAGCGGCCTGGGATTGGGCCACCGCGCACCGCCTGTCCGGCCGGGTGCAGGCCGGCCACGCCCGATCGCTGCGCCCGTACGACGCCGCGGTGGCGGCCGGCGCCACCGCGCGCAACCTGGAGACCGTGGCCGACGCCTCGGCCACCGCCCGGCTCGGGGTCGTCACGCGGCTGACGGCCGAGGCGACGCTGGCCACGCGCTCGGTCGACTACTCGTCGGCGGCCTCCGCGGCCAGCGAGTTGCGCGCCGACACCGCGGCGCTGGGTGCACGCTGGCAGCAAACGGGGGCGACCACCCTGGGCGCGGCCTGGCGCCACACGCGCGGGCGCTACCCGGCCGACGGCGAGCGTTACCGCAGCCACGCGCTGGATCTCAGCGCCGAGATCACGCCCAGCGGTGCGAGCGAGGTCTACCTGCGCCTGAGCCCGGAGCGCACGCGCTACGACGTCGCACGCGAGCGCAACTTCTCGGGCCTGACCGGCGCGGCGCGCTGGCGCTGGCAGGCCGGCGGGCGCCTGACCTTGACCCTCAGCGGCGTGCGGGAACTGGGCCAGGACGCCTACACCGAGCGCTACGGCGGCGCGGACCGCCCGCCGGCCGGCGCGGCGGTGGACGACAGCCGCGTGCTGGACCGTCTGACGCTGCAGGCCGAGCACCGCCTGTCGGCGCGCGTGGCGCTGCGCGCCAGCGCCGAGACGACGCGGCGCGACCTCGTCACGCGCACCGTCGCCGGCGGCACGGTCACGCTCAGCGAGGGCCGCGACCGCACCGACCGTCTGGCCGTCGGCCTGCGCTGGAGCGCCGCGCGCGCATTGGAACTCGGCTGCGACCTGGCGCGGGAGCAGCGCCGCGCCGGCGCCGCGCTGGGCAGCGACTGGGGCGCCACCACCCTGGGCTGCGCCGCACGCGTGGGTTGGTTCTGAAGCGCCCGACGGTCCCGATAATCCCCGCCATGGCGACCATCCTGCTCACCGGCGCGACCGGCTACATCGGCTCGCACACCTGGCTCGCGCTGCGCGAGGCAGGCTTCGACGTGGTCGGCGTCGACAACCTGTGCAACAGCTCCGTGCGGGTGCTGGACCGACTGCAGCGGCTGGGCGCCGGGCCGTTGGTGTTCGAGCGCCTGGACGTCGCCGATGCGGCGGCGATGCATGCACTGCTGCAACGCCACCGCATCGACGCCGTCGTGCACTTCGCCGCGCTGAAGGCGGTGGGCGAATCGGTGGACCGGCCGCTGGACTACTACGGCAACAACCTCGGCGCGCTGGTGCAGACCTGCCGGGCCATGCAGGCGCACGATGTGCGGCGCATCGTGTTCAGTTCCAGCGCCACGGTCTACGGACGCCCGCAGTCGCTGCCCATCCGCGAGGATGCCCCACTGTCGGCCGCCAGCCCCTACGGCCAGACCAAGCTCGTGGGCGAGCAGATCCTGCGCGACCTCGGGCAGTCCGACCCAGCCTGGCGCACCGCCTGCCTGCGCTACTTCAACCCGGTGGGGGCGCACGACAGCGGCCTGATCGGCGAGGACCCGCGCGGCATCCCCAACAACCTGATGCCCTACGTGGCGCAGGTGGCGGTGGGCCGGCGCGAGGCGCTCAGCGTCTACGGCGACGACTACGACACGCCCGACGGCACCGGCGTGCGCGACTACATCCACGTCGTCGACCTGGCCGAAGGCCACGTCGCGGCGCTGCGGCACCTGCTGGACGGCGGCCCCACGCTGACGGTCAACCTGGGCACGGGCCAGGGCAGCAGCGTCTACGACGTCGGGCGCGCCTACGAGCGCGCCAGCGGCCGCGCCGTTCCCTGCCGTGGCGTGGCGCGGCGGGCCGGCGACGTCGACGCCTGCTGGGCCGACCCGACGCTGGCCCGCACCGCGCTGGGCTGGCAGGCGCAGCGCGATCTGGCGCGCATGTGCGAGGACAGCTGGCGCTGGCAGTCGCGCAACCCCGAGGGCTACGACAGCGCGGGTTGAGCGCGTCCGGCGGCGGGCCGCGCCCTGCCCGCCTCCGCCGTCACGCTTGATGGCCGAGAACAGGTCCGACGTCCCGGCGCCGTCAGACGCGCCTGCGTACCGGGTGAACCGGCCACCCCGCCCGCGACCCGGTGGGGCCGTCCTGGACCACAATCTCCACCCACGCTGAAACAGCCCACCTCGGGACCCCATGGCCCTCGACATCCAACCCGTCATCATGGCCGGCGGCTCCGGCACGCGGCTGTGGCCGCTGTCGCGCGCCGGCTATCCCAAGCAGTTCCTGATCCTGCACGGCAACCAGAGCCTGCTGCAGCAGGCCGCGTTGCGCCTGGCGGCGCTGCGCGACACCGATCTGCCGCCGGATGCCGGCGCCACGACGACAACGACGACCGCGCTGCGCGTGGCCGCGCCCATCGTCGTGGGCAACGAGGAGCATCGCTTCCTGGTCCTGGACCAGCTGCGCGAGGCCCGCTGCGAGCCTGCGGCGCTGATCCTCGAGCCCGCCGGGCGCAACACCGCGCCGGCGCTGACGCTGGC
>JBMTXX010000083.1:0-13896 GCA_049453935.1 Rubrivivax sp.
CGCGCGGGCGGCGCCGGCGCGCAATTCGAGGTCACGCATAGCCGGTCGATCCGTCGGGCTTCAGCGGCACCGCACGCTCCCAGTGGACGTATTCCTCGGTGCCGAGCAGCGCCTCGTCGATCTCCACGCCCCAGCCCGGGCGGTCCGGGCGCAGTTCCAGATAGCCGTCCTTGGGCAGATACGGGTCCTTGACATACCAGGCGCCCTGCAGCCGGTCGTCGGCCTTCATCGTCGAGTCGCTGCCGTAGACATAGGCCGCGCCGTGCGGCAGCCGGTATTCCAGGATGCGGAAGTTGGGCTGTGTCGCACAGAAGTGCACATTGATCGCCGTGGCCAGCGGGCCCATGGGGTTGTGCGGCGCGACGCTGACGAAGTGGGCTTGGGCCAGCGCGTTGATCTGCAGCATCTCACTCAGGCCGCCGACGACGCAGATGTCGGGCTGGATGATGTCGCAGCCCCGCACCTGCAACAGGCGCAGGAACTCGAAGCGGCTGTACAGAGACTCGCCGGTGGCCAGTGTGCAATGCAGCTGGCGCTTGAGCTCGCCCCAGGCCTCGAAGTTCTCCGGCCGCAGCGGCTCCTCGAAGAACAGCGGGTCATATGGCGCCAGCGCATTGCCCAGCTGCGCCGCCTGCGTGGGCTCGAAGATCTTGGCGTGGGCGTCGAAGGCCAACTCGTAGCGCGGGTCCACCGTCTCGCGCAGTCGCGCGAAGTAGTCGGCCGAGGCGCGCACCACCTCGCCCCAGCGGTGGCGGTGCATGTCGATGCGCCAGGGGCTGAGCTTGAAGGCCTTCAGGCCCCACTGCGCGTGCAGCGCGTCCATCTCGTCGCGCGCCTGCGGCACATCGGGGGCGGTGTACAGCCCGGCATAGACCTGCACCCGGTCGCGCACCTCACCGCCCAGCAGCCGGTACACCGGCACCCCGAGCGCCTTGGCCGAAATGTCCCACAGGCAGTGGTCGATGGCAGCGATCGCCGCCAGCCCCAATGCGCCGGGCGGAAAGCGCGCCTGCTGCATCAGGTAGTGCGTGATCGCCGTCACCCGGCGCGGGTCGCGGCCCTGGATGAAACGCGTCAGGTACTCCAGCAGCGGGAACAGCGCCTGGTCGGGGCCGTGGTTGTAGCACTCGGCCCAGCCGGTCAGGCCGTCGTCGGTGTCGATGGCGACGATGACGCGGGGACGGTTCTTGTCGCGCGACATCCAGGCGCGCAGGCGATCGATCTTCATGGGGCCGTTCGAAGGATCAGGGGCGGACGGCTCGCTCAGCGCGGGCCGA
Source organism: Rubrivivax sp. (assembly GCA_049453935.1). Lineage (GTDB taxonomy): Bacteria > Pseudomonadota > Gammaproteobacteria > Burkholderiales > Burkholderiaceae_C > Rubrivivax. Next base: position 1,278 of record JBMTXX010000083.1, read on the forward strand.
AATAGCGGGCGTGCGGCAGCCGGGTCTGAACGTAGACATGCTCGTCGAAGGTGCCTTCGACGTAGGAACCAGAGGTGCGGGTGATCGGTACCGAGACGTTGGCCTGGCTGGGAAATCGTGCGACAAAAGCCTCGTCGATGTCCACGCCCAGGCCCGGCGCGTCGGGCACGCGCAGGAAGCCGTCCTGCGACACGGGGTGCGGGATCACGGTGTGCGCCCTGCCCTCCCAGTCGTCCTCGACCCGCTCGAGGAACAGCGCGTTCGGGATGGCCGCCATCAGGTGCAGCGCGGCGTACTCGGCCACCGGCCCGAGCGAACCCGAATGCGGCGCCATCATGATGTGGTGCGCCTCGGCCATCGCAGCGATCTTCTTCATCTGCGTGAGGCCACCGGCACGCCCGGTGTCGGGCTGGACGACGTCGACCAGTTCGTGCTCGATCAGTTCGCGCAGGCCGTAGACGGTCGTCATGCGCTCGCCCGCGGCCAGCGGCACGTGGGCCGCGTCACGGATGCGCCGGTAGCCATCCAGGTTTTCTGGGGCGATAGGGTCCTCGATGAACAGCAGGCGGTAGGGCTCCAGCGCGCGCGCCAGCCGCGCCGCGTCCCCCGGCGTCAGCCAGGGCGGGCCGTGCAGGTCGATCATCAGGTCGATGTCGTCGCCTACCGCCTCCCGCAGCGCGGCCACGCGACGCACCGGGTCAGACACCCCACCGCATTTCAGCGCCTTGATGCCCCGCGCCTTCAGCGACAGCGCGGCTTCCGGCGTGTTGGCGTGGGCGTAGATGCGCACCTTGTCGCGCACCTGCCCGCCGAGCAGGCTCCACACCGGCACGCCCAGCACCTTGCCCTTGATGTCCCACAGGGCCATGTCCAGACCGGTCATCGCGCCCGAGCCGACGGTGCCGGTCATGCCGTGGCCCATGATGGCCGTCATCATCTTCTGCCACAGGCGCTCGATGTGCTGCGGGTCTTCGCCGATCAGCAGGGCTTTCAGATCCTGCACCGCGGTCTCGATGACGCGTGGCCAGCCCGAGCACTCGCCGATGCCGGTGACCCCTTCGTCGGTGTAGACCTTGACGAACAGCCAGTTGCGCGTGCCGGTGATGTTGCCCGAGAAACGCCCGGCGCCGAAGCCACCGTCGGTGGCGTAGCGCTGGGGGTCCGGTGCCCCCACGTGCATCAGGAAAGTCTTGACGTCGGTGATCTTCATGGGCGGCTCGCGCCCGCGGCAGCCGCCGGGGCCTCGTATCGGAAGCGCTTGTGGATGCTGCGCTGGCGCGGGTCGGGCCGCGGGATGGCCGACAGCAGCGCCTGCGTGTACGGGTGCTCGGGCCGGTCGCAGACCTGCTCGGTCTCGCCCGCCTCGACCACCTTGCCCCGGTGCATCACCGCCACGCGATCGCAGAAGTAGCGGATGACGGCGATGTCGTGGCTGATGAAGATGAAGGACAGACCCAGATCGTCCTGCAGTTTCAACAGCAGGTCCAGCATCTGCGAGCGCAGCGAGACGTCCAGCGCCGAGGTGGCCTCGTCGGCGACGATGATGCGCGGGTCCAGCGCGATCGCGCGGGCGATGCCGATGCGCTGGCGCTGCCCGCCGGAGAAGGCGTGCGGGTAACGCTCGCGCCAGTCGGGGTTCAGGCCGACCTGCTCGAGCAACCGTGCGACCCGATCGTCCAGTTCACGGCCCTGGGCGATCCCGTTGACAAGCAACGGCTCCCCGATGATCTGCGCCACCGTCATGCGCGGGTTCAGTGAGCTCACCGGGTCCTGGAAGATCATGCGCATCTCACGCCGGCAATGCTTGAGCGTGTCCTTCGAGGCCTGCATCAGGTCCACCGTGCTGCCGTCGGCCTGCCGGTAGACGATCTGACCGCCGGTGGGTTCGTACACGCGCAGCAGGCAACGCCCCATCGTCGTCTTGCCCGAGCCCGACTCGCCGACGATGCCCAGCGACTCGCCGGGCTGCAGCGTCAGCGACACGCCGTCCACCGCCTTGGTGACGTTGCGGCCCTGGGTGAAGTGCATGGCCAGATCGCGCACCTCCAGGATGGGCGGCGTGGCCGGATCGATGGCCGCGCGTTTCAGCCGCAGCTCGGCCTTGCGTCCCAGGCGCGTGACCGAGCCGATCAGCATCTGGGTGTACGGGTCCTGGGGGCTGTGGAAGATCTGGTCGACCGGGCCGTTCTCGACGATGCGCCCGTGGTTCATCACGATGACGCGATCGGCAATCTCGGCCACCACCCCCATGTCGTGGGTGATGAACATCACGGCCATGCCGTGCGACTGCTGCAGGCGACGGATCAGGTCGAGGATCTCGGCCTGCGTCGTCACGTCCAGCGCCGTGGTCGGCTCGTCGGCGATCAGCAGCGCCGGGTTGCAGGCCAGCGACATCGCGATCATCACGCGCTGGCGCATGCCACCGGAGAACTCGAAGGTGTAGCGATCCACCGCCTGCTCGGGCCGCGGGATCTCGACCTGGCGCAGCAGCTCGATGCAGCGCTCACGCGCCTGCGCCTTGCTCATGTCCATGTGCAGGCGCAGCACCTCGATGATCTGGTTGCCCACCGTGTGCACCGGCGACAGCGAGGACATCGGCTCCTGGAAGATCATCGAGATCGTCGAGCCGCGGATCGCGCGGATCTCGCGGCTGCGCGCATCCAGCCGGGCCAGATCCACCGGCGAGCGACCGGGTGCGTTCAGCACCATCGAGCCCGAGACGATGCGCCCTGGCGCATCGACGATCTGCAGGATGGAACGCGCGGTGACGCTCTTGCCGCTGCCGCTCTCACCAACCACGCACAGCGTCTGGCCGAACTCGACGTCGAAGGACACGCCGTCGACGGCCTTGATCACGCCGGTGCGCACCGGGAAGTGCGTGTGCAGGTCACGCACGGACAGCAGCACGCCCTGCGGGCGGCCGGAGGCTAGGGGTTCGCTCATTTGTTGTACGGGTCGGACGCGTCGCGCAGGCCGTCACCGAGGAAGTTCAAGGCGATGACGGCCACCACGACCGCGGCACCCGGCGCGAACAGCCAGGGCGCAGTGGCGATGGAGCGGATGTTCTGCGCCTCGCGCAGCAGCACCCCCCAGGAGATGGTGGGCGGCTGCAGACCCAGGCCCAGGAAGCTCAGCGAAGTCTCGGCCAGGATCATCGCCGGCACCGCCAGCGTGATCGAGGCGATGATGTGGCTGGCGAAGCTGGGCAGCATGTGCCGGAAGATGATGCGGGACTCGGGCACGCCGTCCAGCCGCGCCGCGGTGACGAATTCCTCGGTGCGCAGGCTCAGGAAGCGCCCTCGCACCACGCGCGCCAGCTGCGCCCAGCCGGTGAGCGACAGGATCACGGTGATCATCATGTAGTTCCAGACCGCCGGCCAGTCCTGCGGGAGTGCCGCGGCCAGCGCGAGCCAGATCGGGATGGTCGGCAGCGCCAGCACGAGTTCGATCACGCGCTGGATCACGAAATCGGTGCGCCCGCCGTAGTAGCCGGAGATGCCGCCCAGCACGATGCCCAGCAGCAGCGACAGGAACACCCCGAGCAGGCCCACCGACAACGAGATCTGCGTGCCCACCATGATCCGGCTGTAGACGCAGCGGCCCAGCCGGTCGGCGCCGAAGAGGAACAGCGGCTGGCGCGCATCGCCCGAGGCGATCAGATGCGTGGTGCTGGTGAACAGGCCGAGCACGCTGTACTCCGGCCCTTCGGCGAAGAAGCGGATGTAGACCTTGCGGCTTCGGTCTTCCTCGTACACCGACGCCAGCGACACCGGGTCGCGCTTGAGCACGTAAGGGTGGAAATAAGGGCGCATCGACCAGCCGCCGTCGTCGGTCGTACCGAACAGGTGCAACGACTGCGGCGGGTGGAACAGCGCGCGGCGGTTCTGCTGCTCCGGGTCGTTCACGGCGAAGAAGCCGGGGATGACGGCGATCACGTACAGCGCGATCACGACGATCAGCCCGGCCATGGCCAGACGGTGCTTGCGAAAGGCCCACCAGACAAGCTGCCACTGCGAGGCCACCGCCAGCCGGTGGGCGGCGACCTGTTCCTTGTCTGCGGGCGTAGCGGTGAGGGCTGTCATCGTGAGACCTACTCGAGTCGAATGCGCGGGTCCACCAGCGCCAGCAGGATGTCGCTGATCAGCGCACCGATGACGGTGAGCGCGCAGATCAGCAGGATGAAGGCGCCGGCCAGGTACATGTCCTGGCTCATCAGCGACTGCAACAGCAGCGGGCCGGCCGTGGGCAGGCTCAGCACGATGGCCACGATGATGGAGCCCGACACCAGGTTGGGCAGCAGCCAGGCGATGGTCGAGATGAAGGGGTTCAGCGCCAGACGCATCGGGTACTTCACCAGCAGCCGGAACTCCGACAGCCCCTTGGCCCGGGCGGTGGTCACGTAGGGCCGGTGCAGCTCGTCCAGCATGTTGGCGCGCATCACGCGGATCAGGCTGGCGGTGCCCGACACGGCCAGGATCACCACCGGGATCCACAGGTGCTGCAGCAGGTCGACGACCTTGGCCCAGCTCCACGGCGCGTTCTGGAAGGGCTCGGAGAACAGGCCGCCCACGCTCTGGCCGAAGTGCACGGCGGCGATGTACATCAACACCAGCGCCAGCAGGAAGCTCGGGATGGCGAGGCCGAGGAAGGCGAGGAAGGTGGCGAAGTAGTCGCCGATGGAGTACTTCCTCACCGCCGAGTAGACCCCCACCGGCAGCGCGATGCCCCAGGTCAGCAGCAGCGTGGAGAAGGTCAGCAGCAGCGTCAGCGCCATGCGCTCCCAGATCAGCTCCGACACCGGCTGCTGCCACTCGAAGCTCAGGCCGAAGTCACCGTACAACAGGATGTTGGTGATCCACTTCCAGTACTGCACGATCATGGGCTGGTCCAGCCCGAAGCGCGCGCGCAGGTCGGCCGCGGCGTTCTGGTCGACCACCTCGTTGGAGGCGGCCAGCGTCGCGATGTAGGTCGTGACGTAGTCGCCGGGCGGCAACTGGATCAGCACGAACGAGATGAAGCTGACCGCCACGAGGAAGGGCAGCATCCACAGCGCGCGCACAAGGATGAATCGGAGCATGGAGCCTCTCTGTCACTCGGCCCGCGCGCGCAGACCCGACCCGGCCATGCGGCTAGGTCGGAGCCTACGGGCGCGGCCCACGTCGGGCCGGACGACGCTCAGGTGCGGCTGAAGAAGAACTGCTGCGGCAGCGCCGGCCCGGGATTGGGCCAGGACCACGAGTTCGGGTACGACTTCGGCACGTTCTGCAGGTTGGTGCGCGCGATGCCGAAGCTGTTGACCGCCAGGCATACCCCGATGGTCTCGAAGGCATCGGCCGCCAGGTCGAAGACCTCCTTCATCAGTTCGCCGCGCTTCTTGATGTCGGCCGTCGCCCGCGCCTGGTCGTAGAGCTTCATGCGGCGCTTCTGGCTCTCGGGCGGCTCCTGGCCGTCCTTGCCGTTCGAGACGTACCACAGCGTCCAGGGGATGCCGTAGCGCGAGCCCTGCGGGTGCTGCGCCAGATAGTCGCGCGAGTCGAGCACCGGATCCAGGCCGCCGGGGCCGGGCCAGGTGGCTGCATCATGGTCGTTGTTGTCGCCGCGGGTGTAGTACAGCGCGCGCTCGATGGTGTTGACCTTGATGTCCACGCCGATGTCGGCCCAGTGGCGCTTGATGAGCTCCAGCGTGTCGACCGCATCGGGGTAAAGCGTCGGGATCACGTCGATCGCGAAGAACACCCGCTTGCCATCCGGACGCAGGCGGAAGCCCTGTGCGTCACGCTTGGCGTAACCCAGCTTGTCCAGCATCGCGTTGGCCTGCTTCGGGTCGTGCTCGGTGAACTGCGTCGCAAGCTTGGCGTGGTGCCAGGGGTGGCCGGGCCGGGGGCCTGTCTGATAAGGCTGCGACTGTCCGAGGTAGACGATGTCGATGATCTCCTTGCGGTTGATGCCCAGCGACAAGGCCTGACGGAACTCCTTGTTGCCGAACATCTGGCGCATGGCCGGGTCCTTGTGCGTCAGGTTCAGGTAGATCTGCACCTGCTGCGCGCCCGAGGCGATCAGCTCGATCAGCCGGTAGCCGCCCTTCTGCATGTTCTGCGTGAGCGTGGGCTTGTTCTGGAGCGAGTCGATGTGGCGCTCCTGGATGTCGAGCTTGCCCGACAGCGCGTCCAGCATCAGCGACTCGACGTCCTGCGCGATGCTGAAGCTCAGGCGGTCGATGTAGGGCAGTTGCTGCCCGGTCTGGTCGACCTGCCAGAAGTAGGGGTTGCGCTCCATGACCACGCGGGTGGCGCCGCCGGTGTACGCCTCGGTAACGACCCACGGATCGAGCGTGGGCTTGGCGGTGTTCCCCCAGCGCGCTGGGATCTCGATGTCGCCGCAGCGGGAGCGGAACAGCGCCGCCCAGTCGGAGAAGTTGGCCGCCTTGGCCTGCTCGGTCGCCTTGGGGTTGTATTTGGGATGGAACTGGCTGCAGTAGTGCTTGGGGAACAGCGTGGGGTGCTGGCCCAGCGGCGTGGCGAGCTGCTCCAGGAACAGCGCGTAGGCCGAGACGAAGGTGAACTTCACCGTGTGATCGTCGATCTTCGTGACCTGGCAGGGCTTGCCGCCGATGGACAGCTGCGAAGGTGCCGACTTGTACAACTCGGTGTTCTTCGCGCAGTCCTCGATCGCGAACACCACGTCATCGGCCGTGAACGGCTTGCCGTCCGACCACTTCATGCCCTTGCGCAGGAAGAACGTGAACTCTGTCGAGCCGGCGTTGACTTCCCACTTCTCGGCCACGTTGGGCAAGACTTCGGTGAACGCCAGGTTCCAGCGCACCAGGCCCTGGTTGCCGACCATGCGCAGGATGCCGTTGTGGTCGGCGCTGCCGCGCAGGCCGCGGCGCAGCGAGCCGCCATAGACACCCACCTTCTCGGCTGTCACCACCAGCGGGTTGGCGGGCAGACGCTGCGCCAGCGCCGGCAGCTTGCCATCGGACACCATCTTGGCGAAGGCCGGCGCTTCCTTGCCAGCCTGAGCGAAGGCCCGGCCGGCGACCCCGGTGCCCGCCAGCGCGGCCGCACCCGCAAAACCCTTGAGCACCTGACGGCGGGACGTGCCCGCACGTGACGACTTCGCCTCGTGACTGCTCTTCATTGCTTGTCTCCTGCACCTCGGAACGTGAACGTGTCGACCGGCGCCCCCTGTCGGGCCGCCAGACGCTGCGACCGCCGACACCATGGCCGGTCGACGGATGCCCGGGACTTTGTTTGACAAATCAGGCCACGTCAAGTCTGAAACGCCTAAGGAAAACCCTGAATGCCGTTTCACGCTCGGAAATGCCGACAGACATGGCTTGTCAAGCCTAACAATTTGCCTTACAACTTCATCCTCGCGAGCAGCAGGCCGGCCTCGGTCGGCCTGCTGTCCGCCGACGATCGGTCGGGCGGTTTGCGAGCGACGAACACCGATGGCCTCTGGGCCGCCGCGACCCGGCACCACACTTCGAACCCCGAATGAACCTCGCCGAGCTGAACCCCGCCGCCCTGCCCGGCTCCGTGCTGGCTGTGCCGCCGCTGGCGCGCCGCGCCGACCTGACGCTGGACGGGCCGGCCAACCGCGCACTGATCCGTCACATCGAGGCCGGCGGCGTGCGCGTGCTGCTGTACGGCGGCAACGCCAACCTCTACCACCAGCCGGTATCGGAGTTTGGTGCCATGCTCGACCTGCTGGCCGACGCCGCCGGGCCCGGCACCTGGGTCATCCCCTCGATCGGCCCTGACTACGGGAAGATGGTCGACCAGGCCGCCGTGCTGCGGCGCACCTCCTACCGCACGGCCATGGTGCTGCCGATGAGCGGGATGACCAGCATCGAGGGCGTCGAGGACGGCCTGCGCCGCATCAGCGATGCGGCGGGCATGCCGCTGACGGTCTACCTGCGCAGCGAGGACTACCTGTCGACTCAGGCGCTCGGGCGGCTGGTCGACGGCGGCCATGTGTGGTGCGTCAAGTACGCGATCGGGCGCACCCAGTCCGACGCTCAAGTGCCGCGCGACACCTACCTGGAAGCGCTGATCGAGCGCATCGGCGCGGCCCGCATCGTCAGCGGCATGGGCGAGCGCCCGGTGCTCGGGCATGTGGGTCGCGTCGGTCGCTACGGACTGGCCTCGTTCACGACGGGCGGCGGCTGCATCGCGCCGCGCACCTGCATGGCCCTGCTGGCGGCGCTGCACAAGGGCGATGCCGATCGTGCACGGGCCCTGCACGCGCGCTTCATGCCGCTGGAGGCGCTGCGCGAATCGCTGTCGCTGGTGCGCGTGCTGCACGACGCCGTCACCTGGTCGGGCGTGGCCGACATGGGGGCACAACTGCCGCTGCTCAGCCCGACGCCGGCCTCGATGCGGCCCGACGTCGAGGCCGCGGCCCGCGCCCTGCTGGCGGGCGAAACCGCCGCCTGAGCCGCATGGACGATCGGTCAGACCTCAGGCCCCGGCCGGGCCGCATGCCCGAGGGTCTGGCCGACCGCGTCTACCGCGAGTTGCTGGCGCAGATCATCGACGGCAACCTGCGCGAGGGCGATCGCCTGTCCACCGAGCAGGCCCTGGCCGAGCAGTTCAACACCTCACGCCCGACGGTGCGCGAAGCGCTGTCGCGGCTGCGCGCCGACGGCATCGTCACCAGCCGCCAGGGGGCGGGCACCTTCGTCGTGCGGCGGCCCGACCCGGACGTCACCCGCTTCATGCCGCTGGAGTCGATGTCCGATGTGCGCCGCGTGCTCGAGTTCCGCATCGTCGTCGAGAGTGGGGCCGCGTCGCTGGCCGCCACCGTCGCCGCAGACGCCGACCTGCAGCGCATCCGCGCGGCACTGCAACGGTTGGAAGCAGCCGTGCACGCGCGCGCGCTCGGGGTCGACGAGGATTTCGAGTTCCATCTGGCGGTGGCCCAGGCCACGCACAACCAGTTCTTCGTCTCGGTCATCGCATCGATCCAGCCGCACATGGAGTTCGGCATGAACCTGTTGCGCAATTTTTCCCTGCACCGCACCGGCGAACGTGTGGCGCGCGTGCAGTCGGAGCACGGCGACATCGTCGAGGCCATTGCCGCGCGAGATGCCGACGCCGCAGGCCGGGCGATGCGCCTGCACCTGGAAAACACGCGCCAACGCATGTTCGGAAGTTGACCCGAAAGGAACGCGCATCATGCCCCTGCACCTGACACCCGAAGACCGCTTGGCTTGGGAGCGCGACGGCTACCTCGTCGTGCGCGGCCTGTTCGACGCCGAGGAGACCTCGCTGATGCAGCGCGCGATCGAGGCCGACCCGCAATTGCGCGCCAGCCTGTACGAACGCAAGGATGCGCAGGGCCATGCCACCCGGATCGCCCTGTGGAACGAGCCCGGCGACAGCGTCTACGGGCTGGCCGCGCGCAGCGAACGTGTGGTCGACACCGTGCAGGCACTGCTGGGGGCAGACGTCTACCACTACCACTCCAAGCTCACCGCGAAGGAGCCGTACAGCGGCGGCGCCTGGGAATGGCACCAGGACTACGGCTATTGGTACCACAACGGCTGCCTCTACCCCGACATGGCCAGCGTGATGGTCGCGCTCGACCGCTCCACGCGGGAAAACGGCTGCCTGCAGGTGCTGCGCGGCTCGCACCGCATCGGCCGCGTCAATCACAGCACCGGCGCGACCGCCGGCGCGGGCGAGCAGGTCGGGGCCGACATGCGCCGCATCGACTGGATGCTCCAGCGCCACGAGCGCGTGCATGTCGAACTCGAGCCCGGCGACGGCCTGTTCTTCCACGCCAACGTCATGCACCGCTCGGACCAGAACCGCTCGGCCAACCGGCGCTGGACCGTGCTGTTCTGCTTCAACGCCACGCACAACGCGCCGTACGGCGACGACGGCGTGCAGCAGGCGCACAGCCCGCTGCACAAGGTGCCCGATGCCGCCGTCAAGGCCGCCGGCATGCGCCTGAGCGACCCGGACAGCCACAGCTTCCAGGTGAAGCGGGCGCACGCGGCCGTGCCTGAGACCGCCGCCTGAGCGCAGTCGAGACCGGATGACACCCGACACGATGGATCCGCAAACCCAAGCCCTCACCGCAGCCACCCCCATGAACACGCCCAGGCCTGCAGGCTCACCGCCGGCCGCCCTCGTACTGGTGTCCTGCGCCGACGCCGGCGAGATCGGCGCATGGGCACTGGACGCCCCATCGGGCCGCCTGCGGCTGCAACAGACGGTCGCTGCCGGCGGCCAGTTGATGCCCATGGCCCTGAGCCCGGACCGCCGACAGCTGTACGTTGCGCGGCGCAGTGCGCCGATGACGGTGCTCAGCCTGGCCATCTGTGCCGACGGCCGGCTGCAGCCGCTGGGCGAGGCGCCCCTGCCGGCCAGCATGGCCTACATCGTCTGTGACGCCACTGGCCGTTGGCTGCTGTCGGCGTCCTACGGCGAGCATCTGGTGGCCGTCAGCCCGATCGGGCCCGACGGCGTGGTCGGCGCCGCGCACCAGGTGTTGCCGGTGGGCCGCCACGCGCACTCCATCGCCATCGACCCGACCAACCGCTGCGCGCACGTGGCTTGCCTGGGCGACGATGCGGTGTGGCGCCTGGCCTTCGACCCCGACACCGGCCGCCTGCAGCCAGACGAACCGCCGACACAGGCCATGCGGCCGGGCTGCGGGCCGCGACATCTGGTGATCGCCGCCCAAGGCCGGCGGCTGTACCTGCTGAACGAACTCGACGCGACGCTCGAGGTCTTCGACCGTGAGCCGGGCAGCGGCGCTTTGCACCTGCGGCAGACCGCGGCGATGCTGTCTGCGGCCTTCGACGGCAAGCCCTGGGCCGCCGAGCTCCGGCTGTCGCCCGATGGCGCCTGGCTGCTCGCCACCGAGCGACGCTCCAGCACCATGACCCTGTGGTCGGTGGCGCCCGCCACCGGCGAGCTGACGCTGGCCGACCGGGTTGCGGTGGAGACCCAGCCGCGCGGCATGCAGTGGTCACCGGACGGGACCTGCGCACTCGTGGCCGGGCAGACCTCGGACCACCTGGCCTGCTGGCGGCTGGACGCCGGACGCGGCACGCTGGCGCTGTCCGACCGGGTCGCTACCGGGGCCAACCCGAACTGGATCGAAACACTCGCCGTCGGCGGGTCGTGAGCGACAGGCTGGGCATCCGTTCAGCGATCGTTCAGCGTGTCACCCCTAAGCTTCGTCCCATGCCAGGTGTGACCTGGTGATCGACGAAAGAGGTGAACACGATGACTGCCGCCACCCGCTCCAATCGCACCCACCGTGCCATGCCCGTCCTGGCCCTGGGCCTTGCCTTCATCGCCACCAGCGCGCTGGCCGACCGGCCGGGTCGTGACCGTGACGCCTTCGGCGACACCTTCCGCGACCACGCCCGCGTGCTCTCGGCCGAGCCGCAGTACGAGCAGGTCAACACCCCGCGCCAGGTGTGCCGGACGGTGCTGGAGCCCGAAGTCAGGCACCAGCGTGGCGACGCCGGGCTGGCCGGGCCGATCGTCGGCGGCGTGGCCGGTGGCCTGGTCGGCTCGCAGTTCGGCCGCGGCGAAGGCCGCGTGGCGTCGGCGGCGGTGGGCGCCATCGCCGGCGCACTGATCGGCCAGCACCTGTCCGACCGGCCCGCCGGCGCCACGGTCGTCCACGAGCGCGAGGTCCAGCGCTGCCGATTCGTCGACGACTGGAGCAGCCGCCTGACCGGCTACCGCGTCACCTACGAATACGCCGGCCGCGTCTACACCACCACCCTGCCCTACGATCCAGGCCGCCGGCTGGCGGTCCAGGTCTCGGTCAGCCCGGCGACACGGGATCGCCGCTCGTTCTGAACCGTCTGGCCCACTTGGCCAGCGACGCCGACACGTCAGAGCCTTGCAGCCGCCGGCTCGATACGCCATCATCCGCCGCCATGCCTGCTGTTGCCTCACACCACGCCCAGTCGTCCGTCGACAGTGCCTGCGGGTGCCCGCCCGCCCCGGTGGCAACGGCGGCAGCCGCTGCGGGGTGGCGAGCCCGCAGACGGCGAACCTGGAGACCGCTGGCGGTGATCACGGTGCTGGCGGGCGCCGGCCTGCTGAGTGGCACCCCGGCCGACGGCCGGCCCGCGGGCCGGGTGGCGGGGGCCTGTCCGCCTGCCCGCCGCCAGTTGCGGAAGAACTCGTCGAGGATGCGGCCCGTCTCGGCGCCCTCCACCGTGAACAGGAGGTCGTGCCAGGCGGGCTCGCCGACGCCCTTCGGGTTGGTGTAGGCGGCCTTCAGGTACTCGTCGCCGATGTTGCGGCCGCCCGTGATGAACTGCGTGCCGTCCTGAATGTAGAGCTTGCGGTGCGTGAGGGGGATCAGCTTGCCGCCGTTCACCCAGCCGGGCGAGAACTCCAGCACCTCGACGCCTGCGGTGCGGAGCTTCTCCACGATGGCCGGGTCCGCCTTGCCGCCCGTCCCCTGGCGCAGCCCGAACCAGTCGATCAGCACCTTGGCGTCGAAGGGCTTGCCCTCGGCCTTGGCCCGGGCGATGCGCTCGCCGAGGGCCGCGATGACCTCGTTGCCGGCGGCGTCGTTGTGCCAGATGAAGGTCTCGATGTAGAACGACCGCTCGGCGTTGCGGATCGAGTCG
>JBMTXX010000084.1:0-13824 GCA_049453935.1 Rubrivivax sp.
GGTCTGATCGGCCTGGGCGCGATGGGCGCCGGCATGGCGGCGTCGCTGCGGCGCGCGGGCCTGGCGCCCTGGGTGTTCGACATCCGCCCCGGGGTGGCCGACGCCTTCGCGCGCGACGGCGGGGTGGCCTGCGACAGCGTGGCGGCGCTGGCGGCCGGGTGCGATGTCGTCGTCTCGGTTGTCGTCAACGCGCAGCAGACCGAGGACGTGCTCTTCGGCGCCGGCGGTGCGGCCGCGGCGATGCGCCCGGGCAGCGTGTTCGTCATGTGCTCCACGGTGGACCCGAACGTCTCCATCGACCTCGAGCGCCGCCTGGAGGCGCTGGGCCTGCACTATCTGGACGCGCCGATCTCCGGCGGGGCCGTCAAGGCCGCCGCCGGCCAGATCACGATGATGACCGCCGGCCGCCCCGAGGCCTACGCCCGCTGCGAGGGCGTGCTCGAGGCCATGGCTGCCAAGGTCTACCGCCTGGGCGACCGCGCCGGGGCCGGCAGCAAGGTCAAGATCATCAACCAGCTCCTGGCAGGCGTGCACATCGCCGCCGCGGCCGAGGCCATGGCGCTGGGCCTGCGCGAGGGCGTGGACGCCGCGGCGCTGTACGAGGTCATCACCCACAGCGCGGGCAACAGCTGGATGTTCGAGAACCGCATGGCCCACGTGCTGGCGGGCGACTACACCCCGCTGTCGGCGGTGGACATCTTCGTCAAGGACCTGGGCCTGGTGCTCGACACCGCGCGTGCGACGAAATTCCCGCTGCCGCTGGCCTCCACCGCGCACCAGATGTTCATGCAGGCCTCCAGCGCCGGGCACGGGCGCGAGGACGACAGCGCCGTCATCAAGATCTTCCCTGGCATCCAGTTGCCGGGCGGCTGAGCGCCGACGCAACCGGGGCGAGCGGCGTCAGCGGCCCGACGACGCCGCGATCGGCTGGCCCGCGCCGCGCAGGGCAGCGTGTCGGTCCAGCAGCGCCAGACGCGTGTGTGGCACCTCCAGCCGCTGCAGCCACCACTGCAGCGCGCGCCCGAGGCCGATCGGGCCGTGCTCGGCGCGCCAGGCGTAGGACAGGGCTTCGACGTGGTCGCCGCGCGCGGTGCTGCGCCGGACGAGCTCGCCGGCGTCGATCAGGGGTCGAGCCAGCGGCTCGGGCAGGTAGCCGCCGCCCAGGCCCAGGCGCAGCGCCTCGAGCTTGGCGCGCATCGTCGGCACCGTCAGCACGTCCTGGCCTGGCAGCAGGTTCACCGTCATCGGTGCCAGGCGCTGTGCGGTGTCGGCCACGGCCACCGCGCGGTGCTGCACCAGCATCGCGTCGTCGATCGGCGCAGCGCCGGTGGCCAGCGGGTGGTGCGGTGCCACGCAGTAGACAAAGCGCACCTGCCCCAGCGGGCGGGCCTCGATGCCCGGCGGCGGCACCTGGTGCGCCGTCACGCCGATGGACAGGTCGGCCTGACCGGAGGTCAGCGCTTCCCAGGTGCCGGTCAGCACGTCGGTGCGCAGCTTCAGCCGGGTCGTCGAGCCTGAGCCGCCGCCGTCGTCGTCGCCTGGCGTCGCTTCCGGCGCACGCAGGGCGTAGAAGTCGGCGGCGATCTCCAGCACCGTCGTCACCGAGATCACGTCGTCGACACTGACCGACAGCTGCGTCTCCCAGCCACAGGCCACGCGGCGCACACGGTTGGCCACCGCGCCCACCTCCTGCAGCAGGCGCCGGCCTTCGGTCAGCAGCTCGGTGCCGGCGGCGGTGAGCTGCGCCTGACGCGAACTGCGGTCGAACAGCAGCACGTCCAGCGCTTCCTCGAGCTGGCGCACGTTGTAGGTCAGCGCCGACGGCACCTTGCCCAGGGCGCGCGCCGCCGAGGCGAAGCTGCCGGTGCGCGCGATCGTGTCGACCATCTCCAGCGCCTCGGGCGTCAGCGCGTGGTGGCGATTGGGCGGAGGTGCCGGACGAGGCTTCATCGGATTCGAACGTTGCGGTCAAGGCGGCGCGGCGCGACGGCCCGCGCTGCCGGCCTAGAGTATCGACAGTTTCACGAAGGACGCGCCATGCTCACCCTCCGCAGGTCTGCACAGCGCGGCTACGCCGATCACGGCTGGCTGCGCAGCTTTCACAGCTTCTCCTTCGCCGGCTACCACGACCCGGCGCACATGGGCGTGGGCAACCTGCGCGTGATCAACGAGGACCGCATCGCCCCGGGCAGCGGCTTCGGCACCCACGGCCACCGCGACATGGAGATCGTCAGCTATGTGCTCGACGGCGCGCTGGCCCACCGGGACAGCATGGGCAACGGCGCGCCCGGCGGGGCCCACGCCGGCGTGATCCTGCCTGGGGACGTGCAGCGCATGAGCGCCGGCACCGGCGTGATGCACAGCGAGTTCAACCACGCCGCCGACCGCCACACGCACTTCCTGCAGATCTGGATACAGCCGGCGCGCCGCGGCATCGCTCCGGGCTACGAGCAGAAGCACTTCGACGAAGCCGCCAAGCGTGGCCGTCTGGCGCTGCTGGCGGCCCCGGACGGCCGGGAGGGCTCGGTGACGATCCACGCCGACGCGACGATCCGCGCCGGCCTGTTCGACGGCCCGGAGCGTGTGGACATGGCGCTCGACCCGGCACGCCTGGGCTACGTCTTCGTGGCGCGTGGGGCGTTGCAGGTCAACGGCTGCGCGCTGGAGGCAGGCGATGCGCTGACGCTGGAGGGCGAGTCGCGTCTGGTCGTCGACGAAGGCCGAGGGGCCGAGGTGCTGGTCTTCGATCTCGCGCCCTGACCGGCCCGCGGCGCAAGCGCGACGTCGCACCGGCCCGCGCCGCACCACAGGCGGACGCGGCTGGACAGGCGGCGCGTCGGGCCGGCCGGCGCCACTGCCAAGGGCAGATTCGCCTTGGCTTACAGTGCGGCGCTCGCCACGCTCTGGCCACGACAAGGACAGCCCGTCATGATCCTCGGATGCATCGCTGACGACTTCACCGGCGCCACCGACCTTGCCAACAACCTGGTGCGCGCCGGGATGCGGGTGGTGCAGACCATCGGCGTGCCCGACCGCGATGCGGCGGCGGCCGGCCTGGGCAACGTGGACGCCGTCGTCGTGGCGCTGAAGTCGCGCACCGCACCGGTGGACGAGGCGGTGGGGCAGTCGCTGGCGGCGCTGCGCTGGCTGCGCCGGGCGGGCGCGCGACAGATCTACTTCAAGGTCTGCTCGACCTTCGACTCCACGCCGCGCGGCAACATCGGCCCGGTGGCGCAGGCGCTGATGGCGGCGCTGGGCGAGGAGGGCGCGCAGGCCCCGGCGGCGGTCACCGACTTCGCCATCGTCACGCCCGCCTTCCCCGAGAACGCGCGCACCGTCTACAAGGGGCACCTGTTCGTCGGCGACCTGCTGCTGTCGGACAGCCCGATGCGCCACCACCCGCTGACGCCGATGACCGACGCCAACCTCGTGCGGGTGATGCAGGCGCAGCTGAGCGGCGCGCGCTGTGGGCTGATCGAGCACCGCACCGTCGCGCGCGGCGCGCAGGCGGTGCGCGAGCGCATCGCTGCGCTGCGCGCCGAGGGCTGTGCCTACGCGGTGGCCGACGCGCTGGCCGATGCCGATCTGCACGTGCTGGCACAGGCCGCGCACGACCTGGCGCTGGTGGTGGCCGGCTCGGGCCTGGCCATCGGGATCCCGGCGCTGCACGGCCTGGCGCCCAGCGCGCAGGCGGCCCGGCTGCCGGCGGCCACAGGCGCCCGCGCGGTGGTCAGCGGCAGTTGCTCGGCGGCGACGAATGCGCAGGTCGCCGCCTTCCTGGCCCACCCCGAGGGCGGGCCCGACCGCGCCTTCGCGATCGACCCGCTGCGCCTGGCGGCCGGCGACGACCTGGCGACGCAGGCGCTGGCCTGGGCGACGCCACGGCTGGGCGCGCGGCCCGTGCTGGTGTACGCAACGGCTGCGCCCGACCAGGTGAAGGCCGTGCAGGCGCAGCTCGGCGCCGAGCGCGCCGGTGCGCTGGTCGAGCAGGCGCTCGCGCGCGTGGCCGCGGGGCTGTGCGCGGCCGGCGTCGGGCAGTTGCTGGTGGCCGGTGGCGAGACGTCCGGGGCCTGCGTGCAGGCGCTGGGCGTGACGCAGTTGCGCATCGGCCCGCAGATCGACCCGGGCGTGCCCTGGTGCCATACCGAATCGCCGGCCCGCCCGGACGGGCTGCACCTGGCGCTGAAATCGGGCAACTTCGGCGGCGTGGATTTCTTCACCCGGGCTTTCGCGACGATCGACCCGGCCTGACGGCAGGGGGTCCCGGGGCGCGGCAAGCAAGGCGAGGGGCGGTCGATGAGCGGTGGCGACGGGGTGCAGCAGCCCGAATCCTGGCTGCGCGAGGAGATCTGCCGTGTGGGCCGCAGCCTGCACGCGCGCGGCTATGTGCACGCGACCGCGGGCAACATCAGCGTGCGGCTGCCCGACGGCTACCTGATCACACCCACCGATGCCTGCCTGGGCACGCTCGAGCCCGACAGGCTGGCGCGACTGGACGCCCAGGGCGTGCAGACCGGTGGCGACCGCGCGAGCAAGACGCTGGCGCTGCACCGGCGCATCTACGACGCCGACCCGCAGGCACGGTGTGTCATTCACACCCATAGCACGCACCTGGTGGCGCTGACGCTGCAGGGCGTGTGGAGCGTCGACGACATCGTGCCGCCGGTCACACCCTATTTCGTGATGAAGGTCGGCCACGTGCCGCTGATTCCCTATCACCGCCCCGGCGATCCCGCCGCGGCCGAGCTCGTCGCGCAGCGCATCGCGCAGGCCGGCGCGCGCGGCGCGCCGATCCGGGCCGTGATGCTGGACCGCCTCGGCCCCAACGTCTGGCACCGCAGCCCGGCCGAGGCCAGCGCGGTGCTGGAGGAGCTCGAGGAGACCGCCCGCCTGTGGCTGCTGTGCCAGGGGCGGACGACGCCCTTGACCGAGGCGCAGATCGACGTGCTGCGCCAGACCTTCGGCGCCAGCTGGTGAGCCGGGCGAGGCGCCGCCGCGGCGATTCGACTTCGGCCGGCGTCCGACCGGTACAGAGCAGGCCCGGAGCCCGGCCCCTACACTTTGTGCGATGACGATGAACACCAGTCTTTCTTCACTCGGGCCGGGTGCCATCGCCTTCGTCGGCGGCGGCAACATGGCCACCGCCATCCTGGCCGGCCTGTGCCGCGCCGGTGCGCCGGCATCGCTTTTCACCGTCGTCGAGCCCGATGCGGCCCAGCGCGCGCGGCTGCACGAGGCGCTGGGCATCGAGGCGCTGGCGCAGGCCGGGGGCGTGCTCGGGCAGGCGGCGCTCGTGGTCTGGGCGGTCAAGCCGCAGGTCTTTGCGCAGGCCGCCGCGCCGTGCGCCGGCCACGTGCGCGCGGCGCTGCACCTGAGCATCATGGCCGGTGTGCGCAGCCAGGCCCTGGTCGACGCCACGGGCAGCGCCCGCATCGTGCGCGCCATGCCGAACACGCCGGCGCTGGTCGGACGCGGCATCGCCGGGCTGTACGCCCGAGAGGCGGTGTCGGCCGACGATCGGGCCCTGGCCGAGGCCGTGCTCGCGCCCACCGGCAGCCTGCTGTGGGTCCCGCGCGAGGCCGATCTGGATGCCGTCACGGCGTTGTCGGGCTCCGGCCCGGCCTACGTCTTCTACTTCATCGAGGCGATGGTGCAGGCCGGCGTCGAGATGGGGCTGGACGCGGGGGCGGCACGCCGCCTGGCGCAGGAGACCTTTGCCGGCGCCGCCGCGCTGGCCATGCAGTCCGACGAGACGCCCCAGACGCTGCGCGAACGCGTGACCTCCAAGGGCGGCACCACCCATGCCGCGATCACCGCGCTGGAGTCCTTGCAGGTGCGCGCCGCCTTCGTGCGCGCGCTGCACGCCGCGCGTGACCGCGCCGAAGAACTGGGGCGATGAGCCCGTCACCACCTTCCGTCTGGCGGCCTGCGCGCCGCCGTCCACCAGAAAGACCGACATGACTGCACCTTCCGCCTCCGAGTCCTCGGCCCCTCGCGTTCTGCTGGTCACCGGCGGCAGCCGCGGCATCGGGGCGGCCACCGCGCTGCGCGCCGCGCGCGACGGCTGGGATGTGGCCGTCAACTACACGCGCGACGCCGCAGCGGCACAGGCCGTCGCCGAGGGCGTGCGCGCCCTCGGCCGGCGCGCCCTGGTGGTGCAGGCCGACGTCGCCGACGAGGCGCAGGTGCTGGCGATGTTCGCCGCCGTCGATGCCGGCCTCGGGCGCTTGACCGGGCTCGTGAACAACGCCGGCGTGGTCGACATGCCGCAGCGCGTGGAGGACATGACGGTGGCGCGGCTGCAGCGCATGTGGGCCATCAACCTGACCGGCAGCTTCGTCTGTGCCCGTGAGGCGGTTGCGCGCATGAGCCGGCGCCACGGCGGCCACGGTGGCGCCATCGTCAACCTCAGTTCGGCCGCGGCCCGGTTGGGCGCACCGGGTCAGTACGTGGACTACGCCGCGAGCAAGGGTGCCATCGACACCTTCACCATCGGGCTGGCCAAGGAACTCGCCACCGAGGGCGTGCGTGTCAACGCGGTGCGGCCCGGCATCATCGACACCGACATCCACGCCAGCGGCGGACTGCCGGACCGGGTGGCGCAGATGGCGCCGCTGGTGCCGATGCAAAGAGGCGGCTCTGCCGAGGAGGTGGCCGCAGCCATCGTCTGGCTGCTGTCGGACGAGGCCAGCTACGTCACCGGGACGGCGCTGGATGTGACCGGGGGGCGCTGAGGAGGGCGCCGTCGGTCACGGAAGGCCCCGCTGCGGACAGAAGGAGCACTGGCGCGACCGGCAAGAATCGAACTTGCGACGTGGCCTTCGGAGGGCCGCATGATATCCACTTCACCACGGTCGCCAGACCGAGCCGCGGATTCTAGCGCCTGAGGCCCGGTGCCGCGACGGCGCCCGGGCAGGACGTGCCCGGGTGCGGCGATGGCGCCGGCATAGGCCAGGCGACAGGGGGCCCGCTTATACTCCGCGGCTGCCCCGGACCGAGGGAAGGCGAGCGCTCCTGCGGCGTGGCCATGCGTCGGGGCACGACACCCAGAGACACCGAAAACTCTCACACGATTTGTCCGAGGCCCCCATGAGCGATTCGCAGCACGCCGCCCCTGAAGCGCACGAAGGTCCCATCAAGACGCCGCGCCAACTGATCTGGGCCGTGGTCGCCTCCTTCGTGGTGCCCATCGTGATCATCGTGCTGCTCGTCAAGTTCGTCGTCATGGGCGACCGCACGGGTGCGGGCACCGCCGCGATGGACGCGCAGTCGGTGGCCCAGCGCATCGCACCGGTGGCGCGTGTGGAACTGCGTGACGCATCCGCTGTCGTGGCGCTGAAGACGGGCCAGGAGGTCTACCAACTGGTCTGCGGCGCATGCCATACCTCCGGTGTGGCGGGTGCGCCCAAGACCGGTGACGCCGCCGCCTGGGCGCCGCGTATCGGCACCGGCTACGAAGCGCTGCTGAACTCGGCCCTGAAGGGCAAGGGTGCGATGGCCGCGCAGGGCGGCGGCGACTACAGCGACCTCGAGATCGGCCGCGCGGTGGTCTACATGACCAACCAGTCGGGCGGCAAGTTCGAGGAGCCGGCCGCACCCACTCCGCCGGCGGCCGAAGCCAAGCAGTGACTCACCGGGGCGGCGGGAGGCGGTAGCCCTTCCGTGTCTGCAGGGCTGGCGCCTGCCGTCGGCCTTGGCTGATCGGATCTGTCCCACCGCAGCTGTGCCAGCAGGCGCTGGCTGCGTCAGAAGCCACGTTCAGGCCGGGTTTTCGGCGCGCGGTCGCAACACGTAACCGAAGCGAGCGGGCAGGTCGTCGAAGCAGCACGGCCGAGGGTCCCAGTGGCCGGCTTCCACGGCGTCGGCGGCGGCTGCCATGTCGAGCGTGTGCACGATGCCGAAGGCCGTGCCCACCGAGGGCAGCAGGCACTGCAGGAACAGCCGCCCCGACTCGTCGAGCCACGCGGACTGCACGTCCGACGTCAGCTCTCCCGTGTGCGCCCGCACCTCCCAGCCCGCGGTCGTGCGATCGATGCGCCACACATAGGGGGCGACCTCCAGGTCGACATAGACCCGCTGCGGGCCGTTCTGGAAGTAGGCTGCGCCTTGCGCGTCGCGCAGGTAGTTGCGGTGGATGAACTCGCGCAGCTTGTCGTGACGGACCATGCTGCCCTTGACGGCGGGGAAGTCGCCCGCAGCCTGTGCCGCGTCGTCGCGCATGTACCACTGGCCGCGGGCGTCCAGCGCCAGCCAGCCGTGGCAGTGCGGCACACGGGGCCATTTGCGCATCGCGGCTTCGACAATCGGGTCCATCGGTCGGTCTGGTGGGTTCTCGTGCAATCTCAGGGGCGGTGCGCGGAACGGCTGCGGGTCAGTCTTGCGCAGGTGCGGCAGGCGGCGATGGTGCGTCCAGCCCTCGGTCTCGCAGGGCGTCGGCCAGACCGCGCAGGGTCTCGCGCAACGTCTGTGTCAGCGCCTGTAGTGTCTGCGCTGTTTCGATCGGGATGGGCGCGGCGCCGCGGGTGTCGGCGTCGCCTGCATCGGCGGCGCTGGCCGACCGCTGTACCAGTGGCCTGCAGGCCTGTTCCAGCGCGTGCGCCGCGGCCTGCAGTTCCACGGCTGCGATGTTGGCTGCCACGCCCTTGACCGTGTGCGCGCAGCGATGCAGATCGCCCCAGTGCGCGTCGGCAAGCGCCTGCACCAGCGACTGTTCGGTGCCCGCGATCGACTGCTGGAACTTCAGCAGAACCTTGCGGTAGAAGGCGATGCGTCCCCCGCACTGGCGGATGCCGCGCGCGATGTCGATCCCGGGGATGTCCGGCAGACCGTCGGCGCCTGTGGCGGCCTCGGGGCCACCGCTGGACGTCCCGGCGGTGGCTGAGGCCGGCCCGGCCACGGTTTGACCGACCCCAGGTTTGAGCCAGCGCGTGAGCACCGCCCACAGCTGCGGCGGATCGAACGGCTTGGCCAGATGGTCGTTCATCCCGGCCTGCAGGCAGCGGGCGCGGTCCTGGGACATCGCGTTGGCCGTCATCGCCACGATGGGCAACGCGGCCCAGCGCGGCTCGCTGCGGATTCGGGCCGTGGCCGAAAGCCCGTCCATGACCGGCATCTGCATGTCCATGAACACCAGGTCGTAGTCGCGGGCCACCAGGCGCTCCAGGGCCTGCGCGCCGTTGTCGGCGACGTCGACCTGCATGCCGGCCAGGCGCAACAGCTCGGCGGCCACCTGCTGGTTCAGCTCGTTGTCCTCCACCAGCAGCACCCGGGCGCCCGCCCGCGCGCGCAGCCCTGCATCGGGCCGAAGCGAGGGTTGCGGGGTGGCAGAGGCTGCTTCACTGCCGTCGCCGGTGCTGGGCCCGACGTCGCCGCGGCTCGACTTCGCCAGGACGTCTTCTGCCTCGCGCGGCGCCCGATCCGGTGCGACGCCGATAGCCCCCGGGCCGGCCCCGGCGTCGGGATCCACTTGAACCCGTGCGGTGAACCAGAACGTCGAGCCCGCGCCCTCCTGGCTCGAGACGCCCGCGTCCCCGCCCATCAGGCGTGCCAGGTTCAGCGAGATCGCCAGCCCGAGGCCGGTGCCGCCGAACTGCCGGGTGGTGGAGTTGTCAGCCTGCTCGAAGTTGCGGAACAGCCGTTGCTGCTGCGGTGGACTCAGCCCGATGCCGGTGTCGCTCACCTCGAAGCGCAGCAGCACCATGCCCTCGTCGTCAGCCGCATCGGCGCGGACGCGCACCTCGATCTGGCCCTGCTCGGTGAACTTCACCGCATTGTTCAGGTAGTTCAGCAGCACCTGGGTCAGCCGCTGCGGGTCGCCGCGCAACGGCTGCGCCGTGCCCGGCGTTCGCACCACCCGCAGCGCCAGGCCCTTGGCGCGGGCCCGGTCGGCCACCAGCGCCACGGCGCCGTCGACCACGCTGTCCAGATCGAAGGCGACGCTGTCGATGGACAGCTTGCCCGCCTCGATCTTGCTGAAGTCGAGGATGTCGTTGATCAACCCCAGCAGGTGCTGACCCGAGCGCTGGATATGTTGCAGCTGCTCGCGCAGCTTGGGCTCCTGTGCCGTGACCAATGCCAGGTGCGACAGGCCGATGATGGCGTTCATCGGCGTGCGGATCTCATGGCTCATGTTGGCGAGGAACAGGGATTTCGCCTCGTTGGCGACCTCCGCCTGCCGCTTGGCCGCCGACAGATCGGCCGTCTGCTCCTGCACCAGGCGCTGCAGATCGTCGCGGTGACGCGCAAGTTCCTGCTCGCGCAGGACGTCCTCGGTGATGTCGCGACCGGTGCCCCGGTAGCCGACGAACACGCCGTCGGCGTCGCGCAAGGGCTTGCCACGCACCTCGTGCCAGCGCAGGCCTGCCGGCGTGTGCATGGGGTAGCGCAGTTCGAACCCCTGCTGCGCCTGCATCGCGGACCGGGTGGCGGCCCAGCCCTGTGCGTCGAGATCGACGGGCAGCTCCCAAGGCTGCATGCCGATGGCGCTGCCGTCGCGCCATCCGCCCTTGTCGAACAGGGTGTTGGCGGTGTAGCGATGCCGGGTGTCTGTTTCCCAGTACCAGTCGGAAGACAGCTCCGCGATGTCGGTCAGCCGTTCCTGCACCGCCCGGCGCGACGACTCGGCCTGCCGCAGACGGCGGAACACCAGCCGGTGCAAGCCGAAGAGCATCAGTGTCGCGAAGGTGCTGCCCCCCACCAGCGCGGCCACCATGTAGGGCACACGGTCGCGCAGCGACTGCGACACCTGCAGTTCACCGACGGTCTGCCCGTAGATCTCGATGGGGTGCCGCGCGGTGACAACAGGCGAGACGGGCGCAGGGCCGATCTGCAGCAGCGGCTGCGCGCCGATCCGCACCTCTGTGCGCATCGCCGGCTCGAGGACTTCGTGCAACTGAGGCTCGAGGTGGTCGGTGTTGAAGGTCCAGCTGTCCGGGTAGGCCATCGCATAACGACCGATCAGCCGCGCCTGGATGCGCGCGTCGCGCTCCAGCACCTCCTCGAGCTCCTTGAACTGGCGGATGTTGAACATCACCGGTGGCGCCAGACAGACGAAGAGGACCGATGCGATGGCGACATATCGCAGCAGCCGATGGCCCGCGTGGAAGGCGCCCAGCAAAGGCGCCTCCGATGAGGAGGCCCCCTCAGCGATCGATCGGGAGGTAGCCAAGTGCGAGTGCCGTTCGCAGGCTGGAAGGCGCCCGCAGGAAATCGACGAAGCGGCGGACTTCGGCCGGCGGGTCTGGCGGGTGGACCAGACGGTAGTCGCGCCACAGCCGGTAGCCGCTGTGGGGCAGCGTGTCTCCTTGTGGCACGGTGCCCTCGAACCCCATGACCCGCACCGGCGCCTGCAACGTGTTCACCAGCCCGAGCGAGGTGGTGCCGAAGCTGCCCGCCACGCGGGCGAGGAACTCCAGCGCGGCCAGATCGTCTTCAGGCATCGGCAGATCACGCCGTGCCAGTGCCGCGTCGAGGGTCGGCGTGAGATCGGGCAGGGCCTGGCGCAGGGCGATGGTCTCGGATTCGGCCGGCGCGCGCACCACCAGGCGCAGCGGGCTGCCATCGGGCCAGCGGGTCATCTCGCCGGCGTAGATCGCCTGCAGCGTGGGCAGGTCCAGGCGGTCCAGCATCCCGCTGGAAGACGCGAAGACGATGGGCGTGCGCAGCCAGGGCCAGACCTGCCCCGTCTCGCCAGCGCCGAGCGGTCGGCCTGCGGCGGCCAGGTCGATCCGCCGGGCCGACAGGGCGCGCAGGCTGCCCGTCGTGCCCATCGGGGGCTGGACGATGCGCACGCGCAGTCCCGGTCGGCTCTGCTCGAACTGCAAGGCCAGCCGCTGGATCAGCGGGGCCACCGAGCCGACGCCTCCAACCGTGAGGGTGGCCGCGGCCCGGGTGCTGCCAGGCGCCAGACCCAGCACGATGGCGCAGTGCGTCCCAAGCCTCCACCAGGCCCGACGAGAAAGGGCCGCGCCGCACGACCCGACCGGGTCGGGCGGTGAGGCAGGGCGGTCGTTGGGGTCCGCGGTACGCGGCGACGGGGACGTGGGCGGCATCGAGGGGCAGGACGAGCAGGCCGGCTGCAGCCGGGAAGCCCATGGAAAGGGGTTTCTCGGATTATTGCCCCGGCCTCGAGCCGGGCGAACCGTGGGCGGCCATCCAGTCCAGCACGGCTTCGGGCAGGGCCCTCAGATGCCCGGGTGGACGGCCCGATGCGAAGCCCACGTGGCCTCCTTCGGCAGGCTGCCAGAGGGTCACGCCGTCGGCGACGTCCGCGGGCCTGGGCAGACTCGACGCCGGTATGAAGGGGTCGTTGCGCGCATGGACGACCAGCGCGGGCAGCCGCAGCCGCTTCATGTGCGGCAGGGCCGAGGCCCGCGCCCAGTAGTCCGCCACCCCGGCGTAGCCGTGCAGCGGCGCGGTGAAGGCGTCGTCGAAGGCTGCCAGCGTGCCTGCCTTGCGCACCCGTTCAACGTCGAACAGCCCGGGATGCTGTCGCCACTTGGCCAGCGCCTTGGCTTTCATCGTCGCGAGGAACATGCGTGCATACACCTGGCGGTTGAAGCCGGTGTCGATGGCGCGCCCCGCTGCCGCCAGATCCAGCGGCGAGCACACAGCGGCCACCGCGTCCACGCAGGCGCCCGCCTGCACGCCTGCTTCCTGGGCCCATCGCAGCAGCGCATTGCCGCCTAGCGAGATGCCCACGGCCCACATCGGGCCTGCCGTGCGTTGACGCAGACGTTGCAGTATCCAGCCGACCTCGACGTGGTCACCGCTGTGGTATGCCCGCGGCGCCAGGTTCATCTCGCCCGAGCATCCGCGGAAATGGGGCACGGCGAAACCCAGACCGCGCTGCTGCGCGTCCGCAGCGAAGGCCAGGCTGTAGTGCCCGCGGGACGATCCCTCCAGCCCGTGGAACAGCACCAGGGTGCGCGGGCGGACGCCAGACGCCACCTTCGGCGCGGGCAGGAAGTCGACGTCGATGAAATCGCCGTCTGGCGTGGCCCATCGCTCGCGTTGCCAGGCCGGAGCCGGCCCTGCCCAGGCGCGGGACAGGCGCGCAGGCCAGATCGTCTGCAGGTGTCCGCCAGGCAGCCATCGGGGCGCCACATAGGCTTGCAGTCCGGCCCGCGCCGCAGGCGTCGCGTCCCTCAGGTCCATCGGATGGGCAAGGCCCGGTGAATGTGTCTGCGCAGTCTCAGTGCAGCACGGTGGGTGCGGCCCCCATGGACTGCGGCTGCGCATCGACACCGCCCGGGCTGGCATGGTGCACCAGCATTCGCCAGCCGCGCTCGGTCTTCACGTAGACGTTGGTGGCGATCACCCAGGCCGTGCGCACGCCTTCGGCGGTGGTCATCGTGATGCGCTCGCTCAGGTGGTGGACAGCGCAGCCCATGGACTCGACGCGATGCACCTGCTCAGGCGTGACCGGCACCCCGCCATTGGCGAAGATGGCCTCGAAACTGGCCCGGATCGCGGCCGCACCGATCACCCGCGGCCCGCCGGGGTGGACACAGGCGATCTCGTCTTCGTCAGCCCACACCGCCATCATCCGATCGAGGTCGCCTTGTTGAAGGGCCTCGTAGAACTGCGCTTCGGTGTCCTCGGGGGTGGCCATCAGGGCCGCGGGCGGGGGCTTGACAGGGCGGTTCATGGCGAGGTCCTCCGGGTTCGGGCGAGCAGGGCCATCGGCCACACGCGCCGGTGCTCAGCGGAACACGACGGTCTTGTGGCCGTTCATCACACGCGGTGTTCGACATGCCAGCGCACGGCACGGGCGAGCACCACGCACTCGACGTCCCTGCCGAGCGCCGTGAGATCGTCTGCCGA
>JBMTXX010000085.1:0-13779 GCA_049453935.1 Rubrivivax sp.
CCGGTGTGGCAGCAGTGCCAGGGTGGCGCCGACGTGCTGGTGATCTTTCGGGGCAACGAGAGCTACATCTCGCCCAACTGGTACCCGAGCAAGCACGAGACGCACCGTCTGGTGCCCACCTGGAACTACGAGGTGGTCCATGTCCACGGCCGTCTCACGGTGATGGACGAGGAGCGCTTCGTGCGCGGCGTGGTGGCCCGGCTCACCCGCGAGCACGAGGCCAGCGAGCCCCGCCCCTGGAAGATGGGTGACTCGCCGCCCGACTACATCGCACAGATGCTCCAGGCCGTCGTGGGCATCCAGGTGGCGGTCCAGCGCATCGAGGGCAAGGCCAAGCTCAGCCAGAACCGCGAGGAACGCGACCGCCTGAACGCTGCCGACACGCTGCTGGCCAAAGGCGCCGAGGGCCTGGGCCAGGCGATGCGCACGGCGACCAAGGAGTGATGATGACGCCAGATGACCACACCGCAGCCCGTTACCCGGTATCGGAGCGCAACCAGGTCAAGCGCCGGCACGACCGGGGCTTCTACGACCACGCCACGGTGCATGCCCTGCTGGACGCGGCCATGATGTGCCACGTGTCCTACGTGATCGACGGGCAGCCCTTTTGCACGCCGACCTTCTTCTGGCGCGAGGGCAGCCGCCTCTACTGGCACGGCAGCAGCGCCAGCCGCATGCTGCGCAACTTGGCCGACGGCGAGCCGGCCTGCCTGACCGTCACGCACCTGGACTCGCTGGTGCTTGCGCGATCGGGCTTCAATCACTCGGCCGATTACCGCTCGGTCATGGCCTTCGGGAAGGCCCGTCTGGTGGAGGACCCGCAGGAAAAGGCGCGCGCCCTGGTGATGATGGTCGACCGGCTGGTCCCGCAACGCACGGCGGGGCTGCGGCCGGCCACCAAACAGGAGATCAAGGCCACATCGGTCATCGCCATGGACATCGAACAGGCCTCGGCCAAGATCCGCGCGCGCGGCGTGGTGGATGAGGACGAGGATTACGAATTGCCCATCTACGCCGAGCGCATCCCCGTGACCACGGTGCTGGGCCAGCCCGAGCCTTGCCCCCGGTTGGTGGAGGGTGTGCCGCGACCGGCCACGCTGGCAGGCTATGCGGCCGGGCGACCGCTGCAGGAAGCCTTGTCGGAGGCCTACGCGATCACCTACGGCACATCTTGAGTCCCCTGACCCAACCCACTCACTTCACATCCGCGGGGGCCGACGCAATACCCATGCTCGCCGGCCGGTGAAGGTTTGCCAGAGAACGGCCGACACCACCAAGCTGACCATCCGTCTGCCCATGCAGCAGTGGACTGGTCGCTGCGTCACCTGGAAGTCGCTCCCATCGGCCGCAGGGAGCTGTTGCGGGCCCGCAGTCTGAACTCGCGCGACTTCGAGGATGCCGTGGTGGTCGCCGCAGCGGAGTCCGCAGGATGCCAGTGCATCATCACTCGAAACGTGAAGGACTTTCTCGGGTCGCCGGTCGTGGCCCTTCTGCCTGAGGAATACCTGGCCGCGGTCTGAATCGCGTGGCCGGGTCCGTGACACGCCCTGAGCCTGCAATGTGGGTGACAGACGGCCGGAACGGCCGACAATCCCTCAGATCTGCTGGAGACACTCCCATGAAAGCCGCCTTCTACACCCGCACCGGCGCCGCGCGCGAGGTGCTGCAACTCGCCGACCTGCCCGAACCCGCGCCGGGGGTGGGCGAGGTCAAGGTCCGCCTGCACTGGTCGGGCGTCAACCCTTCGGATGTGAAGTCGCGCGCCGACCTGCGCGGGCGGGGCATGCCCTACCCGCGTGTCATCCCGCACAGCGACGGCGCCGGCGTCGTCGAGTCGGTCGGCCCGGGCGTGCCGGCGTCGCGCGTCGGTGAGCGCGTGTGGGTGTGGAACGGCGCCTTCGGTCGCCCGGATGGCACGGCCGCCGAGTGCATCGTGCTGCCCGCGGCGCAGGCGGTGGCGTTGCCGGCGAATGTGTCGATGGAGGCGGGTGCCTGTCTGGGCATCCCGGCGCTGACGGCGCTGCATGCGGTACGGGGCTACGGCGGCGTGGCCGGCCAGCGCGTGCTGGTGGCCGGTGGCGCCGGGGCGGTGGGGCATTACGCCGTGCAGTTTGCGCGGCTGCTGGGCGCGCGGCAGGTGATCGCCAGCGTCAGTTCGCCCGCGAAGGCGGCGCTGGCGCTCGAGGCCGGGGCGCACGCCACCGTCGACTACCGCGCCGAGCCGCTGGCCGCGCGCGTGGCCGAGCTGACCGAAGGCGAGGGGCTGGACCGGGTGATCGAGGTCGACGTCGCCGCCAACGGCGCGGCCGATGCCGAGATGCTGCGCCCGGGCGGCTGCGCCGTGGTCTACGGCAGCGGCAAGGGCAGCTTCGAACTGCCGTTCTTTCCGCAGATCGCGAAGAACCTGTCCTGGCATTTCTTCATCGTCTACAGCCTCAGCCCCGCCGACCGCGCGGCGGCCGAAGCGACGCTGCGCTGGATGCTCGAGGCCGGCCTGCTGCAGCACCGCATCGACCGGCGACTGGATCTGGCCGACATCGTCGAGGCCCATGAGGCCGTCGAGTCCGGCAAGCTGGTCGGCAACCTGGTACTGCGCCTGCCGGGGGCTGCCGCCGTCTCAGGCGCTGGCGATCACCACGGCTGAAGCGTCGACGGCGGCCTGCGCGCGGGCGCCTTTGCGCAGTCGCGGCACAGGTTCTGCGCCTGCGGCGAACCCCACGACGTGGATGCCGCCGGCCAGCGCAAGCGTCACCTCGCCCTCGTTCGCGTCCCGCGAGGCCCGCGTCACCGTGCCGGACAGCCGGTTCACGTCCTCGTCCTGCGCCGGCCCCTGCGGTGCGACGCGCACGGCGGTGGCCTTGAACAGCGCCAGCACCGGCAGCCCCGGGCGCAGGCCGAGCAGTTGCGCGCTCTCGCGCGTGATGCGACTGTCCAGCGGGTCACCGCCGGCCGTGCGCAACCGCACAAGCACCTGGCCGCGCACGGCCCGCAGCGACTGCACGGTGCAGGGGAACTGGTTGCGCAGGCTGGTGCGCAGGGCCAGCGCTGCCAGGCCGACGGACGTCGCGGCGGTCGGCGCCGTGGGTGCTGTCGGCGAACCGGACAGGTCTGCCCCCGCCGTGGCGCCCGCCGCCTCGGTATCGGCATCCGTCCCCATCGGTGATCCTGTCAGCGTCGGCCCTGCAGGCTCCGCCCGATCCTGCATCGTGACCCGCGCCAGGACTTCTGCGCGTGCCTGGTCCAGCTCGCGTGCGACCGCAAGCACTTTCCTGCCCGCGGTGGTCAGCACGGCCCCGCCGCCGCCGCTGCCACCCACCGCCTTGCTCACCAGTGCCACGCCGGCCAGGTTGTGCAGCGTCTCCAGCGCCTGCCACGCCGCCTTGTAGCTGACGCCGCAGCGCCGCGCCGCCTCCGAGATCGAGCCGCACTCGGCGATCCGCGCGAGGATGTCGATGCGCTTGTCGCTTGCCCCGTGGCCCAACACCCCGGCCAGGGCTTCGAGCGGGACGGCGTGCGCCGGGGCGGCGGCATCGGGCGGGCCGGACGCGTCTGCGCCGGTTGCACCGGTCAGGGGGGCGTGGGTGACAGGCGGGGACGGGCTCGACATCCCGTGATCGTAGCGACGACCGGGGGCTCATGACCCGATGGTGACCGCTGCGCTCGCCGGACAGTGGCGGCCGGCGTCGTGCCATCTGCGGCCGCGCCGCGCTGTGGCGGCCGCCGCCGCGGACCGTGTCACGATGGCGGTCGGCAAGGGCCTGCCAGCCCACGAGTCGCCACGGCGGCCCGGGTGGCCGTGCTACATTGATCGCTATTCATTAATTGAATAGCGAAAGTCTCTCACCATGACGGTTTGCCGTCGCGCGGCATCGCGGGCCTTGCGCTCGTTCATCCTGGGCCTGCTGTGCCTGCCGCTGGCCTGCGCCGTCACAGGCCAGGCACTCGCGGGCGAGGTGAAGGTGGCTGTGGCCGCGAACTTCACTGCCCCGATGAAGCGCATCGCCGAGGCCTTCGAGCGCGCGACCGGCCATCGGGTGGTGGCTGCCTACGCCTCCACCGGCAAGCTCTATGCGCAGATCGCCCAGGGGGCGCCCTTCGAAGTCCTGCTGTCGGCCGACGCACGCACTCCCGCCCGGCTCGAGACCGAGGGTCGCGCCGTGGCGGGCACCCGCTTCACCTATGCGACCGGGCGGTTGGCCCTGTGGAGTCGTGAGGAGGGCGTGGTCGACGCCGCGGGCGACGTGCTGCGCCAGGGCGCCGTGGCGCGCCTGGCGATCGCCGACCCGAAACTGGCCCCTTACGGCGCCGCGGCGGTGCAGGTGCTGCAGCGCCTGGGGCTGCAGGCGCGTCTGCAGCCCCGTCTGGTCACCGGCGAGAGCATCGCGCAGGCCTGGCAGTTCGTGGCCACCGGCAATGCGGCCATGGGCTTCGTGGCGCTGTCGCAGGTGATGCAGGACGGACGCCTGACCCGGGGTTCCGCCTGGGTGGTGCCGTCGGATCTGCACGATCCCATCCTTCAGGACGCGGTGCTGCTGAAGGCCGGGCAGGACCGCGAAGCCGCGCTGGCCCTGATGCGATTCCTGCGCTCGCAGGAGGCCCGTCGCCTGATTCGCGAAGCGGGGTACGAGCCGTGATCGCCCACCTGCATCCAGCCACTTCCGTGGGGCATGCGGCCGTGGAGAGGGCTGCCGCGTGAGCCCTGAAGCCTGGCAGGCCATCGCGCTGACGCTGCGGCTGGCCGCGGCCACCACCGTGGCCTTGCTGCTGATCGGCACCCCGCTGGCCTGGTGGCTGGCAACGACGCGTTCGCGCTGGCGCGCCGCGGTGTCGGCCGCCGTGGCGCTGCCGCTGGTGCTGCCGCCCACGGTGCTCGGCTTCTACCTGCTGGTGCTGATGGGGCCGGACGGCTGGGTCGGCCGGGCGACGCAGGCGCTCGGGCTGGGCACGCTGCCCTTCACCTTCACCGGGCTGCTGATCGGCTCCATCGTGTTCTCGCTGCCTTTTGCAGTACAGCCTGTCCAGCACGCCTTCGAGGCCGTGGGACGGCGCCCGATGGAGGTGGCCGCGACGCTGCGCGCCCGGCCGCTGGACGCCTTTCTCAGCGTGGCGCTGCCGCTGGCCTGGCCCGGGCTGCTGACGGCCGCCATCCTGTGCTTTGCGCACACCGTCGGGGAGTTCGGCGTCGTACTGATGATCGGCGGCAACATCCCGGGCGTCACCCGCGTGGTCTCGACGCAGATCTACGGACACGTCGAGGCGATGGAATACGCGCAGGCACACGCGCTGTCGGCGCTGATGGTGGGCTTTTCCTTCGCGGTGCTGCTGGCGCTGGCCTTGATGCGCAGGCGCGGCTCGCGGGTCATGCCATGACGGACATCCCCGCGCCTGTGATACACGCTGCCGCTGCGGCGGCGCCGGCCGCCTCGGGTGCCGGGGCCGGCGCGCCGATCGAAGTGCGGCTGCGGCTCGAGCGGCCCGGTTTCACGCTGGACGTCGATCTGCGCCTGCCCGGCCAGGGGGTGACCGTGCTGTTCGGTCCGTCCGGCTCGGGCAAGACCACGGTGCTGCGCTGCGTGGCCGGTCTCGAACGTGCCGCGGATGCCCGGGTGGTGGTCGGCCAGGACGTCTGGCAGGACGAAGGCCGCGCCGGCGTGGCGGGCACCTTCGTGCCGACGTGGCGCCGTGCGGTGGGCGTGGTCTTCCAGGAGGCTTCGCTGTTCGAACACCTGGACGTGCGCGGCAACCTGTCCTACGGCCTGCGCCGGTCCGAGGGGGGCGCCGACGGAGCGACCGGGTGGCGCCGATGGTGGGCGCCGACCCGCCGCGGCGACGACAGCGCCCGACGCACGCTCAACGAGGCGGTCGATCTGCTGGGCATCGGCCGCCTGCTGGCTCGCCGCGTGGACGGCCTGTCCGGGGGCGAGCGCCAGCGCGTGGCGATCGCGCGCGCCTTGGCCACCCGGCCCCGCCTGCTGTTGCTGGACGAACCGCTGGCCTCGCTGGACGCCGCGCGCAAGCGCGAGATCCTGCCCTGGCTGGCGCGCCTGCGGGCACAGGCCGGCCTGCCGATGCTCTACGTCACGCACTCGGCCGATGAACTGGCGCGTCTGGCCGACCACGTGGTGCTGCTGGCCGACGGGCGCGTGCAGGCCGAGGGCGATGTCGGCGCGATGTCGTCGTCGCGGTCGGGCCCGCTGGGCGCCGGCGCCGCGGCCGGCGCCGTGCTGAACGGCCGCATCGGCGCGCGTGACCCGCACTGGCACCTGTGCCGCATCGACATCGACGGCGGCCACCTGTGGCTGCGCGACAGCGGCCGCTGCGTGGGCGAGGCCGTGCGCCTGCGCCTGCCCGCACGCGACCTGAGCCTGACGCTGCACGAGCCGTCGGACACGAGCATCCAGAACCACCTGCCCGGCGTCGTGTCCGCCGTCGCAGACGACACCCACCCATCGCAGGTACGGGTGCAGGTCGCCGTGGGGGCCGACACCGTGCTCGCGCGCATCACGCGCAAGGCCTGGGAGCGCTTGGCGTTGGAGCCCGGACGAACGGTGTGGGTGCAGG
This sequence comes from Rubrivivax sp., assembly GCA_049453935.1. Classification (GTDB taxonomy): domain Bacteria; phylum Pseudomonadota; class Gammaproteobacteria; order Burkholderiales; family Burkholderiaceae_C; genus Rubrivivax. Next base: position 6,562 of record JBMTXX010000085.1, read on the forward strand.
TGAAGTCGGCGGCGCTGGTGGATTGAAGCTCACGCCGGCTCACGGGCGCCTCTGGGTCGGCGAGGCGGGTTGCTGTCAGGCGGTCCGCCGCCGCCTCATCGCACCAGCGACGGCAACCACAGGCCCAGTTCAGGCACCAGCAGCAACATGCCGAGGACGATGAATTCCAGCGCGAGGAAGGGCGCGGCGGCGCGATAGACCGTGCCGATGGTCGTGCCTGTCGGGGCGATGCCCTTCATCACGAACAGCAGCAGGCCGAACGGCGGCGTCAGGAAGCTGATCTCCATGGTCAGCAGGTAGACCACGCCCAGCCAGACCAGGTCGATCCCGGCGGCCTTGGCCAGCGGGATGAACAGCGGCACGGTGATCATGACCATGCTGACCTGGTCGACGAAGCAGCCGAGCACCACCAGCACGATCATCATCCCGAGCAGGATCGTGAACGGCTCGGCGCCGAGCGCATTGATGGTGCCGACCAAGCCGTTGGTGGCCCCGGAGAAGGCCAGGATCTGGCTGAAGGTGGTCGACGCAACGATGATGAACAGAATCATCACGCTGGTTCGCGCGGTCTCGCGCAGCGCGGTGATGATCGACGACAGGCGCAGGCTGCCATAGGCCGCCGCCGCGATCACCGAGGCCAGCACACCCAGCGCAGCCGATTCGGTCGGCGCAGCGATGCCGGCCAGCAGCGACCCCACGACCACCACCAGGATGCCCGACAAGGGCAGGACGTGAACGCAGAAGGGCCGCCAGCGCTCCCAAGTCGACATCTCCATGGGGGCTTCGGCGGGCGCGTCTTGCGGGCGCAGCCGCGCGCGCACCACGATGTAGGCGAAGAACAGCGCAGCCATCAGCAGCGCAGGCAGGATCCCGGCGACCAGCAGCTTGGAGATCGAGATGCCCGCCAGACTGCCCACCAGGACGGCCAGCGCCGAGGGCGGGATCAGCATGGCGATACCGCCGGTGGCCATGATCGGGCCCATGGCCAGCGTCGGGTGATAGCCGCGCTGCAGCATCTGCGGCATCAGTGCGCGGCCCAGCATGGCCGTGTTGGCGATCGTCGAGCCCGACAGCGCGGCGAACACCGTGCCGCCGACCACCGTGACCACGGGCAGGCGGCCCGGCACCCGGGTGATGACGCGCTCGATCGCCTCGATGGCGCGGAACGCCACGCCCGTGTGCAGCAGCACCTCACCCATGAGGATGAACAGGGGGATCGGCACGAGGCTGTAGTTGGTGATGGCGTTCACCGCGTTGCGGGACAGCTGCACCAGGCCGTTCTCTCCCCCCAGAAACAGGTAGGCGCCCACCAGGTTGATGCCGAAGAAGGCCACGGCCACCGGCACCCCGATGAGCAGCAGCACACCGAGCCCGCACACCATCACGGCCAGCGCGGAGGTCCAGTCCATGTTCGACGTCTGGTCCTGTCAGCAGCCGGTCAAGGCCTGCCCGTCCGGGCACTGGAGGTGCCGCCGGGTGCGGCGGGCGGCTCCACCACCGGTGGCGAGCCGAACAACTGTCGCGCGAACTCCATGGCCATCAGCGACATGCCAGCGGGGATCAGGGCCAGCACCCACCATTCCGGGAACACCAGGGTCTTGAAGACCAGGCTGCCTCGTTCGATCGCCAGTGCCGTGGCCTTCCAGCCGAACCAGGCCACGGCCAGGCACACGACCAGTCCGATCAGGCTCACCAGGATCCGCAGCGGACGCGCCGCCCGAGTGGGCACCCGCGAGACGAGCAGGTCCACGGTGGCGTGCGACCCTTCGCGCAGCACCCAAGGTGCTGCGAGCAAGGTGGCCACCGGCATCGCGTACTCAACCAGTTCGATCAGCCACCCGACGCCCGAGCCCGCCAGGTTGCGCAGCGCGACGTCGACGGCGATGCCCAAGGTCATCAGCGCGAAGAGCAGGCCCGCCAGCAGGCCGAGCTGCTCGATCAGCCAGCCATACACATCGAACAGACGGCTCACCTGGCGGTCACCGGCGGGCAGGGAAGGTGGCTCGTTGTGGCCCGTGGCCCTCATTCACGCGCGAGCAGTTCACGCAGACGCTTGGCGTGCTGCGGCGCGACCTTCTGCACCTGCGCCCAGCCGGCTTCGCGCGCGGTGCGCACCCACTTGTCCCGATCTGCACCCGTCAACTCGACCACCTGGATGCCGGCGGCCTTCTGCCGTGCGGACTCGGCCGCGTTCAACTCGGCGTTGCGTGCGTTGGTGGATTCCAGCCATTCGGCCATGCGGCTCAGGAAGGCGCGCTGCTCGTTGCTCAGCGACTTCCACTTGTCAAGGTTCACGAGCACGTTGACTTCGACCTGATAGAAGCCGGGGTCGACCCGCGTCTTGGTCACCTCGTGCCAGCCCAGATCGAGAACACCCTGGATCGGCCAGCCGTAGCCATCGACGACACCGCGCTGCAGCGCGGTGTAGACCTCTCCGGGGGCGGTTTGCACGTTGTTGGCCCCCAGTGCCGCGAAGAACGCCCGGTAGACCGGCGTCACGCGCAGCGTCAGGCCCTTCAGGTCAGCACCCTTCACCGGCTTGTTCAGGTACAGGTGGAAAGGGGTGCCGTCACCGGTGCGCGCCAGGTACCAGGCGTTCATGCGCTGGTTGTGGATCTGGTTGATCAATTCCCATGCGCCGTTGGCGCGTTGCTCCTGGATCGTGCGCTCGGCCAGCTTGAGTGCTTCGCCCTCGGGCACGAGGTTGGTGTAGAAGGCCGAGGTCACGTTGGCAATGTCCACCACACCCGTGGAGACGGCGTTGCCGACTTCGAAGGCGGGGATCGCGGAGGGCCCGCCGACGAGATTGATCTGCACCAGACCCTTGCCCTCGGCGTTGACCTTCTGCACGAAGGCCTCGAAGGGCCTGGAGAACGCCGTGCCTGGCTGGAAGGCCGTGACGGCCCGCAGGACGACTTCCTTGGCCAGGGTGGTGGTCGGTGCGCTGCCCAGTGCCAGCATGCAGGCGCCTGCCAGGACGAGTCGACGGGACAAGGTACGCATCATTCGGGTCTCCTGTGGTTTCTTGCGTGGGGGGCGCAGCGCGCTGCGCAGCGCTGGGAGCATTTTGCTGCGATTCCTGCCACGACAGATCCACACCCCCCTCGCGCGCTGGGGGGCGTCGATCTCGTGCTGGCCGGTGCGTGGCGAGTGCAACGAAGAGCGGTCTTCGCTCAGCCGGCGAGGAGGGTGCTGTCGTTCCGCTCCCCGGACGCCGCGTCCAGCAGCAGTCGGCGCACGGGCGCGGGCAGGCCCAGCGCCAGGGCCTCGTCGCGGCTGCACCACCGCCCCGGGCCGACCGCCTGTTCGATGGATGCGCGGGCGGACGCCGTGAGGTCCTGGGGCAGCGTCCAGCGCAGGGGTTGCAGCGTCCAGTCGAGGTGTGTCAGCGCATGTTCGATGGGGGGCAGCGCGTGCCACAGGCCGGGCCAGGCCGGCAGCCCGACGCCGTCGGCGCGTTCGGCCGGCCATTCCGGCAGGCTCCACAAACCGGCCCAGACGCCTTGCTCGGGGCGCCGGGTCAGCCACAGCCGCGGGCCCAGGCACAGCCACAGCAGCGTGCTCGTACGCCGGCTGCGCTTGAGGCGCCGGGTCTTCACCGGGAAGTCCTGCGGGCGGTCGAGCCGGCGCGCGACGCAGTCCTCGTGCAGCGGGCAGATCAGGCAGGACGGCCGGCGCACGGTACACACCTGGGCGCCCAGGTCCATCAGGCCCTGCGTGTAGGCAGGCATGTCCGCGCTGTCGGGCAGCAGGGCCTCGGCCTTGCGCCACAGCGCCCGCTCGTGCGCCGGGACGGCGAGATCGTCGGCGTGCCCCAGTGCGCGGGCCAGCACGCGCTTGACGTTGCCGTCCAGGATGGCAGCCCGTTCGCCGTGGCAGAACGCCGCGATGGCCGCGGCGGTGGACGGCCCGATGCCGGGCAGGGTCTGCAGCGTGGCGCTGTCGCGCGGGAAGACGCCGCCGTGCGTCTGCGCCACGGCCTGCGCGCAGCGGTGCAGGTGGCGCGCCCGGCTGTAGTAGCCCAGGCCGCTCCACAGGGCCAGCACCTCGTCCACCGGCGCCTGTGCCAGGGCGGTCACGTCGGGGAAGCGCTGCAGGAAGCGTTCGTAGTAGCCGAGCACGGTCGACACCTGGGTCTGCTGCAGCATGACCTCCGACAACCAGACCCGGTAGGGATCGCGGGTGCCTTGCCAGGGCAGGCCGTGGCGGCCGTGCAGCCGTTGCCAGTCGACCACGCGCTGCGCGAGGGGGGCGGGCGGTGGCGGCGTCAGCGCTTCTGGCATCGGGGGCAGAAATAGCTCGCGCGCTGGCCCTGGACGATGCGTCGGATCGCGCCGGCACAGCGCAGACAGGGCTGGCCCTCACGGTCGTACACGGCGGCCTGGGCCTGGAAGGCGCCGTCCATGCCGTGCGCATCGTGGAAGTCGCGCAGCGTCGAGCCGCCAAGGGCCGTCGCACGGTCGAGCGTGTCGCGCACGGCCTGCAGCAGTCTTGCGGCGCGCGGTCGGCTGATGCGGTCTGCGCGCGCGCGCGGGTCGATGCCGGCCTCGAACAGCGCTTCGCAGGCGTAGATGTTGCCCGCGCCGACCACGGCCTGGCCCGACAGCAGCACGTTCTTCACCGCGGTGCGACGGCCCGCCAGCGCGGCGTGGAAGGCCTGCGGCGTCAGCGACGGATCGTCCGGCTCCGGTCCGAGCCGGGCCAGCAGTGCCGACGCCGGGGGTGACTCGAGGCCGGCAGACCACACCACTGCGCCGAAGCGCCGCGGGTCGCGCAGACGCAGCGTGCCGTGGGTGGTGACGAGGTCGAAGTGCTCGTGGGGCCCGGCTTCGGCGACGGGCGTCGACGCGCTGCCCGGTCCGCTCGGCAGCAGGCTCAGCGAACCCGACATCCCCAGATGCAGCAGCAGGCCTCCGGCGTCGGCTTCGGGGGCGCCCGGCCGCGGCCCCAGCGGCAGCCAGAGGTATTTGCCGCGCCGCAGGGTGGCGCCGACTTCCCGCCCGGCCAGGCTCTGCGGCAAGCAGCCCAGCGGCCAACGCAGCGCCTTGCCCAGGCGCGCGGACAGCACGACCGCGCGACGCAGTGGCGTGTCGATGCTGCGACGCGTGACTTCGACCTCGGGCAACTCGGGCATGTGTCGATTATCGAAGGCGGCCGGCCACCGCAGCGTCATGAGCTTGGCCCAGGCGTGGTCGTGGGCCGCGTGTCCCGCACCGCCCCGGTGCCGGACAGGGCTTGCGCGGGACCGTCTGTGCATGGCCTCTGGCAGACACCCGCCACGGCAGCGCCGGCGCAGCGTATGCTTCGATCCATGAACAAGGTCTATCGTTCTCGTGGGGGTGCCGGCCCCGACACCGCGAACGCTGCCGGGGCCGCGTCGCCCCGTGCGGTGGCCACGAGATGGCGTCGCGGGCTGGCGGGCCTGGCCCTGGCATTGCCCCTGCTCGGGTGTGCGCAGTTGACCCAGACGGCACCGGCGACGAAGCCGCCCCTGCCGGCGCAGCCGATGGCGATGTCGCCCTTGGACGGGCCTTTGTTCTACCAGCTGTTGGTGGCCGAGATCGAGTTGCGCAACGGGCGAGCGGGGATAGCCTTCGAGGTCGTGCTCGAGGCGGCGCGGCGCACGCGGGAAGCGCAGCTGTTCCAGCGCGCGGTCGACATCGCCCTGCGGGCGCGTGCTGGCGACCGCGCGCTGGAGGCGGCGCGCGCCTGGCGCACGTCCCTGCCGCAGGCGGTCGAGCCGCTGCGGCTGCAGTTGCAGATCCTCGCGGCCCTGAACCGGCCGGGTGATGCCGCCGAACCGCTGCGCGCCTTGCTGGGCCGCACCGAGCCAGCGCAGCAGCCGGCGCTGATCGGCTCGATGCCCCGGCTGTTCCAGCGTGCCTCCGAGCAGCGCGTCGTGGCGACCATGCTCGAGGCGGTGCTGCTGTCCGAGGTGCGTCGAGGCCCGGCCAGGGCGTCCGCGCTGGCCGCCAGCGGTCGTGCGTGGCTGCAGGCCGATGATCTGATGCAGTCGCTGCGCCTGGTGCGGCAGGCGCTGGCTGCGGGCCCGGCCGTCCCGGAAGCGGTCCTGCTGGCGATCGACCTGATGCCGCGTGTGCCGGCGGCCGAGGCGCTCGTGCGTGACGCGCTGGCGTCGGACGCCGCAGATCCGGCGCTGCGCGTGGCCTACGCCCGCGGTCTGGTGCGGATGCAGCGGCCGCAGCTGGCGCTCGAGCAGTTGGAGATCGTCAACCGCCAGCAGCCGGCGCTGTCGGCCGCGTGGCTGCTGCGTGGTGCCCTGCACCTGGAACTCCGCGAGCCCGCGCGCGCCGAGGAGGCGATCCAGCGTTATCTTCAGGTGGCCGGGCTTCCGGACGGCTCAGCGGGGTCGGCGGCCTCTGCCAGCGGCGCGTCGGACGAGGACGCGGTGCCCATCGGTGACGACGAGGAGGCCCCCGGGCAGGCCGCGTTGTCCCAGGCGTGGCTGATGCTGGCGCAGGCTGCAGAGCAGCGCGGCGACCTGGCCGCGGCCGAGGCCTATCTGTCGCGCGTCGGCGATCCCCAGCGCGTGCTGGAGGTGCAGTCCCGACGTGCGGCGCTGCTGGCGCGACAGGGCCAGCTCGAGCAGGCACGAGCCCTGCTGCGCAGCCTGCCGGAGCGCGACGAAGAACAGGCGCGCGACAAGCTCGTCGCCGAGGCCCACCTGCTGCGCGACCTCGAGCGCTGGGCCGAGGCGTACGAGGTGTTCGACCAGGCGGCCACCCGCTGGCCTGACGACGCCGGCCTGCTGTACGAGCAGTCGATGGTGGCCGAGAAGCTCGACCGCATCGACGAGATGGAGCGCCTGCTGCGACGCGTGATCCAGCTCGACCCGAAGTACGCCCATGCGTACAACGCCCTGGGCTACTCGCTGGCCGACCGCGGTCTGCGCCTGGACGAGGCGAAGGCGCTGATCGTCAAGGCGCTCGAGCTGATGCCGGGGGATCCTTTCATCACCGACAGCCTCGGCTGGGTGGAGTTCCGCCTGGGCAACCTGCAAGAGGCTCGACGCCTGCTGCAGCAGGCGTGGGACGGCCGTCCCGATGCCGAGATCGGCGCCCATCTTGGCGAGGTGCTCTGGGTGATGGGCCGGCGTGACGAGGCCCTGGGCATCTGGCGGCAGGCGATCGACCGCGACGGCGCGAACAAGGTGCTGCGGCAGACGCTGGCCCGTTTGGGAGTGCAGCCTTGACCTGT
>JBMTXX010000086.1:0-13664 GCA_049453935.1 Rubrivivax sp.
TCGTCGTGCCTTCGCGATACAGCGCCTCGCCCGCCTGATCGGTCAACTGAGGGTAGCCGCCGAGTGCCGCACCGCTGGTGCGCAGGTATTCGGGGTCCTTCACCATCTTCCTGACTGCTTCGCGATAGGCTTCGACGATGGGTTTGGGCGTGCCTTTGGGAAGCACCACGAGCTTTTGCGCCGGGAACCCCGCCACCAGGAAAGCCTTGAACGCTTCCCATTCTGCGCCGCTGGGTTTCTTGCCAGTGACGATTTCAATCGCCTCGGCGACGTGAGGAAGATCCGGGAATGTCGGATCGCGCACCAGATTGCCCTTGTCGTCCGTCACGCCCCAGGAGAACAGGGGTACCGCCTTTCCTTCCTTGACCAACGGCACGCCGCTCTTCAGATAGGCCGACGAGGTCTGATAGTCGATCGTGGCCTCGCCGCGCTCGAAGGCCAGTCGTCCTTCGGAGCGGCTCTTCATCCCGAAGACGTGCTGCACGTCGAGACCGAGCATCCGGAAGGCCAACATAGGCACCAGATCCAGAGAGGTGGCACCCTGGCTGCCGTAGGTCAGTTTCTGGCCCTTGAGCTTGGGCAGGTCCTTGACCGACTGGACGCCGAAGCGCGAGCTGATGTAGGCCACGCCACCGGTCGGCCCCGCCAGGACCATCTCCCAGTCCTTGTAGTCGAACTTCACGCGCGGGTCGCCCAGCAGGTAGGGGAACTGGGTCGAGCCCGAGGTGATCAGCAGGGTGAGCCCGTCAGGACGGGCATTGGCGGCGAACTGGTTTGCGCCCGTGACCGAGCCACCCCCGGCCACGTTCTTCAGCACGACGTTGGGTTGGCCGGGCAGATACTTCGACAGGAACGGCCCGTTGAACCGCGCCAGCACGTCGGAGCCGCCGCCGACACCGAAGGGGATGATCCATTCGACGGTCTTGCCTGCGAAGTTGACGTCCTGCGCACTGGCGGACAGTGGTGCTGCGAGGCTCAGGCCGAGGGCCAGCGCTGCGGCGCCGGAAGTCGCCTTGAGAAAGCCGCCGCAAACGGCCCTGCGGGTTTGGTTCATCGCGTAGTCTCCTGCCTGGGTGAGAAGAAAATCAAGGTGGCAGTGGGTCGCATCGCAACTCTCATCTGCATATGGCGAAATCATAGCCATCGCCAACCGGCATCCTTCCTAGCGTTTTCCAGCATCTGCCTGTCACTGCTGCTGCTGTCCAGCGTTTCGCTCGACAAGCGACGCTCGCTTACATTCCCGGGTCCTCTTTCCATCGATCGGACACTGTCTTGAGCCGACCCGACGTTCTGGTCATCGGCGGCGGCAACGCCGCCTTGTGTGCGGCCCTCGTGGCGCGTGAAGGCGGCGCCTCGGTGCTGCTGCTCGAAGCCGCGCCGCTGGCGTGGCGCGGCGGCAACTCCATGCACACCCGCAACATCCGCTGCATGCACGATGCGCCGCAGGACGTGCTGACCGAGGCATACCCGGAAGAGGAGTTCTGGCAGGACCTGCAAAAGGTGACCGCCGGGCGCACCAACGAGGCGCTGGCGCGGCTCGTCATCCGGGAGTCTCACCATGTGCGGGAGTGGATGCGACGTCACGGCGTGCGCTTTCAGCCCTCGCTTTCAGGCACGCTGCACCTGAGCCGCACCAATGCCTTTTTCATGGGCGGGGGCAAGGCGCTCGTCAACGCTTACTACCGCAGCGCGCAGGCGCTGGGTGTCCAGGTTCGCTACGATGCGCCGGTGCGTCGGCTCGAACTCGACGGCGGTCGTTTCGTGGCGGCGGTGCTCGACAACGGTGAGCGCATCACCGCGCGCACCTGCGTGTTGGCCAGCGGCGGCTTCGAGTCCAACCTGGGATGGTTGCGTGAAGCCTGGGGATGCAACGAGCGCGGCGAGTGGCCGGCCGAGCAGTTCCTGATCCGCGGCACGCGCTACAACCAGGGGGTGTTGCTGCGGGACCTGCTGGACCAGGGCGCGGACGCCATCGGGGACGCCACGCAAGCCCACATGGTGGCGATCGACGCACGTGCGCCCTTGTACGACGGGGGCATCTGCACGCGGGTGGATAGCGTCTCTCTGGGCATCATGGTCAACCGCGAGGGACGGCGGTTCTACGACGAGGGCGAGGACTTCTGGCCCAAGCGTTACGCCATCTGGGGCCGCCTCGTGGCGCTGCAGCCGGGGCAGGTCGGGCACTCGATCATCGATGCCAAGTCGGTCGGTCGCTTCATGCCGCCGGTGTTCCGCGGCGAGCGTGCCGACACGCTGGAGGCGCTGGCCGTCCAACTCAAGCTGCCTGTCCAGCCCTTCCTGGAGACGGTCCGCGCTTTCAATGCCGCCTGTCGTCCCGGGCGTTTCGACCACGCGGTGCTGGACGATTGCGTCACCGAAGGCCTGACCCCGCCCAAGACCCATTGGGCGCGGCCGATCGACACGCCCCCCTTCTTCGGCTACACGCTTCGGCCCGGCGTCACCTTCACCTATCTGGGTGTGCGTGTCGATGCACAGGCACGTGTGCACTTCGGCGGCCAACCCAGCCCCAACCTGCTGGCCGCAGGGGAGGTCATGGCCGGCAATGTGCTGGGGCAGGGTTACACCGCGGGGGTGGGCATGACGATCGGTACCGTGTTCGGCCGCATCGCCGGCGCGCAAGCGCTGCGGGCATTGCGGTCGCCGGAAGCCGGCGAGACGGGTGGACCGGCGCGTATGGCGCCCCTGGGGGAGACGGCCGATGTCTGAACTTCAAGCGCTGATCGACGAGGCCCGTGCGCTGGGCTCGGGAGGTGTGCCCCACCCCGGTCCGGCCGAGTCCGAGGTTTCTCGGGTCATGGAGATCTGCAACGCCTGCCGCTATTGCGAGGGCTTCTGCGCGGTGTTCCCGGCCATGACACGGCGCTTGGAATTCGCAGCCGCCGACGTGCATTACCTGGCCAACCTGTGCCACAACTGCGGCGCATGCCTGCATGCATGCCAGTACGCCCCGCCGCACGAGTTTGGGGTCAATGTGCCGCAGGCGATGGCCCGTGTGCGGGTGCGCACCTATGCGGCGCATGCGTGGCCTGCGGCTTTTGGCAGGGCCTATGCGCACAACGGGCTGGTCGTTGCACTGGCCATGGCGTTCGGCCTGTCGCTCTTCCTCGTGCTCGCGCTGGTGCGCCACGGCACGTGGTGGGGCGCGCCCTCGGAGGGCAGTTTCTACGCCATCTTCCCGCACGGTCTGATGGTGTCGATGTTCCTGCCCGTGTTCGCGTTTGCGCTGCTCGCGCTTGCCGTGGGTGTGCGCCGATTCTGGACCGGCGCGCCGCCCGGCCCGGTGGAGGGCCCCGCTGTGGCCGAGGCTGCCCACGATGCCCTGCGCCTGAAATACCTGGACGGCGGACATGGCGAGGGTTGCCACAACGAGGATGACCGCTGGACGCATGCGCGCCGTCGCTTTCATCACCTGACCTTCTACGGCTTCCTGCTGTGCTTCGCCTCGACCAGTGTGGCCACGGTGTATCACTACGGCTTCGGCTGGGTGGCGCCCTACGGCTGGACCAGCCTGCCCAAGTTGCTGGGGGTGACGGGTGGCATCGGGCTGATCGTCGGGCCTGCCGGTCTGGCCTGGCTGCGCCTGCGTCGCCACCCGGCTCAGGGCGATCCGGCCCAGGCGCCGATGGACGCGGGCTTCCTCGCTCTGCTGTTCATCGTCAGTGCCACGGGCCTGCTGCTCGCGCTGATGCGTGAAACGCCGGCGCTGCCGCTCCTGCTGTGCGCGCACCTGGGGGCCGTCATGGCCTTTTTCGTCACCATGCCCTACGGCAAGTTCGCCCACGGCTTCTATCGCAGCGCTGCGCTGCTGAAGTGGGCGGTCGAGAAGCGCCTGCCGTCGAACCTGCGTCTGGGCACGGATTGAGCCGCCGCGGCTGGACCCCCGCCGGGGCGCGGCCGCAGCGCTGCCGCGTCACGGTCAGTTTCCGTCGACGTCTCTGCGGTCGAAGTGCAGCACCAACTGGCGTGCCGGCCCGCTGGCGATGGTGACGTTGGCGCGCACGGTCTGCGTCGGCCGGCTGGCATCGGCGTCGGCTGTGGCTTCCACCATGTATTGGCCGGCCGGCAGCGCCGCATAAAGCCACGGACCGGTCATCCGGTGCTCGAGCACCGGCGCACCGGCGGGTCGCGGGGTCACGCGCACCTCCACGTCTGCCAGGAAGGCGCCGCTTCTGGCGGCGGTGGTCAGCCACAGGCTGTATCGACCCCTCTGGGCCTGCATCGCTTCGCGCTCGTCGGCGCCGGCGCCACCGGACAGGTAGGCCACACCGCTGGAAGAAGTGCCGCTGTCAAGCGCATAGACGCCGGGCAGCCAGGCGGCGAGCGTGAGGGCGACCACGGCGTGCGACGGGCGCCAGAGTGGGGCGGGGCGGGTCTTGTGCATCGGTTCGATCTCCTGTGTGGTGTGTCGGAAGTCGTTCGATCGACTGCGGTCTCGGCGTCGCAAGGCTGTTGCCGATTGCGCGGCGGCACCGGATTGCAATGCTCGGACATCCCGACGCGCGTGAGAATCCGCAATCTCCCCACCGTCGTCGACCGCAGAGTCGTCCGGTGGCTCCGACCCTTGTTCGAGGACCACACACGATGAAGTTCCCTCTTTCGATGCGGCGGCGGCAATGGCTGGGTGCAACGGCCGCGCTGGCGTTGCCGTTTGCCGTCCGTGCGCAGGCGCCGTTTCCCTCGCGTCCCATCTCGATGCTGGTGCCTTTCGGGCCTGGCGGCATTGCGGACATCACGGCGCGTGCCGTGGCCGAGCAGATGGCCCGGCTGCTCGGGCAATCTGTCGTGGTGGAAAACAAGCCGAGCGCGGGCAGCATCGTCGCCTCGCAGACCGTGGCCGGTGCGCGCCCCGACGGACACACCCTGCTGCTGATGAGCAACGGCAATGCGGTCAGCGAGGGGCTGTTCAAGAAGCTGCCCTACGACACCCGCAAGGACTTCGCGCCGGTCTCGACACTGGGCTTCTTCGACCTCGGGCTGTTCGTGCCGACGAATTCGCGCTTCGCCACCCTGGCCGATCTGCTCAGCTACGCCCGGGCGAACCCCGGCAAGCTCAATGTCGGCACCATCGCCATCGGCAGCACGCAGCACCTGTCGGCCAAGCTGTTCGAGACGGTGGCCGGCATCGAGGCGCTGGTGGTGCCTTATCGCAACTCGCCGGCCGTGCTCACGGCGCTGCGCGCCGGCGAGCTCGACGTGGCCTTCGAGATCACGGGTCCCATGGTGCCGCAGGTCGCAGGTGGTGCGGTGCGGGCGCTGGCCGTCACCTCGGGCACACGCAACGCCGCGCTGCCCGACGTCCCCACCGTCCAGCAAGCCGGTGTCGCCGGCTATGACGTGGCGTCCTGGAACGCGGTCGCTGCGCCGGCGGGTACGCCTGCCGAGGTCATCGCGGCGCTGAACCGCGCCGTGCGCGACGCCTGCGCATCGGCCGCGGTGCAGGACAAGCTGGGCAAGCTCGGCATGCGGGTCCAGGCCAGCAGCCCAGAGGCACTCGGCAGCTTGCTCGACAGCGAGATCCGCCGCTGGGGCGACGTCATCCGCAGGGCCGGGCTCCCGCAGAGCTGACGGACTCCGGCTGTCGCGCAGGGCGGTTGCAGGCACAGGCGCTTGACCGAGCCGGTGGTGGTCAGGCGCCGTCGACGGGCCCTGCGGCCAGGAAGTCCCGCAGGCGGTGAGCCGACACCGGCTTGTGCATCAGCACGGCGCCGGCCGACTCCGCCTCACGGATGCGCTCGGGCGCGGTGTCGCCGGTGATCAGGGCCATCCTGGCTTGCGGATGCAAGGCCCGCAGTGCCTGCAGCACGCGCAGTCCGGTGTCCTCGCCCGCCAGCCGCAGGTCTGACAACACCACGTCCACAGGCGCGCGCAGCGCGATCTGCACGGCCTGGGTGGTCCCGTCGGCGAGGTGAACGCTGCAGCCCCACTCCTGCAGCAACATGCCCATGCTCTCGCGGATCGCGACCTCGTCGTCGACCACCAGCACGCGCAGGCCTGGCGGCAGCTGGGTGGCGACGGCGCCCGGCGCAGGGTTCGGCTCCTGCGCCATGGGGACGACCGGGATGCGCAGCGTCACAGTCGTGCCGACGCCTTCGGTCGACTCGAGCTGCAGGCTCACGCCCAGCAGGCGGCACAGCCGCTCGACGATGGCCAAGCCGAGGCCCAGACCCTTGGCCCGGTCGCGCTCGCGGTTGCCGAGCTGATAGAACTCCCGGAACACGTGGGACTGCTCGGCCCGCGGGATGCCGATGCCGGTGTCAGTGACCGACACCAGCGCCATGTCGCCGTCCTGGCGCAGTCCCAGGGTGACCCGCCCACCCGGGCGGTTGTATTTCATCGCGTTGTCGGTCAGGTTGCCCAGCACCCGTTGCAGCAGGTTGCGGTCCGTCATCGCCGTCAGCGGCGCGGCCACCTCCGCCACCGCGGTCTGTCCCCGGGCGGCTGCGACCGCCTGCACCGCCTGATGGTGCGCCTGCAGCAGCTGGTCCAGCCGGGTCGGCTGGAACTCGGGCTTGATCGAGCCGGCGTCCAGCCTCGACATGTCCAGCAGCGTGTCGAGTTGTGCCGACAGTCCGGCACTGACGTCGGTCAGCAGCCTGACGATGTCGGCCGATCGTCCGTCCAGAGGGCGCATCGTCAGCGCTGCCAGCAGCACGTTGATGCTGTGGATGGGCTGTCGCAGGTCGTGACTGGCTGCGGCCAGGAAATGGGTCTTGCTGCGGTGGGCTTCGCTTTCGTTGGCCAGGGCCTGTTGCAGTTGGCGGTTGAGTTCCTGTTCTGCAAACCGGATGCGGCAGGATTCCCGGAACACCGCGTGCTGCTGTTGCCCGACGGAGACCAGCACTCCGAGGAAGGCGACGATCAGCCCAGCCAGGCCGTAGGTGGTCCAGGGCGCGTCCTGGGGATGCAGGGTCCACACCCACGCCACCGCCAGGGGCACGAGCAGCGGCCCGGCGTAGCCGAGGAAGGCCCGTCGATGGCCCGTGGGGGTGGCCACCGACCCGGTGGCCAACGCCAGCAGCACCAGCGACACCGCCGAGCGCTGGATTTCGGACATCGCCCCGAAGCCGGCCAGGGGGGCCATCAGCAGCAGGCCGTTCAAGGCCAGCAGCCCGGTGATGCGGCGTTCGGCCTCGATGCGACCGGCGCGGCGTATGAAGCCCTCGGCCTGTGTCAGCCGCCAGGCCGTGGCGGCGCCGACGAGGGCGAGCCATGCCCAAGGCAGGGCAGAGGCGGTGGCCTGTGACCAGGTCAAGGCCATCAGCGACGCCGCCGCCAGCGTGCCCCAAGCCGCCCTGCGCGTCTGCCCGAGGAAGAGATCGACGTAGCAATCGACGATGAAGTCGTGGAGTTGCCGCTTTTCGTCGTGCCCGCCTGCGCCGGGTTCGGTCGCGCGGCCACCGTCTTCGGCGGTGACCGACATCGCGGGGACAGGTGGGGCGGACACACGCATCGACTGAATCACGCCTGGGCGCGACCTCGAGCAAAGGGTGACCTGTTTCTACACGCCTGTGACCTCAGGCGTCAATCCGTCGTTTCCAAGGGGTTTGTGGGAAGACCGCCTGGCTGCAGAGGTGTCGGCGCGCTCGCCGTGGCGGCCGAAGCCTTCCCGTGCAGCGGCAGCCGTTCGGGGGCCGGTCCTCGGTGCGCTTCAATCGTCACCGGCGGCTGTTCCTTGCGTCCCGGAATCGCGGGCGTGCCAGAAACGCCGGCGCTGCTCGCGCTCACAGCGCGCGTCCTGCGGTGGCCGACCGGCCGGCCAGGTCCAGGCGCCACAGCGGTCGCTGCGCGCCAGCACCGTCCCGCGGGCGTGGTAACGCGCGACGATGTCAGGCGCCGGATGTCCGAAGCGGCTGCGGTAAGCCGCCTGCACCACCGCCACCGTCGGGTTGACGGCTTCCAGGAAGGCCGGGGTGGACGAGGTGCGGCTGCCGTGGTGGGGCACCAGCAGCACGTCGCTGCGCAGTGCGGCCCCGTGACGCGAGACGAGCTGGGCTTCCTGGGCCGCCTCGATGTCGCCTGTCAGCAGCAGGCTTCGACCCGCAGCGTCGCGCACACGCAGCACGCAACTCAGGGCGTTGGGCCGTGCGCGGCCTGTGGGCGGTTCGCCCGACGGATGCAGAACCTCGAAATCGACCGCATCCCAGCGCCACCGCTGACCCGCCGTGCACGGGCGATGGTCGGGCAGTCGCTGCCGTGGGGGCTGGCCCTCGACGAGCGAACTCATGCTGGCGCGCACCGCAACGGCGTCCAGCAAGGATTCGGCGCCGCCCACATGGTCGGTGTCGCCGTGGCTGAGCATCAGCAGGTCGATGGCGCGTTCGCCGCGGGCGCGCAGCAGCGGCAGCAGCACCCGCTGGGCCGCGTCGGCTTCGGGGCTGTAGCGCGGCCCGGCGTCGTAGACCAGCAGGTGATGCCGCGTGCGAACGAGCACGGCGGTCCCCTGGCCGACGTCCACCGCCAGGGTCTCGAACTGGCCCTGCGCCGGGCGTGGCGTCACCGGTACCAGCAGCGGCAGGATCAAGGGCAGACCCAGGCACCTCAAGCGCCAAGGCAGCGGCATCACCGCGACGGCGCCACCGACCAGGCCGCAGACCACCGCCCAGGCGGGGGCTGCTGCGGCCGTCCAGACCGCCCCTGGCAGCACGACCATCCACTGCAGCCACGCGGACAGACCGTCGAGCAGCCATGCGGCGACCTGCCACCCCCCGCCCCAGAGCAGACCCAGCAAGGCCAGTGGCGTGACGAGCAGCGTGACGAGCGGCACCGCGACCAGATTGGCCACGAAGCCGACGACCGACACCTGCTGAAAGAACACCAGGGTCAGTGGCGCCAGCCCGAGGCTGGCGATCCACTGCGTGCGCAGAGCCGCTCGCAGGGCCACCCTGACACGTCCGATCGGCGCGGCCGATCCGGGGTCGGCGTCCCCGCGCCAGCCGGCAGGCAGGTCCGACACCATGAGCAGCCCGACCGCGGCGAAGGACAGCCAGAAGCCCGGTTGCAGCAGCGCCCACGGCTCCAGCAGGGTCACGGCCACGGCGGCGGCCAGCAGCACCAACGGCGCCGGCCAGCGCGCGCCACCGCTGCGCAGCGCGGCCACCACGGCCAGCATCAGCACCGTCCGCTGGGCCGGCACGCCCCATCCGGCCACCAGCGCGTAGGCGAAGGCCAGCGCAAGCCCGCCGATCCGCGCGGCCAGTGGCGTGGGCAGGGTCAGCATGCAACGCCGGCTGCACCGCCAGGCCAGGCCGACTGCGGTGGCAGCCAGCCAGGCGAACATCGTCACGTGCAGCCCGCTGATGCTCATCAGGTGCGCGATGCCGGTGTCGCGGAACAGCGCCCAGTCGTCGCTGTCGATCGACGCCTGGTCACCGACGGCCAGGGCGGCGATCACGCCTGCGGCCCTCGGGTCCTCGATGCGGTCGAAGATCGCGTCGCGCACGCGCTGGCGCAGGCGTTCGACGGGATGGGCCACCCCCTGCGCCAGTCGCAGCGCGCCTGGGCGGACATAGCCGCTGGCGCGCAGGCCCTGGGTGAACATCCACTGTTCGAGGTCGAAGCCGTGCGGGTTCAGGCTGCCGTGCGGCTGACGCAGGCGCACCGTCATCTGCCAGCGGTCGCCGGCGACCAGCGGCTCGACCGGCGCGCGCACCAGCGCGGGCCCGTCGAAGCCCCGGTACCAGGCCAGGGACAAGCGCTTGGGCAGGTCCACCGGTGTGCCCGCTGCCAGGTCTGTCGCGCGGCCGGCCACCGTCGATGCCGCGGCGGCAGCGCGCCTGGGCGGGGCGCCGAGCCGCGCCTGCTCGACCTCGAGGACGAAGCGCCAGCCTTGCGGCCCTTGCCGCGGCAGTTCGGCAATGGTGCCCGTGACGACGATGTCACGGCCTTCCAGGTGTGCCGGCAAGGCCTGCGACATGCGCAGGCCGGCACGTCCTTCGGCCACGGCATGGCCCAGCGCGGCCGCGGCAGCGACCAGCCCCAGGCCACGCCAGACGGTTGGGGTGTGGCGGGCGCCCAGGGCCAGTGCCGCACCCAGGCAGGCGGTCACCGCCAGAGCGACCGCGGCCGGGACCGGCCAGAGGTCGGCGCTGTGCAGTTGCACGGCCGTCCCGACGAGCCACCCGAGTGCGATCCACGTCAGCCAGCCGCGACCGGCCAGACCGGCAGTCTCGGACCGTCGAAGGGCGGCATCGAGCCCGGTGCCTTCGGCTTCTTCCGGGCCGTCGCCGTGCGCGCGCCGTCCCGGCCGGTTCGTCGCCGTGGGCGTGACGTCATCTGCAGTCACGTCGATGCGCGTGTCGGTCATCGCGGCGGAGGGGCGGTGTGGGCTTGGGCGGCTTCTCGCCGCTTCTTGCGGCTGGTGGCTCGACGGCGTCCGGGCCCAGTGTAGGATCCGCCGCCTGCGTGTGTCCGCCCGCTCGTTCCCACCGAAGTCACGAGACTCCCCATGTCCACGATTGCCCAACGACTTGCCGAGCTCGGCATCGTCCTGCCCCCGGTGTCTGTGCCGGCCGCCGCCTACGTCCCCTTCGTGCGCACCGGCTCGCTGGTGTTCCTGTCGGGCCACATCGCGCGCCGCGATGGCAAGCCCTGGGTCGGCCAGCTCGGCCTGGACATGGACACGGCCCAGGGGCGGGAGGCCGCGCGTGCCGTGGCGATCGACCTGCTGGGCACGCTGCAGGCGGCCTGCGAAGGCGATCTCTCGCGGGTCAGGCGCATCGTCAAGGTGATGAGCCTGGTCAACAGCACGCCCACGTTCACCGAGCAGCATCTGGTGACCAACGGCTGCTCCGAGCTGCTGGCGGCGGTCTT
Source organism: Rubrivivax sp. (assembly GCA_049453935.1). Taxonomy (GTDB): domain Bacteria; phylum Pseudomonadota; class Gammaproteobacteria; order Burkholderiales; family Burkholderiaceae_C; genus Rubrivivax. The sequence continues at coordinate 10,831 of JBMTXX010000086.1, forward strand.
CGGCCCGGCGATGGGCGCGCATGCGCGCAGTGCGTTCGGTGTGGCGCAGATCCCGCTTGGCGCCTGCGTCGAGATCGAGCTCACGGCCGAGGTCGAATGAACCGCTGGCTGGCCGCCCGGTCACGCGCCGTGCTGACCGCAGCGGCGCTGGTCTGTCTCGCCGCCATCGGGCTGGCGCTGGTGTCGCAGCACGTCTACGACATGCAGCCCTGCCCCTGGTGCGTGCTGCAGCGCGCGATCTTCGCGGCCATCGCGCTGGCCTGCGTGCCCGGTGCGCTGCTGGCGGCCGGCTGGGCGCGGCGTCTGTCGGGGGTCCTGACGATGTGCCTGGCGGGGGCCGGTCTGGCGTCGGCCCTCTGGCAGCACTTCGTGGCGGCGGCCTTGTCGTCCTGCAAGCTGACGTTGGCCGACCGCATCGTCAGCGGGCTGCGGCTGGACGCCTGGGCGCCAGAAGTGTTCGCGCCACGCGCATCCTGCGCCGATGCCGCTGTCGACCTGCTGGGCGTGCCCTACGAGTTCTGGAGCGCAGCGCTGTTCGTGGCGCTGGGCGCCGTCGCGGTGGCCGTGACCTTTTCGCGTCGGCCCTGAGGGCCCGCGGCCATGGGCGCCGGTCGGGGCGCCTGAGGCGTGTCCGGCATGCGCGGTCGTGGCAGTGACTGCTCGATCTGCGCCACCGCACGCCGCGTCGCGATCAGGCGGTCGGGGCTGACACTCAGGCTGTCGATGCCCAGACCCACGAGTGCACGGGCGATGTCGGGCCGGTCCGACGGCGCCTGACCGCAGATCCCGATCCGTCGCCCGTGGCGGTGCGCGCCTTCGATGGCCCAGCGGTACATCTTCAGCATGCCCGGGTCACCGTCGTCGAAGGCCTCGGCGATGAGGGCGCTGTCCCGGTCGACGCCGAGCGTGAGTTGTGTGAGGTCGTTGCTGCCGATCGAGAAGCCGTCGAACAACTCGGCGAAATCGTCGATCAGGACCACGTTGTTCGGGATCTCGCACATCATCACCACGCACAGGTCGTCGGCTTGGAGGCCCTGCGCCCGCAGCGCCGCGAGGACGGCGTGTGCCTCCGTCAGGCGCCGACAGAAGGGCACCATCAGCTCGACGTTGCGCAGGCCCATGGTGTCGCGCACCTGCTTCAGCGCCCGGCACTCCAGCGCGAAGGCCGGCGCATAGGACGGGTGCAGGTAGCGGGCCGCGCCCCGCAGGCCCAGCATCGGGTTGGCTTCGTCGGGCGGCTCGAAGCCGGCGCCGCCGACGAGCGCCGCGTACTCGTTGCTCTTGAAGTCTGACAGCCGCACGATCACCGGCCGCGGCCAGAACGCGGCGGCCAGCAGCCCGATGCCTTCGGCCAGTCGCTGGACGAAGTAGGTGGCGCCATCGGCGCAGCCTGCGGCCTGCCACAGCGCCTGCACCTGCGCCCGGGTGTCAGCCGACGTGATGCGGTGCGGTTGCAGCAACGCCATCGGATGCGCGCGGATGTGCTCGCTGACGATGAACTCGATCCGTGCCAGCCCGATGCCGTCGCTGGGCAGGCGGGACGTGCGCAGCGCGAGGCCCGGATTCCCCAGGTTGACCAGGATGCGGGTGTCGGTCTGCGGCAGCGCCGAGGTGTCGATCTGCTCACGGTGCATCGGAACGTCGCCGGCGTAGACGTGGCCGGTCTCGCCCTCGGCGCAACTGACGGTCACGGTCTCGCCCTCGCGCAGCGCCGACAGCGCGCCGGTGGCCCCGACCACCGCCGGGATGCCGAGTTCGCGGGCGACGATGGCGGCGTGACAGGTGCGTCCGCCGCGCTCGGTCACCAGCGCGGCGGCGGTTTTCATCACCGGCTCCCAGTCGGGTGTCGTGGTCTCGGCCAGCAGCACCTCGCCAGGGCGGAAGCGGTGGAGGTCGGCCACGTGGGTGATGCGCCGCACGGCCCCGCAGGCCGCACCCTCGCCGACGGCCCGCCCACTGATGCGCAGTGTGGCGGCGGCCAGGGCCCGCGCGTCCGGCGTGACCATGTCGAGCCGTGCCGGGGGTCGGCGCGAGGCGACGGTCTCCGGCCGCGCCTGGACGATGCACAAAGGCCCGCCCGGCCCGTCCTGCGCCCACTCGATGTCCATCGGGCAGGGGTGTCCCGCACGCGCGCTCCAGTGGTCCTCGATCGCGATCGCCGCCTGCACCAGTGTGAGCACTTGCGTGTCGTCGAGACAGGCGCGGCGGCGGTCGGGCTCGGGCACGGCTTCGGTTCGAAGCGCCTGGCGGCCCGAACGACGGGGCACAAGGGTGTCGTCGCGCACCATACGGACCTGCTTTTGACCGATCCGGTGCATGAGCACGGCCCGCGCGCCGGCCCGGAAGGTCGGCTTGTGCGCGAGGTATTCGTCCGGGTCGACGGCACCCTGCACCAGCGTCTCGCCCAGGCCCCAGGTGGCGTGCACGAGCACGATGTCGGGGTGCCCAGACTCCGGGTCCAGCGTGAACACCACGCCGCTGCAGGCCAGGTCGGCACGCACCATGGGCATGACGGCCACAGCCAGGGCAACCTTGAAATGGTCGAATCCCTGGTCGATGCGGTAGGCGATGGCGCGGTCGGTGTAGAGCGAGGCCTGACAGCGCCGTATGGCTTCCACCACCGCGTCCTCGCCCTCGATGTCGAGGAAGCTGTCGTGCTGCCCGGCGAAGCTGGCCTGAGGCAGGTCCTCGGCGGTGGCCGAACTGCGGACCGCCACGCGCAACGCCTGGCCCTGCGGTGCCGTCTGTCGGGACAGGTCCCGCCAGGCTGCGCGCACCGCCGTCTCCGCCGCCGCCGGCATCAGCGCCGATCGCACGATGTCGCGCGCGGCGGC
>JBMTXX010000087.1:0-13654 GCA_049453935.1 Rubrivivax sp.
CGGTTAGAGCGACGGAATCATAATCCGCAGGTCCGGGGTTCGAATCCCTGAAGCGCCACCACCCATTCTGATGCCGCAGGCTGCCCCCTGCGGCATTTTTGTTTGCGCCGGCGCCCGTCCAGGCGCTCGACCGCGGCTTGGCGGCGACGAAGACGCTGACGTCATACCAAGCTGACGTAAAGTCCGTGCAGCCCCCCGGAGAACCGCATGACCACCGTCAAGACCTGTCTCGCCCAGAAGCCCAGCGAACTGATCAGCGTCACGTCCGACGCCCCCGTGCAACGCGCGCTCGAACTCATGAAATCGAAGCGCGTGCGCTCGGTGCTCGTGATCGACGACGGGCGGCTGTCAGGCATCATCACGCAAGGCGACTGCGCCATCCGCGTGCTGCTCGAAGGGCGGGATGCGCGCGCCACGCAGGTGTCGGAGATCATGACCCGCGACCCGATGACGGTCAAGCCGAGCGATCCACTGGAAGCCTGCATGGGGCTGATGGCCAGTCGCAACTTCCGGCACCTTCCGGTGGTCGACGGCGATCGGCTGGTCGGCGTGATCTCCATCGGTGACATCGTCAAGGACATGATCCGGCAACTCGGCCAGCAGGTGAATTACCTCGAGACCTACATCAAGGGCCACGGGGGCTGACAGACTCTAGGGGCGGATCGGTGCCGGGGCGGTCTGCGCCCTGCCCCGCCGCTGACAAGCACGTTCGCGCGCATGGCGTTGCGTGCGGCGAAACGCTGGCGCCGGATCCCGGCGCAGACGCACTTCCATAATCCCCAGCAAAGGTGCCCGAGAGGCTGCCCGCCGGGCGGCATGGCCGGTCGCCGGATCGACGCAGGGTGATCTCATGGACGTGCTGGTCAAGGGTGCGCTGGTGGTCGACGGCACCGGCGGCGCGCCACGCGAAGCCGATATCGGCCTGAAGGACGGCAGGATCGTTGCCGTCGAGCGGGGTCTGGGCACGGCGGCGCATCGGATCGTCGACGCGCGCGGCCTGGTCGCCACGCCCGGCCTGATCGACATCCACACCCATTCCGACATGAGCCTGCTGCTGGACGGCCGCGCGCAGAGCAAGGTGTCCCAGGGGGTGACGACCGACGTCACCGGCAACTGCGGCTTCTCGCCCTTCCCGATCGAACCGGCCCGGCTGGATCTGCACCAGGACCTGATGGCTGGGCTGGGTGACGACGCACAGACGCTGGCGTGGACCGACCTGGAAGGTTATCGCCAAGTGGCCGAGCAGCGCGGCCTGGCGATGAACTCGGCGCCGCTGGTGGGTCACGGCGCGCTGCGCATCGCGGTCATGGGTGTGTCGACGGCCGAGCCCGACGCGGCACAGCTGGACGCGCTGTGCGCCTTGCTGGACCGCATGCTCGACCAGGGCGCCTTCGGCATGACCACCGGCCTGACCTACGTGCCCTCGCGTTACGCGCCCACGTCGGAGCTGGTCGCGTTGTGCAGGGTCCTGCAGCGCCGCGGCCGGATGTACGCCACGCACGCGCGCGACCGGGACCCGACCGGTGTCGACCACCGCCTGGGCCCGCTGAACGAGGCGCTGCACCTCGGACGCGAGACCGGCGTGCGGGTGCAGTACTCGCACGCGGCGATCAACACCCCTGCGGACTGGGGCAGCGCCGGGCGCTGGACCGCGCATTTCGACCAGGCCCTGGAAGAAGGACTGGACGCGGGTTTCGATGTCTACCCCTACGATGCCTCGAGTTCGGCGTTGACGCAGTACCTGCCTGCCTGGGTCGTCGAGGGTGGCGTCGCGGCGATGCGGGCCCGCCTGCAGGACGAGGACACGCTGGCGCGCGCGGAGGCCGATCTGCTGCAAGGCTGGTCGGCCCAGCGCATCCCCTGGCTGTGGGACCGCTTCGTCCTCGCCCGCACCGACGGCCTGCTGGGCACAACCGAAGGCCAGACCTTGGAGCAGGCAGCCTCGCAGGCCGGGATCTCGCCGGGGCGCCTGGTGCTGCTGTTGTGCCGGGAGGGCGGCAACCGGGTGATGGTCGTGCTGTTCTACCGGACCGAGGCCGACATGCTGACCTTTCTGACGCATCCGAACTGCGTGATGGGCTCGGACGGCTCGGCGATGTGCTTCGACCAGGGCGGCCGGCGCCCCCACCCCCGCAACTTCGGCGCCAGCGTACGCGTGCTCGGACGCTACGTGCGCGAGCGCGGCGACCTCGACCTCGCCACGGCGGTGGCCAAGATGAGCGGCCAGGTGGCGCAACGGCTGCGCCTGATCGACCGAGGCCACATCGCGGTCGGCCAGGCGGCCGATCTGACGCTGTTCGACCCCGACGAGGTTGCGGACCGCGCCACCTACCTGCGGCCGACGCAACAAGCGGTCGGCGTGCGCCATGTCTGGGTCAACGGCGTGCCGGTGCTCGACGACGGCGAATTGACCGACGCCCGTCCCGGGCGGGTGCTGCGCGCGGCTTGAGAGGCTGAGAGTCATTCCCCCATGCCCGCCTTGCACGCCCCAACATCCTGGCTCATCGTTGCAAATCCTCGCCATAGCCCGAGCTATGGCTGTGGTTTGCGCCTCGATCCAGGACGTTTGGACGCGCCTTTCGGGCACGGCGGAAAAACTCTCAGCCTCTGATCCTGAACCCCCATCAAGACCCGTCGATGCCCACGACACCGCCGCATCCGCATCCCCTGCCCGACTGGCTGGACCTGCGAGGTCGCGTGGGCGTGGTCACCGGCGGCGGCACGCATCTCGGCCTGGCGATGGCGCGGGCCTTGGGCGAACTGGGCATGCACGTGGTGCTGGCGGGCCGGCGCCGCGAGGTTGTCGACGAGGCCGCGCAGCGTCTGACGGCTGACGGACTGAGCGCCGAGGCCGCGGCACTCGACGCCGCCGACGAAGCCGCGGTCGATGCACTGGTGCAGCGCCTGCAGGCCCATCACGGCCGCCTGGACCTGATGCTGTGCAACGCCGGCGGCGGTCAGGGCCAGGAGATGGCACCGGACATCCGGCGTGACGACCTGGAGGCCACGCTGCGCAAGAACGTCTCGACCACGCTGGTGTGCGCGCAGGCGGCGGCGCGCGCGATGATCGCATCGGGGCGCGGTGGGGCCATCGTCACCGTCGGCTCGATCCATGCCAGCCTGGGCAGTGACCCGCGGCTGTACGATCCCGGGTTCCGCCGCTCCTCGCAGTCTTACCATGCGGCCAAGGGCGCCATCCTGAACCTCACACGCGCGCTGGCCTGCGAATGGGCGGCGCACGACATCACGGTCAACTGCATCAGCCCGGGGCAGATCCCCAAGTCGACGATCGACGCGGTCACGCGTGAGCGCTTCCGGCAGCAGGTGCCGCTGGGCCGGCTGGGTGAGCCGGCCGACCTGCGCGGCGCGATCGCGCTGTTTGCCTCGCCGGCAGGACGCTGGATCACCGGGCAGAACCTCGTCGTCGATGGGGGATGGAGCGCGTGGTGAGCGTCTGGCCATGTCTGATGGCATGACGGTGCGACCCGAGCGAACGCAAACTGAAGAGACCAGTCGAAAACGGACCGAAGACCCAGGCCGAACAACACCACCGACGACAGCGACTGCACAAGGACGACAAGGAGCACACCCGATGAACCCCGCCACCCCCTGGTACGCCATCGACAACGTCGACGACATTGCCTCGCCCACCGTCCTGGTCTACCCCGACCGGGTCGACCACAACCTGCGCCGGATGACCGAACTGGTCGGAGGCGACCCGGCGAAGCTGCGGCCGCACGTCAAGACCCACAAGCTCGCGCCGATCGTGGCGATGAAGCTCGCGCAGGGCATCCGCAAGTTCAAGGTCTCGACGATCGCCGAGGCCGAGATGACGGCGCAGGCCGGCGGGCCCGACATCCTGCTGGCGCACCAGCCCAACGGCCCGGGCATCGCACGGCTGGTGGCGCTGATGCAGGCCTACCCGGCCGTGACCTGGTCGACGATCGTCGACGACGCGCAGAACCTGCAAGCCCTGGGCGCAGCCGTCCAGGCGGCAGGCTTGACGCTGACGGTCTACGTCGACGTGAACGTGGGCATGAACCGCACCGGCATCGTGCCGGGTGACGCCGCTCAGGCGCTGTATGCCCAGCTGTGCCAGACGCCGGGCCTCATCCCCGGCGGCCTGCACGCCTACGACGGCCACCTGCGCGATCCCGACGACACGGCGCTGGAGGCGCAGGTGCGCCAGACCTTTGCACCGCTGTGGGCGATGCGCGAGTCGCTGCTGGCGCGCGGCTTGCCGGTGCCGCGGGTGATCGCCAGCGGCACCCCCACGTTTGCCATCGTCGCGCGCACCCCCGGCATCGACGTGGAGGTGGGTGCCGGCACGACGGCGCTGTGGGACTTCGGCCAGGAACAGGTCTGCCCGTCGCACCAGATGTGGAACGCCGCCGTGCTGCTGACGCGGGTGATCAGCAAGCCCACCCCCGACCGGATCTGCCTGGACCTCGGGCACAAGGCGGTGGGCTCGGAGATGGTCCATCCGCGGGTGCAGATCTTCGGTCTGGAAGATGCGCAGGCCGTCGTCCACAGCGAGGAGCATCTGGTGCTGCAGACGCCGCGCGCCGACCAGTACCGGGTCGGTGACGCGCTTTACGGCCTGCCGCGCCACATCTGCCCGACGATGGCGCTGCACAGCGAGGTCTGGGCGGTGCGTGGCGGCCGCGCCGCGGAGCGCTGGCCGGTGACGGCTCGGGCGCGTCGCCTGACGGTGTGAGAGGCTGAGGCGTCACCGCGGGCCGACGTGCCCGACGTGCCCGACAATGGCGGACGACGTCTTGCGGAGTTCCCCATGCCCATCTTCGAATACGCCTGCCAGGATTGCGGCCACGAGTTCGAGACCCTGGTGCGCTCGGGCACCGTACCCGAATGCCCGGGCTGCCACTCGACCGACCTGGTGAAGCAGTTGTCGGTGTTCGCCACCGGCGCGGGCGCGCCCGAAGCCGGCCAGGCCATGGCCGCTGCCGCTACCGGCCCCTGCGGCAGTTGTGGGCATCCTGCCGGGCCGGGGGCCTGCGCGCTGCAGTGACCTGACACTCGGCCAGCACCTGCCGGTCAGCCCTGTTGCGGGCGCCTGAAGGCAGGTGGTCCGTGGCCGACACGGCATCCACCCACGCACCCCGGTGCCTTTGACGGTTCCCCCCATGCTCGATCGACTGCGCCTGTTCATCGACCGCCTGCTGCCGCCGTCCGCCGCAGCTGCAAAGCCCGACGAGCATGTGCTGCAACTGGCCGCCGCGGTGCTGCTGGTCGAGGTGATGCGGGCCGATACCCACATCGGTCAGGCCGAGCGTGATGCCGTGAACGCGGCCCTGCGCGAGAAGTTCGGATTGACCGAGGACGAGTCGCGTGAGTTGTCTGCGCTCGCGCGGCAGACGGCGCACCAGGCCACCGACTTCCACGCCTACACCTCGGTGCTGAACGAGCGGCTGGACCTGCCGCAACGCATCCGCCTGATCGAGCTGATGTGGCAGGTGGCCTATGCCGACGGCCAGCTGGCGGATCACGAGCGCCATCTGCTGTGGCGCGTGGGCGACCTGCTGCACGTCCCGCAGGGCGCGCGGGTGCATGCCCGCCTGCGCGCCGCGGGCACCCCCGACCCTCATTCCTGAAGCAATGCCCGTGGATCCTGATTCGACGCCGCCCGCCCGCGCCCAGGCGGCCAAAGGCAACCCGCTGTTCGAGATCGTCATCACCATCCTGGTGCCGGCGATCGTGCTGATGCAGCTCAGCAGCGCCGAGCGGCTCGGCCCGGCCGGCGCGCTGTTGCTGGCACTGGCCTTCCCGCTGTTCTGGGGCGTGCGCGAAGCCCTGACGCGTCGCAAGGTCAGCGGGATCGCCATCCTCGGCGTGGTGAGCACCCTGCTCACCGGCGGGATCGGGCTGCTGAAGGTCGATCCGTTCTGGCTCGCCGTCAAGGAGGCCGGCGTCCCCCTGCTGATCGGGCTGGCCGTGCTGGGCTCGAACTGGACGCGGTGGCCGCTGATCCGCATCCTGGTGTTCAACCCGAGCCTGTTCGATGTCGAGCGCGTCGAGCAGGCGCTGCAGGAACGCGGCACCCGGGTGGCCTTCGAGCTGCGCCTGCGCACCGGCACCTGGCTGCTGGCCTGCACCTTCTTCTTCTCGGCGACGATGAATTTCGTGCTGGCGCGATGGATCGTCACAAGCCCGGGGGGCACCGAGGCATTCAACGCCGAGCTCGGTCGCCTCACGCTGTTGAGCTATCCGGTCATCGCGCTGCCATCCATGGTCATGATGGTGGCGTTGATGTTCTGGCTGGCGCGAGGCGCCAAACAGCTGACGGGGATGGATCTGGGGCAGATGCTGCGCGCCTCCTGAAGGGCGCCACCGCCCTGCCAGGGCCCGCCAAGCCCCGCCACGCTGGGCCAGGGCGCCGGTGGCGGGTAGGGGGCAGGCGGCAGGCGGCAGACATGGCCGTGCCGCGTCAGACCGATGACGTCAGCGCCGTGCCTGCAGCAGCGCCGACACCGTGCGCCACACCGGCTGGAGCCGGCGCCACCAGCGCCAGGCGCCCCAGGCGGCTCCGGCCACGCGCAGCACCCGCCGCGGCCGCCACACGGCCAGCGCCGCCACCGCGGAGACGACAGGCAAGGGATGACCCCGCACCCAGCGCCAGGCGGCCCAGCCTGTGTCGGCCAGTTGCCCCACACCCTCGAAGGCCCTGACGTCCTGCGCCAGTCGCCCTCGCAGCACCGTGCTGCGGATCAGCAGCGCCTGTCGGCGCTGCTCGAGCAAGTCGATGCGGCCCACGCTCAAGACCGCTCAGCCAGCGCCTGCCGGTCGCGCGCGATTTCACCCCGGCTGGCCGCTGCGATGCCGCCCGGTGTGGCGAGCACGGCGCGGGCGCGCCACACCAGCACCGCAGCGCCCCCCAGGCACAGCAACGTGAGCACGGCCAGCACCGCCAGACGATAGGCCGGCGACACCGCCAGCACCAGCAGCGCCGCGGCCAGCACCAGCCCGATGCAGGCGAGCATGAGGCCCAGCACGGCCAGCAGCAGCACCGTGAGCAGACGCTGCTTCTCGAGCTCGATCTCGACGGCGATCAGGTCCAGCCGGACCTGCGCCGTCTCGAGCAGGGTGCCCAGCAGGCGCCGCAGCGACGCCACCAGCCCCGGAGACTCAGGCGCGGCCATCGGGACGGCGCCGTGGACGCAGCAGCCGGGCCGGCATCTTCGACATCGGCTTCAACGCCGGCCGATCAGCAAGCCGACGACCAAGCCCACCCCTGCCGCCACGCCGATCGACGTCCAGGGGTGCTCGTGCACGTAGTCGTCTGCGGCGCGACCGGCCGCCTTGGCACGGGCCGCGGCGGCCTCCTGCAGGTCCAGCAGGTTCTCGCGGGCCTGCTTCAGGCTGGCCTGGATGCGGGTGCGTGCCTCGCTCATGCCTTCACCGACATTGCCTGCAGTGCTCTGCAGCAAGGCTTCGGCGTCGGCGATCACGACCTTCAGGTCGCTGATGAGACGGTCCTTCTGGGCGGCGGTGACATCGGTCATGGGAAGTCCTCCGGGGTTGAACAGCCCTCATCGTCGGTGCAAGAGGGCTGGCATCGCTTGATGCAGGTTGATAAATCGGTCGATCGGGCGCAATGCGTGCGGCGCATCGCGGTCCTCGCGGTCATCGTCGTGCCTTGCACAGGCAACGCTCAGGCGGCCGGCCCGCCGCGCACCAGGGCCATGACCTTGCCCGCATCCAGTCCGCGCGCGCGCTCGCGGATCTCGGGCAGATGACGCTGCTGCAGTCCCTGGGCCTGCCGTGTCATGTCCTGATAAGCCTCCTTGAGCATCGCCGTCGTCCAGACGCGACCCCCGGCGTAGTAGCGGCGCGCGACGTGTCCCAGCGCGTAGGTGGTCACGAAGCTCATCCCGGAGCTCACCGCCTGGCGTCCGACCCCAGCCAGCAGACCGCCTCCGACTTTGCCCAGCAGCCCGCCCAGCAGCTTGCGCCCGGCCTGTTCCAGATATTGCGAGGTCAGCCCGACGCCAACCGTGGCCAGGAAATCGCGGATGTGCCCGCTGTCGAGCGCGTAACCGTGGGCCTGGCCCACGCGGTAGACCAGACGCATCTGCAAGGGGATGATCGCCAGCGTCGACAGGCTCTCGGGCAGCAGTTCGATGGCGCCGTTGAGGATGGCGGCGTTGAGGATCATCCGGTCGAGCGCCGCGTCGTCCACGGCGGCCCTCGCACCGCCGTCCGCGGCGGCACCGGCGACCGCCATCGCCGCCCCACCGGCGCCCGCGGCGGCGGCAGGCCCCAGGCCCGAGCCCGCGCCGGGCAGGGAGGACGACGGGGCCATCGGCGCGCAGGCCAGCGACTCGGCCGTTGCGGCATAGGCGTCCGCCTCACGGGCGTCCAGGGCCAGGGCCTGCGCCAGCCCGCGCAGGAAGTCGCGTTCGGCGGCCGACTGCGCACCGTCGGCGTCGCAGACGCACACGGCCATCTCGTAGGCAAGTTGCCGGGCGTTGTCGCTGCGCAGCCGCGACGCCACCGCCTGCAGGGTCAAACGGCCTGTGAGGACGTCCTGCACCAGCGACGGCAGGTGGACCGCCTCGTCCTGGGCCAGGCCGTCGGCAATGCGGCGCAGTTCCTCGCGCTCGCGCTCATGCTTGCGCCCATCGGCGAACGCCGCCATCACGGCCACGCTGACCACTGCGCGCATCTCATCGGCCGTCATCGTGGACATACGCTCACACCCTTCCCTTCCGGATCGCCCGGGCGCCGCGCGCCCCCGTCACTCTTCATCTGGGGCCCGAAGCGCCGGATGCAAGTCCGGAGGCCATCGGCATGGCACCCAGGCGGCCGGCCCCGGACCAGCGCCGCAGCGCCAGGTGTCCGAGCACACCGATCAGCAGCCCTACGACCATCCCCACCGCCCACACGACCCAGACAGCCGCCACCAACCAGGGGCCCACCGACCCGACCGCCGGCAGCAGGTGGCCCAACGCGTCCAGCGTCCAACGGACGCTTTCCTGGGCCGCGGCCACCCAGGCGGGATCGATCCACAAGGCAACCCAGGGCGGTACCGGCCATTGCGCGGCCGCACGACCCGCCTCGACAGCCGCACCGGAAGCCAGCGCCTGGGCACCCCACTCGGTCAGGCCTGCCGCCACCCAGGCGCCACCTGTCCATGCGAGGGCCGAGAACGCCACCAAAGCCCACCAAATCGCTTTCATCCGACCCATCCCTCCTGCGGTGCCATCCGTCTGTCCGCCTGCACAAGCTGGCAGACGCCGCCTTGCTTGCCTTCAGACTAAACGCATCGGGCCGCCCTCAGCGCGACCGGGGCTTCTGCGGCAGGCGCCGGGGACCGACCGCACCCGCAGCCTTCCGCCGACGGCGCCGATGCGGCCGCCCCGGGACGCCTCGAGGCAATACCCCCAGCCCCGCAGGTGCTGCATGCACGCGCACACACTTCATGCCCGGTACCCACCGACGCCCGTGAACCGAGGCGTCCGCCTCCTCCAGCCATGACCGATCACACCGTCTCCCGCGAAGACCGCGTGCGCCTGCAGGACGTGTCCATGCACTACCTGCACCACGAAGCCCGCATCGACGTGCTGCGGCAGGTCTCGCTGACCATCGGGGCCGGCGAGCGGGTGGCCGTGGTCGGCCCCTCGGGCTCGGGCAAGAGTTCGCTGCTGCTCCTGCTGGCGGGGCTGGAGCGGCCGGCCCAAGGCCGCATCGAGGTCTGCGGGCAGGACCTGGGGACGCTGGACCGCGATGCGCTGGCCGACCTGCGGCGCGACCGCCTGGGCATCGTCTTCCAGTCCTTCCACCTGCTGCCCAGCCTGACCGCCCTGGACAACGTGGCCCTGCCCTTGCAGATCGCCGGCCGGCGCGACGCCACGGCGCGTGCCCGCGAGTGGCTGGACCGGGTGGGCCTCGGCCACCGCACCGCCCACCGGCCGGCGGAACTGTCCGGCGGCGAGCAGCAGCGCGTGGCCATCGCCCGCGCCCTGGTCCACGAGCCGGCGCTGCTGCTGGCCGACGAGCCCACGGGCAACCTGGACGACCACACCGGCGCCGTCGTGCGCGATCTGCTGCTGCAACTGCACCGGGAAAGCGGCGCGACGATGGTGCTCGTGACCCATGACCCGGCCTTCGCCGCGCGCTGCGACCGCGTGCTGCGGCTGGGCGACGGCCGTCTGCATCCCATGCCCGCCCACACGCCTGCCGCGACCGCCCAGGAGCTCACAGCCCATGCGCGCGCTGCTTGAGCTGGCCTGGCGCGACCTGCGTGCCAGCATGCGCGGGCTGTGGGTCTTCGCCGCCTGTCTGACGCTGGGCGTCAGCCTCGTGGCCGCAGGGGGCGCGCTGTTCAGGCAGGTCGACGACTCCCTGCGCGCCGACATGCGGGCGCTGTTCGGCGGTGACGTCGAAGTCCGCAGCCGCCAGGCACTGGATGCCGCCACGCTGGAATGGATGCGCGCCCGCGGCCAGGTGTCGCAACTCACCACCCTGCGCACGATGATGACCGGGGCCGACGCGCCGTCAGCCGGCACGCCCGCCATCGACGCGCCACCGGCGCCGGCCTCCGGGTCCGACGCCACCACACCGGTCCAACGCTCGCACCTCGTCGAACTCCAGGCCATCGATGCCCGATACCCGCTGGTGGGCGAGTTGCGCCTGGAGCCGCCAGGGCCTGCAGCGCGCCGTCTCGAAGAGGTCGCAGGGCGCTGGGGCATCGCGGTCGATCCCGTGCTGGCCCAGCGCATGGGCCTGGCCGTCGGGTCGCTGGTCGAGGTCGGCGACGCCACCCTCGAGGTGCGAGCCCTGATCGCCCAGCAGCCCGACCGCAGCCTGCGGGCCGACTGGAATGGCGCGCCCGTTCTCGTGACGGCCGGCGCGCTGCAGGCCACCGGCCTGCTGCAGCCCTTCAGCCGTGTCGACCACCGCTACCGCGTCCGTGTGGACGGGTCGGCGCAGGCCTGGCGGGACGCCTACCTGGCGGCCCACCCGGGCGGTGACGCCGAACTGCGCACGGTGGACGACCGCAGCGAGCGCATCGCCGACGTGCTCGGTCAGGTCGGCGCGGGGCTGCTGCTGGTGGGCTTGTCGGCGCTGCTGATCGGCGGGCTGGGCGTGCACCACAGCGTGCAGTCCTGGTTGCAGCAGCGTCTGGGCACGCTGGCCACGCTGCGCGCGGTCGGCCTGCGCGACGGCCGGCTGGCCGCGCTGGTGCTGGCGCAGGTGGCGATGCTGGCGGCCGCCTCGAGCATCGCGGGCGCGGCCATCGGCGCCGTGCTGGCGCTGGCGGGCCTGCGCATCGTCTCCGGGGTGCTGCCCATGGCGCCGAGCGCCGGCGCCTGGTTCGCGCCGCTGGCCCTGGCGGTCGTCTTCGGCATCGCCACGGCGCTGCTGTTCGCGCTGCCCTCGGTGTCGCGCGCGCTGACCGTGAGTCCGGCCGCACTCTTCCGCAGCCTGCACGCCGTGCGCCTGCAGACGCCGCCGCGCACGCGATGGGCGGTGGGGCTGGGCGGATCGGCGCTGCTGGCCTTGCTGGCGCTGGCCCTGCCGGACCCGCGTTTCGCCGCCGCCTTCGTCCTCGTCGTGGTCGCCCTGCTCGGGCTGCTGGAAGGCCTGATGCGCCTGCTGCAGGCGGGCGCGGGCGCGCTGCTCGCCCGCCCGGGCCGCGTCACGCGCTTCGAACTGCGCCTGGCGCTGTCCAACCTGCGCCAGCCGCAGTCGCCGATGCGCCCTGCCGTGCTGGCACTGGGCTCCGCGCTGACGCTGCTGGTGACCTGCGCCGTGGTGGTGGCCGCCCTGCTGCGCACCATCGACGAGACGGTGCCGCGCGACGCCCCCGCCATCGTCTTCCACGACGTGCAGACGCCGCAGATCGAGACCCTGGCACAGACGCTGCGCGGCATGCCCTCGACGACCGACTGGCGCGTCGCCCCGCTGGTCCTGGGCCGGCTGGTGGCCGTCAACGGCCGCGACCTGGAGACCAGCGGTGACGCCGAGGCCCGGCTCGAAGCCCGCGACGAACACAAGTTCAGCCATCGGCAGGGCAACATCGACGACGTGGTCGTGACCCGCGGGGCGTGGTGGCCGGAAGGTTACCGCGGGCCGCCACAGGTCGCGATGGAGGACCGCGAGGCCGACGAACTCGGCCTGCAGGTCGGCGACCGTCTGCGCTTCGACATCCTGGGCTCGCCGGTGGATGCCGAACTGGTGGCGATCTATGCGCAGCGCCGGCTGCAGTCGCGCCTGTGGCTGGAGGCCATCTTCAGCGACGGCGTGCTCGACCCGCATGTGACCCGGCACGTCGGCGCGGCCTGGATGTCGGCCGAGGACGCCATCCGGGCGCAGGACCTGCTGGCGCAGGCCGCCCCGAACATCGCCAGCCTGCGCACGGCATCGATGCTCGACACCTCGCGCTCGCTGCTGGGACGCGCCAGTGCCGGGCTGGCGGTGGTGGCCGGCGTGCTGCTGGCCGCCAGCCTGCTGGTGCTGGCCAGCATCGTGGCGGCGGCGCGGGCGCGCCAGACCTACGAGGCCAGCGTGCTGCACGTGCTGGGCACGCGGGTGTCAGGGCTGCGGCGCGTGCTGCGCTGGGAATATGCGCTGATGGCGCTCGTCACGAGCGCGCTGGCCACGCTGCTGGGCACGGCGCTGGCCAGCGCTGCCCTGGCCTGGCGGATCGGGCTGGACGCCACCGGGCTGGCCTGGGTCGGCGGCGGGCTGGCGCTGGGGGTCAGCGCCCTGGCCCTGGGCACCGGGGCGCAGGTGCTGCTGGCCCGGCTGCGGCTGTCGCCGGCGACGCTGCTGCGCGGGCAGTAGGCGCCACGACGTCCGCCGGGCTGGCGCCTGACGGACGGCGCGCTGCAAAGTCGCCACCGGCGTGCGGCCCGGTATGCTCGGCCCGATGCGCGTGCCTACGCCCACCACGACCGATCCAGCGGCCCTGCGCGAGGCGCTGCAGCAGCGCCTGTCCACCTTCGAGGTCCGCAGCCTGGCCCCGGAAGGCCGGCGGCATGCCGCCGTGGCGGTGGCCGTCACCGAGGCCGGGTTCGGCGCCGACGTCGCCGGCCTGCCCGTGCACGACCGATGGCGCCCCGACCCGGCGCTGCTGCTGACGCTGCGCGCGGCCACGCTGCGCAGCCACGCCGGACAGTGGGCGCTGCCGGGCGGGCGCCTGGACGCCGGCGAGTCGCCCGAAGCCGCGGCCCTGCGTGAACTGGCCGAGGAGGTCGGCCTGCCACTGGGGCCTGACGCGGTGCTGGGCCGCCTGGACGACTACGCCACCCGGTCCGGCTACCTGATCACGCCGGTCGTGGTCTGGGCCGGCGCGGCCACGCGCCTCGTCCCCAACCCGGCCGAGGTCGCCAGCGTCCACCGGATCCCGCTGACGGAGCTGCTGCGCGAAGACGCCCCGATCCTGAACCAGGTCAGCGGCGCGGCGCACCCGGTGCTGCGCATGCCGGTGGGCACGCGCTGGATCGCCGCCCCGACGGCCGCCTTCCTGTATCAGTTCCGCGAGTGGCTGCTGTGCGGCCGGCCGACGCGGGTGGCGCACTTCGACCAGCCCCACTTTGCCTGGCGTTGAAGGCGCTGCGCGGGGTCTCGTCGTCGGGGCAGCGGACACGCCGAAGGGCGGACCCGCCGCACCCGGCGGACGACATGCGAC